>PABD01000250.1 GCA_002702685.1 Planctomyces sp.
ACGAGCAGGTCGTCCGCCGTAGCGGAATTCTGTAACTCTTTCAAAGCGGCTGCGGCCGCCCGATTGTTCGTTGCCTCCTGGTCGACCTGCTGAATCGCGGCGATATTGTCCGCGATCGTGGCGGCGGAAACCCCGGACATAGGGGAAAGGAACATAGCTGCCAGCAGGGTCAGGACACCAGAACGGAATGTTTTCCCGAGGGACATGGAATTCTCTCCCAGTTTGAAAACGAACTCCCCGGGAGGGCAAAACAATCCCGGGGCACAGAGTTGGATCGATCGTAGCAACTCCCGAAGCCCCGTCGCAACTGCGGACATGCTAAATCGCCCCACAAAATCTGGTTGCCCGGTTTCACCAAAATATCATATGATTGAACTGTTTCCAGTCCCTGTGCGGGCGGGATCGCATCTCGCTCTTTCTCCTGTGCCCTGACTGAACCTTCCCCATTCGCTCCTCTCATGTAGCCCGAGTCCGACTGCATGTCTTATCGCACCGTAAAACGCCTCCTGGGGGAAACCAGCCTTGAGCGGAAATGCCGTTTCCTGTTCGGGGGTGGACTGATGCTGCTGATTGCCGGCAGCTTCTACTTCTACGCCTCGCTCAATCGAAAGCTGATCGAGAACACCAACCTTACCCGCGCCCGGACCCTCTCCCGCGTCGTGATGCTGTCCCACCACTGGAAAACGTCGGAGCTTCCCAGTTTCCACGAGGTCATCGACAAACTGTCGATGGACTCCCTCGCATCAAACCCATATGCGTCAAAAAGTGATCAATCCAGCACTGAATTCGAAGAACCCAAGGACTTTAACTGGCAGGTCTTGAAACTGACCGAACGCCCCCTGCACAACGAAGCCTACGACGCCATGGACGCGATTCGACTCGGCGAATCCGAATTTACTCTGACGCAACCCGGTACCGATGCCGAACAGGGGGACACGTACCATTACTATGCGGCGATGCGCGCGAAGGAATCGTGTATCAGCTGCCACAAGCAGACGAATCCCGATCTCAAAGAGGGGGATCTCCTCGGTGTCGTCTATTTGAAGTTCCCGCTGAAGAAAACGCAAAAAGCCCTCGCCATGAACAACGCCATCCTGATGGCGACAGCGATTGTCACGGCTTTCCTGGCCATGCTCGCGGCGTACGCCATTGTCCGTTATGTCATCGTGAAACCGGTCCTCCACTTGAAAGACGTCAGCGATGGCATTGCGCGCGGCATTCTTGACTTGCGCGCAGATATCCGGACAGGGGACGAGTTTGAAGAACTAAGCCATGCCTTCAATCGCATGCTGCGTCACCTGGTGACGGTACAGGAAGAACTCCAGGGGGTGAACCGTAACCTCGATGCAAAAGTCGACGAACTCGCGCAGGTGAACCTGAACCTGTACGAGACAAACAAACTGAAGGATAACTTTCTGGCCACGATGAGCCACGAGTTGAGAACACCGCTAAACAGTATTCTCGGATTCAGTGAAGTCCTGGAGCAGGCGGAAAATCTCAGCGAAAAGCAGCATCGGTACGTCCACAACATCCAGCAGTCGGGCCGTGAGCTGACCGCGCTCATCAATGAACTTCTCGACCTCGCGAAAATTGAGAGCGGCAAGATGGAAGTGCAGATAGTCGATATCAACATCAACGATCTCGTTTCCCGGCAGGTTGACTCGATTTCGTCCCTCGCTCACAAGAAGAACATTGAACTCAATTTGGTCCCGTCGGACGAAGTGACCACGGTTCAACAGGATCCCGGAAAGCTGCAACAGATTCTGAACAACCTGTTGTCGAACGCCGTCAAGTTCACGCCGGAAGGGGGTCGCGTGAACATCTATGTCGATAAGATCGACGAGCAGCGATTCCAGATTCTCGTCGAAGATACAGGCGTCGGCATTCCGCTTGACGACCAGGAGATGATCTTCGATAAATTCCGCCAGGGAAAAAGCATCCCCGGCATGCAGGACACAATGACCCGCGAATTTGGCGGGACGGGCCTGGGTCTATCGATCGTCAAGGAGCTGACGAAACTTCTAGGGGGAGAGATCTTCCTCGAAAGCGAATTCGGCAAAGGAAGTCGATTCTTCGTGCAACTGCCCATTGTACTGACCGAACCCGAACCGGAACTCGTCAGCACCGGCTTTGAATCGCTGCTGGTGGTCGACGTCCGACACGACGAAAACTCGGATTTGGACGAACGTCGCTGATTTCCGATCGCCGCCAGTTCCCGATGCCTAATGGACCGCGTCAGATTTCGTTCATGATCAACATGGTGGCAGAGTCGGGCGGCGGCGTCAGATTGTAGAGGAAGTGGCGCAGACTTCCCTGGTAGATCTCTCGTTCAACCATTGCAAAGTTGTTGTGATCCGCCTCGGGGAGTTCCACAAACCGCTTCGGCACCCCTGTCGCCGAGAATCGCTCCGCTGACTGGTAGAGACGTTCTCCTAACTTCAGGGGAACGACGTCGTCCTGTCCCCCATGAAAGAAGATGAGAGGACAGGTCACGTTGCCGATCAAGGCTTCCGAGTTATACGACTCGACCAGCAGGTTATGCACGGGTAGACGGGGATAAAGATTTTTTGTCGCCTCCCGAAGAGATGTGAAAGTGGCGCAGAGGATCAATCCAGCGGGAACGCTCTCCTTCTCGCACAATTCTGCCGCAAGTCGAACCGCGATGGCTCCCCCGAGAGATTGCCCACAGATGAGTACCTCTTCGGGTTTGTAGTGCAGATTCTCCGTGACGTATTTCCAGTAACGGTGGACATCCGCAGCGATATGATCTTCGCGAGGCCGCCCCGGGTTGTCGCCATAACCGCGGTAATCGAAACAGACAACATCCAGTCCCAGTTCCAGAAAGATATGGAACTGGGTCACGCGCCGCTGCCGGTTGGACGAGTTGCCCGCCAGAAACAGCACCACGCGGGGGCGCGTCGGGTAATTGTCGGACCAGTTACTCTCTTCCCGCGCGGCATGCGAGGACCGTAGATGCCAGCCATTCAGCCTCAGGCTGTCGTCGGTCTTGATCGAAACATCGTGGGACAGTTCCGGATCGAAGTCGTGCTCGGTAACGGAAAGCAGGTTCGTGCGTCTGGGACGGTAAATAAACTTACGTTGCAGGTAGTGGAACAGCTTCATTCTTGGTGGAGTGCGATGAAAAGTACGTGAATTGGAATCGGAAGCGAGACGGGAAATGCGGATGTCTCACACGGGGATTCAGCATGAGCCGATGCTGAAAGAGCTCTGGTATTTGTACTGATTGGATGCCGCTAAAACGGTGAAAATCGCGATGAGCACCGGATTGAAACCGGAAGGCATCAGCTCCTATGATGCGATCTGCGATGTCGCGTCAGATTCAAAAAGGAGCGTGTTGTCCCTGCAATTTTGACACGCAATCTATCGTTTCTTTTTCAGCGCCAAATATCAAACCTTAAATTCGCTTTCCGCAGAGATCTCATGAAAATCATCCCTGTACTCGACCTCAAAGATGGCCTGATCGTGCAGGGTATTGCAGGCCGTCGGGAGCTCTATAAGCCGATCCATAGTGTCTATTCTGACAGTAGCCGTCCTCTGGACATCGCAACGGCGCTCCACGACGCTTTTTCAACGGAAGGCTTCTATCTGGCTGATCTCGACGCCATTGGGGGAGCTGCCCCCGCAGAAGATACACTGAAAGAGTTAACCGCAGCGGGTTTTCAGATCGATGTGGATGCCGGGGCGACGGAAGTTTCTGAGCTGGCGACACTTCTGGAAGCAGGGGCGCATCGCGCCATTATTGCGCTGGAAACGCTGACCTTTCCCCTGTTTCTGCGCGAAGCCGTTGAAAGTTTCGGCCCGGAGAGGATTGTCTTCAGTCTCGATCTGCGGAACGGAACGCCGGTTTCCGCCTGTGAAGACTGGCAAGACGCTCCCCCGCTCGATATCACCGCTGCCGTCTGGGGGGCCGGAATCCGACAGATGATTGTGCTCGACATCAGCTCCGTTGGAACGGGCTCCGGCCTCGCAACCCGTCTCCTCTGTCAGGATATCGTAGAACGCTTTCCCGGCCTGGATTTGATCAGCGGCGGCGGTATTCGTACGGAACAGGAAATCGAAGAACTCGCCGACGAGCAGTTCCTGTCGGGACTGCTCGTCGCTTCGCTCATCCATCAGGGCAAACTCAGTCCGGCGCTCGTCCACAGGCTGAACGCGGGAACTTGAATAACCGGGCCTGCGATACCAATCGATGGCATCGCCCCGACAGTCAGTTCTCCCTTTCCCAGTGTTCGAAATGCAAGGGGTTCTCAGCGCGAGGATCGACGACTCGGAGAGAGAGTTTCCCGTCAATCAGATTGGCAAGCAGATCGCCACAGACCTCGGAACGCCAGCCTTCCGCCAGACGCGGCATCCCCTCTGGATCGCGACCGTACAGGTGCCAACGGATGAAATGTTTGAGATCCGCGGCCGTCCCGACAATCTGCCGGGCGACGTTCATCTCGGCGCACCGATTCGAAAGTGCGAGCGACAGCAGCTGCCCCAGCACCTGGCTGTCGATCGCTGGATCACCCAGTGGAGGTTCGGGCGTCGGATCGAGTTTATTAGTGGGGATTTTCATCCCGTCCGCGATCACCGCCAATAAATCATCGTGATGCCGCTTATACCCATCCCGATTCATATCCCGTGTATCGAGTAATTCCTTCTGCGTCTGTGGATGCCGCCGCGCGAGTTCGATGATCAGGTCGTCGCGCAGAATGCGTTTCAAGGGCCGGTTTGATTTCTCGGCCTCAGCCTGTCGCCAATCGCAGATGAGACTCGCAATCTTGAACTCGCGCTTGTTCAACCGGAAGATCCCCGTCAGGCGACTCCAACTCGGACGCCGCCGGTCGGCCATCTGGTCCTGGATCAATCGGGTGAACTCCGAATCGGCCCAATCCATCCGTTTGAGATGTTCCAGATTCTTGCGCTGCTTCAACCAGATGGGAACGATGTGACGAACATCTTCGAGAGCGTAGTGAATCTGCCGCTCACTGAGCGGGCGCTGGCGCCAATCGGTCCGAGTCTCCTTGCCGGAGAGGCGAACATTCAGCCGACGATTTACAATCGCCTCATATCCGAGCGGGAAGCTCCTCGACTGGAGCCCCTCCGCCAGCTGGATATCGACCAGGTTCACTGGTGTTTTCTGTCCTTCTTCAAGACAGAAGCGAACCTCAGCCTGACCGCCGTGGACGACTACCGTCACCTCCGGGTCGGCCATGATATCCCACCATTCGGTGAGATCGTTGACTTCCCGAGGGTCCACTGCGGCGACTTCATCGCCGAAAGCGAATTGGAGTAAACAGAGTTCTGGACGGTATGTGTATTCAGAAACGAATTCCGTGTCGAAAGCTACAATTCCAACATCACGTATCTTACCACATAACGTGCTGAACCCCTTCGGTTCAACAATAAGTTGTGTCTGCATAAGGTGTGTGTTCTGAGAGGGATAAATTCATATCGGCCGCACCTGCTTTGAAGAGGAGAAGAGGACAAAGAAGGTAACAGTGCCGAAATTCGTTAGGGTGGCGGAACGCCTGTAATCTACCATCGAAATAATACCCGCGCGTTCTATAACATTTTTAATATCCAGATTTCACGCAGTTAAGGCCCCCACAGATAAAGAGCTGTGAGACTATAATAAGGGTTCGGCCCCGCGGATATCCACTTTCCAGACAGGATCTCATGAATAACTTTCGCTTTACCGCAAATCGTTCGTCCACTGCGGCTCTCCGGGAAAAACTGTCACAGCCCGGTCTAACCACGGGAATCGGAATTTATGACGCCTTCTCCGCATTGATGGTGGAATCTGCCGGGGCCGAACTGCTGTTCCTCGGTGGATTCGGGGCGACTGCCAGTCTAATGGGGCTTCCTGACCTCAGCCTGATTTCCGCGCGGGAAATGACCGATGCGATTCGCCGTATAACGAACGTGGTTCGCATCCCGCTCATTGCCGATGGCGATACCGGCTTCGGAGGCCCGGCAAATGTAATGCAAACAGTCCAGCAATACGAGTCCGCCGGGGCAGCCGGTATCCTGCTGGAAGACCAGGTCTTCCCCAAACGGTGCGGACACTTTCAGGACAAAGCAGTCATTCCTGCCACGGAAATGCTCGAGAAGCTTCACATTGCCAACAAAGCAAAACAGAATCCGGATTTCCTGATCATCGCCAGGACCGATGCCCTCGCCGTGGAATCTTTCGAGGATGTCTGCCGCCGCGTTCGACAATACGCCGATACGGGCGTCGACATGATTTTCGTAGAGGCCCTCGAAACCGAAGAACAGATTCGGGCCCTTCCTCATGAAGTCGACGCTCACCTCATGATCAATATGCTCTGGGGTGGCCGCACCCCGATCCTGTCCGGTCCGGAGTTGGAAAAGTTAGGATACAAGCTGATGGCCATCCCGATCGCAACCTTGCTGGCCGTGGGCGGGGCCTTGAAAAACCTGATGTCCGATATACAGCGGAATGGCAAAATCACCGAAACAGCTGATCAGCTGATCTCATTTGACGAGATCAAGCAGACTCTGAAACTTGACGCCATTCTCCAATCCATCAGGCATGATACTCCCTGACCTGAACAGTTCCGGATCGATCCCGCGTAAATCCTGACCGAGTAAGGAAACGAACTCGAATCGCTCAATTCGCCGAACCGATACAACTGATAGAAATGCGCCCGGGCAGTTTCGCGCGCGAAGTTTATTAGTCATGTGCGGCACACAGAACTGGTGAGGAGGGAGTTATGGAAGACGACGGTCCTCCTGGCGTACCTGAGTGGGTTGTGACGTACGGGGACATGATGTCCCTCCTGCTTACGTTCTTTATCATGCTCGTTTCCCTGTCGGAAGTCGTGGCGGATAAGAAATACCGCGCTATTCTGGACGCGCTGCAGGAATATGTCGGCTACGACTTTGCCCCTTCCAATCCGCCGGGGAAAAACTTCCCGCACAACAGCATGATTGAAAAGATGACCAAGCTCGGCTCCTGGAAGAATGATTCCAAAGCCCACGGTGGTCTCAGGCGTCAGTCCACCAAAGGTGAGGATCTGCGCGTCTTCCGCAACAAGGAAGGCAAGGTCATTCTGGTCGGAGAGCCTGTCTACTTCGATGGTGCCAGCGAGACGCTACCCGACCACGAAATCCTGAAGCTGCAGCAGATCGCACAGGAATTGATGGGTAAGCCGAACAAAATCGAAATCCGCTCCCACTGTTCAGAATCAATCCCGGACAAGGAAAAACGCGATCTCTGCTATCGGCGTGGCCGGTTTATTTACGATTCATTGGTCTCTGTGCTCAAGATTGAACCAGAGCGTTTACGCGTCGGTGTCGCGGGTTCGACGATGCCTCTCGAGAAGAAACAGTTCGACACGAACGAGAACCGCAATCGTATTGAAGTCCTGATTCTGGACACATACACCGACGAATACATCGGACCGCGACGCTGACCGATAAGAGGGCCGGTGCGCCGTCAAATCTTTTTAAGGCATTCCTCGAGATAGGCGCGCGATTCGTTAATCGCTTCGGTGATCGCCTCGGTCGTGTCGAGAATGGGAATGCCACGCGGAACCGGATGCATGAAGACCTCGGTGAAACCCGCGTAATGATGCTTCTTCAGCGCCGCAAGAATCGGCGTAAAGTCGAGTTCCCCGCGACCCGGCATCTGCAGCATCTCCTGTTCTTTCGGCAACTTCTGCGAAGACCCCATTCCATGCTGCTGAGCATAGAAGAACGCCACCTGTTTGCCGAGTTCATCCGCGATTCCGCCGATCAGCTCGCCATCCTGCGGCAAATGATGCGGCGCAAGTGCGACGCCCAGCGGATCCATCTCCGCAGCCGCCTCGCCGAACCACCGCATCGAATCGGGTGACTCCAGCAGACTGTGAGCATGGTTCTCCACCGCGATCGTACAGCCGTAATGGGCCGCCATAGCGACGTGTGGTTTCATCTTCTCCACGAAGTCGAACACCGCTTTCTTCAATTCGCTTCCCGTCAGTCCTTTTCGACCACGGGCTCCCGTCACAAGGACCGTCCCCGGTCCCGCCACGGCATGCGCGAACTTCATTTCTTCAGCGAGATTGAACGGGCCCTGTACATAACAGGTGACGACACCGAGCTCGACCTCATGTTGCTTCAGCAGATCCTGGAACGCCTCGACGCCCATCTCTTCCGCTTGCTCTCGTTGATTGCCGTGCACCTTCGGCCAGATGTCGATGTACTTCGTCCCCGTCTTGTGCACCTCACCGACAACCGTGGCGACATCCGTGTATCCGTACATCGCGGAGTTCAGAATATAGTTCAGTTGGAACTCGTCCACCGCGGCGAAGGATTCAGACAGCAGGGTCTTGCCGACAAGCCCCGCGGATAGCCCACCGACGACGCTCGCCTTCAGCAAGTCTCTCCGCGTCATTTTCGGATGAGTGGAATTCATGTGCGCTGCTGCTTTCAATTGGCAAACTGGGATTAAAATCAGACCGTCTGAAAACCATCTCGCTGTTCACGTGATAGTTTCGCATTGGCTTCGTCGTCCTGAGGGAAGACTTCCGCATCCGGGTCCCACTTGAGAGGGCGACCCAGTTCCATGGAGATATTGGCGAGATGACAGGTACTGACGGATCGATGCTGCGATTCGATGTCGGAAATCGTCTGCTTCCGCGTCTGGATGCAGTCGAAGAAGTTCCCCATATGATTGATGATCGCATCGAGTTTCCCCATCCGTTCCGGGCGTTCCAGGTTGTCATTGTCGTACACGACGAACTGGTCCCGGTTGAGTGGTTTGGATTTCAGGTCATCCACCGGCGCGCCGGAAATCGAACCGCGGTTCACAAAGATGCGGCCTTCGTCCCCTTCGAACAGAATTCCCCGCCGACCTTCGTCGCGGATCAATAGTTCGACCCCGTTTTCATATTTCACGTCCGCCTGGAAATCAGTGGCAACGTTATATCCGTTCGGAATGTCGGGATACTTCGCACGTCCGTTGATCTCGACGGGCAGACTGTCAATGGCCCATTGCGCAATATCGATATGGTGCGCGCCCCAGTCGGTCATCTTGCCGCCGGAATACTCCCGCCACCAGCGGAAGGAATAATGCGACCGTTCGGGAATGTACGGCACATCAGGAGTCTGTCCCTGCCACAGGTTCCAGTTGAAATGCCCCGGCACCTCTTTGACTTCAAACGGGCCACCGGTCGGATTCTTGTCCGTCGCGCAGGTGACACGCTGCAGTTTGCCGATGCGTCCCTGCCGCACCATTTCAACGGCGAGCCGAAAGCGGTGATCGCTCCGTTGCCAGGTGCCAACCTGCACGACCTGATTGCTGGAGCCGACGATATCGCGAATGGTCTTGCCTTCGTCGATCGTCAGCGTCAGCGGTTTCTCGCAATAAACATCTTTCCCCGCGCGGCAGGCGTCAATCAACATCCTGGTATGCCAGTGATCGGGAGCACCGATCAGAATCACATCGACGTTCTTCTGTTGCAGCAGGAATTCAT
>PABD01000251.1 GCA_002702685.1 Planctomyces sp.
GGGTGGCCCGGACAATCTCGTCAGAGTTGTCTGGGTTGCGAAGCAACACATAAGCGTTGAATACCAAACGATGTGAGAGTCGCTAGACTCTGAAATCGCCTAAGTTTGACACCTTTGTGTGCCTGCGGCACCCAGACAACACTTCGTGATTGTCTGGGCCACCCGTCTGATCGCCCGGACCAGCCGCGAGCGTTTTGCACCCCTTATAGAAATCTCAGAGATAGAAAGTTCTACCATGCCTCTTCTTGGTGTGAATATCGACCACGTTGCGACCGTACGTCAGGCTCGACGGACGATTGAACCGGATCCGGCGTGGGCGGTCGTGCTGGCGGAACTGGGCGGGGCCGACGGGATTACGATTCACCTGCGGGAAGATCGCCGACATATTCAGGACCGCGACGTGCGCGTCGTCATGGATGTCGCCCAGGTACCGGTCAATCTGGAGATGGCGGCGGAAGAAGAGATCACGAAGATCGCGCTGGATGTCAAACCTCACAAAGCGTGTCTCGTTCCGGAGAAACGTGAAGAAGTGACGACAGAGGGAGGGCTCGATGTCGTCGGCAATTACGACCGGGTGGAAACCTGCGCCAAGCAGTTGATGGACGCGGGGATTGAAGTCAGCCTGTTCATCGACCCGGATGTGAAACAGGTCGAGGCCGCGCATCGCATGGGCGTGCAGGCCGTGGAACTGCACACCGGCAGTTATGCCGAAGCGAACGGTGCTAAAGAGATCGAAAAAGAATTGCAGACCCTCATCAAAGCGGGTCGCGCCGCGCGCGAGTACAACCTGCTGCTCAACATGGGGCACGGGTTGACTTACCGCAACGTGAGACCGGTCGCTGAAATCGAGGGGGTCCACGAATTCAACATCGGACACAGCATCATCAGCCGCGCGATCATGGTCGGCATGGAAGCCGCGGTGCGGGAGATGAAGCGATTGGTATCGGAGTGACCTCGTTCGTTTGCGGGGTGGCCCAGACAATCTCGTCAGAGTTGTCTGGGTTGCGTGAGCAACACGTAAGTGGTGAATGCCATTCGAGATCAGAGTCGCTCGACTCCTGCATTACTTACGTTTGATGCCTTTGTGTGCCTGCGGCACCCAGACAACACTTCGTGATTGTCTGGGCCACCCTTTTTAATGGGCATCCGTGCTTAAAGGTTCCTGTCACTTTCAGCCGAGGTACTTTTTGAACCAGTCTCTGGTGTGGGTCCACATTTCCGGGGAGAGGACGTGGTCTGTTTCGGGTTGGATGTAGACGGAGAATTTGTCTTCCGCGTGTTGGCCGTCGTAGGCCTTCCGGATGACTTCTGTTGCCCAGGGGATGTCTTCAATCGGAGTGCCGCTGTCCGTCTCGCCGAAATTGAGATGCAGGGGACGCGGAGCAATGAGCGCGACGATGTCCGGCGTGTCGCCGTATTGCTCGAGCCCCGGGATGAAGTTCGGGAAGCAGTGCAACATGTGCTCGCGGTGAATCCCTTTGTAGGTCGGCAGACAGCAGTTTCCCACGAGACATTTGATGCGTTCTTCCCACGGCCCGATGAGCCAGGTGTGGGTTGATCCCATCGAGTGTCCGTAACAACCGATCTTGTCCGCGTTGACTTCGGGGCGGCTGACGAGGTAATCGATCGCCCGCTGCATGTCGAGTATGTTCTTCCACGCCATGCTTTTCCCCTGCATGACGTAACGGAGAAATTCAAATCGCTCGTACGACATATTCATCAACTTGCCAGTCGGGTCCTGCCGCTCTTCGAAAGCGAGCGCATCGGGACACAGGACGACGTATCCCTCCAGTACGAGCTTGACCCCGGTGTGATGCATCGGGTCTCCCGCGAGTCCGGCCGGTTCACTCTTGCCGAGGTGGTACTGCCCTCCGTGTTGGTGCCAGATAGCGATGGCTGGAGCCGGGTGCTGGGCGTCGACACCATCGGGTACGAGCATTAAAGCTGGAATCGCATCGCCCGGTTCCGCCTCGTAGGTCAATGTCTCGATCCGGTACCCTTTCTGCTGCGCGGTCTCTTTAACCACGGGACGCAGGTCCGATTTCTCCGGCCAGGGACCACCAAGACATTCCAACAGCTTTTCGCGAAAGAAGACGTGACTCATGCCGCTGATCTCACAGAAGGGTACGGGCGTACAAGACGAGTTAGGCCATTCCTTTCCAGAATAAACGATCCACTGCCTGTTTTTCCCTCACAAGTCGGCAAAAAGTGGTTTTCAGGGCTGAATTTCAGCAGGGGCATTTCGGTCGCCTGTGGGAATCGTTATTCTGCCCAGTTTGTTAAATCTGAAAGAAGAAAACTTAATATTTACAGTGCCGCGGCAGCTCTGGTCCCCCTCCGCGGGCATTCCGCTATTCGAGACCACCAAGATCGCTCCCATGGATATTAAAGCCGTTCTCGATATCATGTTCACGCTCGTCGGGGGTCTCGGAATTTTTCTGTTCGGCATGAAAAGCATGTCGGAGGGGATGCAGGCCGTTGCGGGGAACAGCCTCCGCGGGCTGATTCACAAGGTGACCAATAACCGACTGATGGCGGCCTCTGTCGGCACGCTCGTCACCATGATCGTGCAGTCGAGTTCGATCACCACCGTGATGGTGGTCGGTTTCGTAAACAGTGGTCTCATGAGTTTGACCCAGGCGATCGGAGTCATTATGGGGGCCAACATCGGCACCACGATCACCGGTTGGATCCTCGTGCTCAAGGTCGGAAAATACGGGCTGCCGCTGCTTGGCGTATCGGCTTTCGTCTATCTGTTTTCTCACAGAGATCGCACGCGCTATATTTCGATGGCGCTGATGGGGATCGGCATGGTCTTCTTCGGCCTCGAACTGATGAAGGATGCCTGCAGTTCCATTGAAGACATTCCGCAATTCCGCGCAATGTTTGATCGTTTTTCAGCCAGCAGCTTCCAGGGGATGGTGATGTGCATGCTCGTTGGTTGCATCACCACCATGCTTGTGCAGTCCTCTTCCGCGACCTTGGGAATCACCATCGCGCTGGCGACGGAAGGTTCCATTGGATACGAAACAGCGGCGGCCCTCGTGCTGGGCGAGAACGTGGGAACGACGATCACGGCGCTCATGGCTTCGCTCAACGCCACGAAAAACGCGCGCCGCGCGGCTTACTTTCACGCGATCTTCAACCTCATCGGTGTCTGTTGGATCGCCTTGATTTTCCGACAGTATGTGCAGTTCATTCCCTGGTTGGCCGGCGTGAATCTGGAAACCGAAACGGGAATGACGTCGGCCATCGCCACCACGCATTCGGTCTTCAACATCGCAAATACGATTATTTTCCTGCCATTCGTTCCGTTGATGGCCAGTCTTCTGCTCAAGCTGCTCCCCGACAGCGCGGTTAAAGAAACACCCCATTTGACGAGCCTCGACATCCGCATGCTCGAGACGCCGACGATCGCGATCGAGCAATCGCGGCAGGAGATCATCCGTATGGGAGAAGGTTGCCAGAAGATGATGGCGTGGCTCAAAGAGTTGCTGCAGCAACCGGAGCCGAACAAGGAACTCATCCAGAAGTTTTATCATCGGGAGGAAGTCCTCGATAATATTCAGGATGAGATCACGGTCTTCATGACAGACCTGCTGGCGGGTAATGTGCCGCATGAGGTGATCGCCGAAGGTCGCATGCAGCTGCGCATGGCGGACGAACTCGAATCGGTCAGCGACTACATCCGCAGTATCCTCAAGTTCCACACCAAGCTGCTGAAACAGGGGCATGGTTTCGACGAACATCACATGGCCAACCTGCTCAAGCTGCACGATGAAGTCTCCGAGTATGTGGACTTCGTTGTAGAGTCGTACAAATCAGGACAGCGGGAGATTCTCTCGAAAAGCCAAGCGAAGGCTTCGCTCCTGAAGCAGCATCTGAAGTCACTCCGCAAATCTCACATGGAACTTCTGACGCAGGAGAAAGTGGAACCGTTCATGAATGTCGCGTATGTGTCGACGCTCAATTCCTACATGCGGGTCCGCGACCATCTGATCAACACCGCCGAAGCAATCGCCGGCGAGAAATAGGCCAGCGCGCTACTCGTCGCCGGCTTCCCCCTGCCCTTCCTGCTGCTCCAGGTAGATGTGCTCGAAGAAGAAATTCCACTCGGGGTCTTCATCGAACTCGATTTGAATCGGCCACGGGTTTTCGAGGTCGTCCGTAATGGCGACCAGATGCTCCTGGAACCCATCGACATCGCGAACGTAAAAGATGAACGTCCGCCTGCCGTTCACCGTCTGTACGCCGACCATCGCACCGAAGCTGTCCTCGCCGAGGGCCGTGCTCAAACGTCGCTCGAATTCTTCCATGCGGCCATTCTCCGCCGACAGCGGCAGACCGTTCGCGTCCCCCTCGTATTCCCAGTAGACAACGACCAGGCAGGGCGTGTCGGGCAGAATATCCTGCCGCTCGAGCGGGCTGACACAGCGGACGATAATCGGCCGGTCATGCACCATTCCCTGGGCGATCAGCCATTGCGTTTCCATCATCTGTTTGTAGCGGTTCATCGTAAAATCCGTGGTTCGGGAGTCTCCCTGCGTTTCGAGGTTGAAGTTCCCCACAGTATGGGAAGCTCACCCCGGAGAGGTAACCGACGAAGACGAAAAGTTGATGCAATCCGCAAAGTTTTCCACAACTTTTTTCCTTCCGCATGACGATAGAGGAAAGGAGAATCCCTACATTCGCCAAATCCGGCAGTCGGGACGCACAGACTGAATTTTAATTATCTCGTTGGGCAGTTTGACGTTATGAACACCGCAACCAGACAGACTTCTCCCGCTCCCGTTTCGGTATCTGACCATACTGAGGAGCAGAGCACCCTCGGTGTAGTCCAGAAGCTCCAGCAGAAACTGCGGAATACCCGTGAGAACCTGGAACGCCTACGCGTCGACCGTTCCTCGGACGAAGAGACGTTGAAGCCGCATATCATCAGCGAGAAAATTGCGACACAGCTGCGGCTGGTTAACCAGGAACGGGCCGAAGTCCTGCAACTGCTCGGCGCGACCGGAAACGAAAAACTGCGCGATGTTGTCAGCCGGATGCAGCAGGAACTGGAAGAGCTTCGCCATCAGAATGAATCCCTGCAGTCGCGGCCCAAACCTGAAACACCACCGGCCGCGCAGGCAATGCGGGAACCGCAGCCCGAACCCGCTCCGAAACCAGTTCCAAAATCTGCTCCTCCCGCTCCGAAGCTGGATCAGAGCAAGTTCGATAAGCCCGGACGGCCTGAGCCGACATTCGCCGACAAGCCGAAATCACTCGCGGCGGCGGCGATGGAAGCCGCTCTCAATTCCGCCAGTACACCCTCGGACTCCGCGCTCAGCCAGGCGGAGGAACTGATGCACGCGATGTCGCCCGATGCCAAACTCGATGCGATGCTTGATATGCTCGAAGCTGAGTCGGTCGAAGACGGAATCAACAAGCTGAAAGAGATGCGCGATCTCTGCAATCAGTTCCCGCAGCAGAAGGAATCGCTTCTCAGCAAAAACCAGGAACTGACCCGGGCCGTCAAGAAAATGCACGCCGACCAGCTCGCGCTGTGCAAACGGTTCAATGTGAATTCGCTCTCCGATATGGCGCGACTCATCATTGAAACAATGGACGCCAAAAAGCAGAATGCTAACGGCTCTGCGACCGAGCTTAATTCCTGGATGGCCGTCGCCGACCTGCTGCAGCAGTGGGACAAGAAAATGCCGATCACCGATCCGAACCATACGGTGAAGATCGAACGGACCGGCAGCCGCTGGAATCTCTCCGCGAACTGGCTGCAGAAGTAAGGCTTTTCCCCAACGAAGTCACGTCGTGATGTCCGCCGTTATGCCTCTTCGGCTTTCCAGTCCTTGAGCAGCAACTGCACCGAGCTTTGCCCGCGGAAGCTGTTGATGCTGACCGCGAAGCTGACCGACAACCGGCCGTTCGTCCGCGCGATTTCGTCCGCCCAGTCGCCACGCCCGAAAGCGATCGCCTTGATCCGCTTACCGTGCTGATGCAGCGTGAGGGATAAATGTCGCTCCCCCGCCCCCATCTTGCGTGGAGGCTCCGCCAGTTCGACCCGCGTCGCCGCGAAGGTCGGTCGTGGATTCCGTTCCCCGAACGGGCCCAGCCGATCGAGTTCCCGTACCGCATTATAAGTACAATCAGCGAGACGAACTTCCGCGTCGATCCAGAGTTCCTCTTCGGGTAGATCGCCCTGGAGCTGTTTCTGTATCTGGTTACAGAACGCCGCGCGGAAGTCATCGATCTTGTCTTCCTCGATCTTCAGTCCGGCCGCCGCTTCGTGTCCACCGCAGGTGATCAGATACTCTTCCGCGCCAGTGAGTGCCTTGTGCAGATTCAGATTCGCCACCGTCCGCCCGGAGCCCTGCCCCACCTTGGTCGTTTCATTGATGGCGATCAGAATTGTCGGTTTGGAATACTGCTCGGCGACTCGCGCGGCCACAATCCCGATCACCCCCGGATGCCATTCGGTGGAAGCGATCACCAGTGCCGGCGCGGACTCCCATTCGGGGTTTTCGTCGACAATCTCTTTCGCGTGTTTAAGAATCTTCCGCTCGACCTTCTTCCGCATCTCGTTCATCTCGTTGAGATAAACAGCAAGTTCCCGGGCACGAACAGGGTTCTCGGTCGTCAACAGTTCCACCGCTAACCGGGCCTGGCCAAGGCGACCGGCCGCATTGATGCGCGGTCCAATATTAAACGCGACATCATCGGCTTCGAGCAGTTTCTTTTCCTGCAATTCGCACAGCGTCAACAAAGCCTTCATCCCGCAACCGGGACGCTCGGTGAGCGCGGGCAATCCGAAGCGAACGAGCAATCGGTTTTCGCCATGCAGGGGCACGACATCGGTGATCGTCGCCAGCGCCGCCAGCCCCATCGCGCTCAACAGGAACTCACGCATGCGGGGTGTCGCTTTCTGGCCATCTCCCTTGAGCTGACACAATCGCCACGCGAGCTTGAAGGCGACAGCGGCACCACAGAGATCACCAAACGGATACTCCGAGCCCGGCAACCGGGGATGCACGACGACGGCCGCCGCGGGAAGTTCATCGCAGAACTGGTGATGGTCGGTGATGATGAGTTCCAGCCCGAGCTCTTTCGCCAGATTGGCTTCCTCGATACTGGTGATGCCACAGTCGACGCTGATCAACAGACGCTCGGGATCGGCTTCGTGCAGTTCCTGAATCGATCCTTTGTTGAGACCGTAACCCTCTTCGAGCCGGGACGGAATATAGTAGTCGACATTCGCCCCGAGCAGTTTGAGGCAATGCCAGAGAATACTCGTCGCACACACCCCATCAGCATCGTAGTCGCCATAGATGGTGATGCGGCGTCCGTTCTCGACCGCAGCGAGAATCCGGTTAGCCGCCTCGTTGAGCCCCGGAACGAGCTCGGGCTGATGCATGTCGACCAATTTGGCTTCGAGGAACTCCTGCACCTGGGAGGAAGATTCATACCCTCGGGCAATCAGCACCTGAGCCATCAACGGCGAAATCCGCAGCCCCGCCGAGAGCGAGCGAACCTGCTGTTCATCATGTCGCGAAAACCGCCATATTTTCGCCATGTTTCGAACCACTTTTTCTCTACAAATTGCACAAGTAATTGAGGAAGGAAGATCGCCAGCATAAAACAGCGCGGCAGGAAATACCAGACAGGAGCGAACCTCCTTGAATGAGAACCCTCTACCTGGATGCAATCATTTTTTCGAATCAACAGTGCCAGATTCAACAAATGCAGGAATACGAAATCCGGGCCGATTACAACCACGATTCCATCGTGGTCTATCAAGCCTACAATGACTCGATCGCCGACGCGGCGCTCAGGAATCAACGATTTGTTGCCCCATTCTGCTTTCACAGAATGACATGGATCAAACCCTCTTAGCTCTGGCTGATGCACCGCAGTCAGTGGGGTCAGAAAAAGGGACAGGAACGCATCCTGGCAATTCGTATCAGTCGAGCCGGTTGGGAGAAAGCCCTTTCTCTCGGAGTGCTGACGCATCCGGAACAGACGGTGTTTCCTTCTCCCGATGTATGGCGCAAGGAATTCGAATCGGCCCCGATTCACATCCAATGGGACACGGAGCGTTCTCTGCGCGGTAAACCATTAAACCAATTCAGCATTCACGTGGGAATCAGCCGGAAGTTAATCAAGGAATACGTCGACGAATGGATTCTCGAATTTCAGGATCTGACCAGGACCACGGAGAGGATACGAAAGCTGATTCTGAAAGGAGAAGAAAACCGGGCTCGTTAACTGCTTCCGCAGGAAAGACCTTACGTTCCTGCCGCGGAAAGTTGTCGCAGGCTGATGATTGCCTATAACAGGTAAGTGGAGTTCAGATCAGACGACCCGAGGACGGAGCGACCTTGGCACAACATGTTTAGGGAGGCGAACCTCCGAAAATGAACCCGTGTCGAAAAGGTAAGCAAAGCCTGCTTGTGCACATTCACACAGTACCATTACTACCCGGGTTGAAAAACCGCTAAAATCTGTCAGAATCAACGGATAAGCGGCAAGAAACGGACCTGCTAGATTGCATCCCGTGGCCAGCCTTGCTAAATTCCGCATTCTTCACACCCGAAGGCGTAGCTCAGTTGGTAGAGCAACGGACTTTTAATCCGTAGGTCCAGGGTTCAAGTCCCTGCGCCTTCACTTTGGCACCAAACGACTTATGACGTTTGGTGCTTTTTTTATGCCCGCTTGTCAGACTTTTTGTCAGAGTTTGAAATTCGCGGGTAAGATAGAAGACTCCCCGACCAGTTCGCCGCTGATCGGGGAGCCCGAAAGCCTCTCGGCTTCCAGCTGTTCGTTTCTCTTTCTTTAGCTGGGAGGTTTTTTCATGCCCCGTCACCCTCAACCCTTCTTCCGCAAAGACCGCCAGCTCTGGTACGTCGAAATCCGCGGAAAACAATATCGTCTCGCCAAGGACCGCACGCTCGCCTTTCAGAGGTACCACGAGCTGATGGCCGAGTTTCCACGTGTCGAAGTTGACAGCCAGTCGGTCGCGTATATTTGTGACGAGTTCCTCGAATGGACGTCTCACAACCGCTCCCGGGCGACGTACAACTACTACCTCGAACGCCTGCAGTCGTTCCTCAAGATGCACCCGGATCTGCTGGTGCATCAGCTGAAACCGTTCCACGTGCAGCGGTGGGTCGACTCCAATCCCAAATGGACTGACGGCCACAAACGTGGTCTGATCACCGCGATCAAACGCGCCTTCAACTGGGCCCTGAAAGCGGGCCACATCGAACAGAATCCGATCATGCATCTGGAAAAACCTCCGGGTGGACGACGCGAGCGCATTCTGAAAGAAGAGGAGTACGCCCACATTCTGTCACTCGTGAAGGATCGGGAATTCCGTGATCTGCTCACACTCGCCTGGGAAACCGGCGCTCGCCCCCAGGAATTGCTGCGGGTCGAAGCTCGGCACATTGATCTCAAGAATCGACGGTGGGTCTTCCCCAGCGAAGAGGCAAAAGGGAAGAGGTACGTCCGCGTCATCTATCTCAATGATGTCGCCTGGGAAATCAGCGAGCGTTATCGACAGCGGTACCCGCATGGGAAGCTGCTACGAAACACGGACGGCAATCCCTGGAAACCGACAGCCGTGAACTGTCGCTTCAACCGGATCGAGAAAAAGACCGGCGAGAAACTCTGCCTCTACAACTTTCGACATACCTTCGCCACCCGCATGCTCGAAAAGGGTGTCGATGGTATTACGGTGGCCCAACTGATGGGCCACCGCGATACCGCCATGTTGGGCAGGGTGTATCAACACCTTTCGCAGAATCCCGACTTCCTCCGACGACAACTGCAGAACGCATCCTGAGTTGTTCTAGAACTTCAGATGTTTCAGAACAGGCCGCGGCGCACTGCGACGCGGCTTGTCTTCTTCTGGGACGGGTTCGATGGCAGCGTGACCACAACTGTCCACATAACTCTGCAAGTCTTCATCGGTGAAACGAATCGTCGTCCGTTTGCTTCCCACCCGGCGATGAGGGATGGAATTCGCACGCACC
>PABD01000252.1 GCA_002702685.1 Planctomyces sp.
CATCGACCGGCTCGATCCGATCCGCACCATCGTATGGATCTCTGCCTGCCGTATCTGGAGCGTAAGCCAACCGATTAACAACAACAGGCAACAGGTCGTCACCCCCATCAGCACGGCGGCCAGATCAAGAAAGAAGCGGAACTGAAAAACCACGTCCATCAGTTCCTCAACGACCTCCTCCGGCTGTACGATCTGGTACATCGCATCATCCGCGACGTATTGCCCCCGCAGGAGTGTCTTCTCACGATCACTTTCCGGGTTCACAATCACGGCCGTGATCGGAAACTCCAACTGCTCGCCGTGAAAATGAAACTTGCCGATGTTTTCTTCCGTGATCTCGGTATACGGGAGAAGCGCCGAAGCACCAAGCGCCTTCTGCGTCGTCTTCGGATCGGTCGACTGCTCTTCGTGACCATGGGTTCCATCGTCCGCTGTCGTATGTCCATGTCCGATTCCCAGCGCGACCCAGGCTGTCTGCACTGTCACGAACACGACGTCGTCGTCCGCGGAATGGCTCCGTTCGAGTACCCCGACGACATTCAATCGCAACGGGGGGATGCCGGCAATACTGAAAACATTGTTGGCATCGACGGTCAAATGATCCCCGGGGTGCACATCGAGTTCGTCCGCCAGGCTGGCTCCCACAACACAGTCACCCAGTCGGCCGATACTTTCTCCTTCCGCGAGTCTCAGCTGGCGAAAGTTAAAGTAGCTGGCGTTCGTTCCCACGAGGGGTGAGCCCTGCACCGTTAATTGACAATGCAGGGGATAAACGGAACCAAAGTCGGTCCGTACCAACCGGTCATACTCAGCGTATTTGATCGTCGGCAGTGCCGGTTCGCGAAAGTAAAGCACATGCAGCGCCAAGTCAAAACGGCTCCCCTTCGCCCCCACGACCAGTGGCGTCGCCTCCGCGCGCGATTGTAACTGCGATTCAAACTCGCGAATCAACAACCGTGATGCCAGCGGCAATGAAAACGTGATCGCGAGGCAGAGCATGAGCAATACAGACCGGGTCCGGTAGTATCGCAATGCTTTCCAGGCGAGAAAGAGGGGACGCCACATATTTGTTCGTTTTTAAATCCGGGTTGAAGTCGCTTCGGAGGAGGAAACAGGCTGCCGTTGAATTCTCAGGCCGACGTGCTGAGCAGGCTCGCGAAATCGAGTCGATGTTCAAATTGTTCGAACAAGCGAGGATCGTGCGTCGACATGATGAAGAGCGCGTTTCGCTCGCGAGTGTACTCGAGCAGGATATTCATCACCCGCTCCACGTTCGCCTGATCCAGACTCGCCGTCGGTTCATCTGCGAGGATGACATCGGGCTGAGTGATGAGCGCCCGGCAAACGGCCAGTCGCTGCTGTTCCCCCACCGAGAGCGATGTCACCCGACTGTTGAGATAACTCGACAGCCCCAGTTTTTCAGCCAGTTGATAGGCACGTATCTCAACCTCGGAGGTGCGGTCCAGAACCGGGTTCAGGTAGTAGGGCAGCTGGATATTCTCCACTACGTTGAGGTACGGGATCAGTTCAAAGCTTTGAAAAATCAATCCACACCGGCTGATTCGCAGATTGCGACGTTCTGTTTCGGAAAGCTGATTAAGCGCCTGCCCCGATATCTCGATCTGCCCGGACGCGGGAGTGAGAATTCCCGCAATTAACGACAGCAATGTTGTCTTGCCGCTCCCACTTGGCCCCACAAGCGCAGCAGGTTCCCCCGCCGGTACCGACCACTCGGGAAGCGACAGCCGGAATCCTGATTCCGGGTATTGAAACTGCAAGTCTTTGATGTTGAGCATGCTGCAATATGACTCTGAAGTTGGGGCAACGCGGTCGGTTTCCTGTCACAATTTCGTGCTGTCAGATGCCTCTCAGTTTGGTCTCGTATTTGATCCGGTCTTCACTCTTCACGTCGAGATGCGTGATCTTCCATTCTCCTTTCACCGGACTGACCTGGAATTCCGCTTTGTACTCGATCGTCCGCGAGTGAATATGCCCCCAGTGTTCGACCGTCCCCACGATCTGCCAGTGACAGTCGACTTGAAACGCGCGCGGGTCGGGCGGTTCATCCGTCGCCAATTGTCTGGGGGGATGTATTTCACTCGAAACAATATTGATGTCCGTCACGCGCGCGACGGGCCCACCCTGCTCTTCAATAACGAGCTCTTTTTTCATCTTCAGATAGAGGTCGCTCAACATGTCCCCGGCGACAGCATGTTCCAAGCCGTCGTAGATCTGCTCTTCCTGCCGATTTTCCATCGCGTAGTAGACATTTCGCAACAGCTTTTCGAAGACTCCTTGCGCTTCTTCCTCCGATAGTCGCTGGGGAGGCGCGATCCAGTTGGCGGCGTCAATCCGAGCGACGGGAACGAAGGCGAGTCCCAGCCCCACCACCAGAAAAATCGCAAGAAGACCGAATCTCCGCCCTTTGATCACTGCGATTAAGGCCCCTAATAGACAGAGCACCGCGGGTATCGACACCGGAAAGGTCGCCGGTTCCGGCAGGTTGACGGCTTCAGAATCGATGGTCCGCCAAGGCTCCACTGCCTGTTCGCTCTTCCACGTGAAGACATTGCCGTCGTCGAGTCGCGACAGCTCCGTCTTGATCGTTTTATCGTCGACGTAAACGGTCCCCCTCACATCCCACAGGTAACGATTGAACAAATCCCACGTCAGCTTGAGCTCTTCCGGCGGTGCGTCGAGTTGATATGTCATGATGACCCCCACGCGGCCGTTCGCCATGCTGATGTCCTGTTCCGGCACCTGCTGAGCAAAATCGCGGAAGTCGAGACCATAGAAATCGATCCGCTGTATCTCTGGCTCAATCTGTTTGCCATTCACCTCCATCGGGTTCTTCGACTTCACGAATTTACTGATCGCCTCGCGAGCCGCGGGTTGTTCATCCACTTTCAGGAACGCGGAGTCCTCGCGGGGAATTTCGATGCTTTGCTCCAATGTCACCACCGGAATCAGAATCTCATGCCGGACTTCGCGCCGTTCAATATACAGAAAGGAATAGACCGCCCCGTAACTTGTGATTCCCAGCAGTTCCTCCTCCTCCGCTGTCTCCGGGTCCGCATCGTCCGCCCCGAAACTGGAATCCTCCATCTCCGGATTCTCCCAATCGAAGCGAATGGTGTACGGCTCGCCGGGAAGCATCAGTTTCTCCTTGCGTCTTTTCGCTCCTTCCTGCAACACACGCAGTTGAGTTTCGGAAGGAACCTGGGCCGCAGCATCTCCCATGTCCTGCAGGAAGGTCAGGAACTCGGGTTTATCAACCGGGTATTCGATCGTGTAGGTAAGCTGAAAAAACATCAGCGACGCAAGCGGCAACCCTTTCTCAGGGATGTCGAACTCGCGGACATCAACAACCTCTCCCTTCAGTGCTTCGCCATCCTTGTTCAGTATCTGAAAATGCTGGCGCAGAAAATCTTTGTGCAACTCCATTCCCTTGCGGATCGTCTCAGGTTCGAGCAAGTCCTGATCATTCGGCTGCAGGTTATGGAAGAGGTACAGGTCCTCTACGAAGATCTCGATCTTCGCTGACACTTTATCGGGGTGCACGCGCACGTAGGCATTCGTGAGGGAGATCGGATGAGCCTGAGCGATCCCGGAATGGTATAAACCACCGAGCAGAACGAAGACTAATACGATCCAGTTGAGGCAGGTATTCGAGCGAGACATTCGCCAGGGAAGCTCCCGTGGGTAAATTGAATCAGACGTTCATCAGGATGGGATCGGCCACCCTCCATTCTCGCACATTATAACCAATGAGTAGGCGGAAGTCTGGTAAAGCCTGCCGATGTTAACGAACCTCGGGGTGGGATGAAGGGTCCGAATTAAGGGAGATGCCACCTGAAAGGGGAACGGTATGGGGCGAACAGGGCATCGCCGGTCAATTCTCATGGCGAAAACCGGCCGTCCCCCTCTAAAATGTTCTATGGTATCCGGACGGCGAACTCGTCATGGCTTCTCCGGCGGTTTATAATACAAATCCCGCAATTGTGACTCTCTCCCGCACGCATGTTACCCGTTTACGATCAACGAGACGTTGTAGATCCATACCGTATCGATGGCGACTGAAACGACCGACCCCTTCCAGATTCCGAACAACTCCGTCGGTTTTGTAGAGACACAAACCGCGACGCTGTTTGAGCCCCCGCATCCGCTGGAGACTCAGGGAGGCTCGCGTCTCGGCCCGATTCAGGTCGCCTATGAAACCTACGGCACCCTCTCTGAAGCTCGCGATAATGTCATCTTCATCTGCCACGCCCTGACTGGCGACGCCCACGCAGCCGGCTACCACGAGAACGGCGATCGCAAAAAGCCGGGTTGGTGGGAAGACTTCGTCGGCCCCGGGAAGGGGCTCGATACCGACAAGTACTTCGTCGTCTGCGCCAACGTCCTCGGCGGATGTATGGGAACAACCGGGCCGGGCGCGCTCAATCCGGAAACAGGCGATCATTACAGCCTTGAATTCCCCGTGGTCACGATTAACGACATCGTTCGCGTGCATCACGAATTGCTCCGGTACCTCGGGATCGACAAGGTTCTCGCCGTTGTCGGTGGATCCCTTGGCGGGATGCAGGCGCTCGAATGGACCGCCAGCTACCCGCACGACGTCGGCGCCGCAATCGTGATCGCCTCCGCCGCAAATGTCTCCGCCCAGAGCATCGCCTTCAATACTGTCGGTCGCCGCGCGATTCTCGCTGATCCGCAATTTCAAGAAGGCCGTTTTTATGGCGACCAGGGTCCCCGTTACGGTTTGGCCCTGGCCCGCATGCTCGCGCATATCACGTATCTTTCGGAAGCGTCGATCGAGATGAAGTTCGGGAGACGCCTCCAGGACACCGACAAGCTGACGTACAATCTGCTCAAGGAAACCGAGTTCCAGATTGAAAGCTACCTGCACTACCAGGGGCGCCGTTTTGTCGAGCGGTTTGATGCGAACAGTTATCTGTACCTCACCAAGGCGATGGACTACTTCAACATCACAGAGAGCTATGGCTCCCTGGCGACCGCCTGGAAAGATTCCACCGCGAGGTTTCTGGTAGCCTCCTACGATACCGACTGGCTGTTCACGACGAGCCAGAGTAAAGAGATCGTCACGGCACTCAACGCTACGGGGCGGCATGTTTCGTTCATCGAATTCAAGTCACCCTATGGCCACGACTCGTTTCTGATCGAATGCGATCAGCTCGCGGCGGCCGTGCGTCCCTTCCTCGAACAGACTTACGCCAGCCTCAAACAGAAGAAAACTCAATAGTTCGAATCACGATGACTCAGACACGTTCCCAATCCGCAGCCAACATCTCGTCGAACGGGGAAGATCACCCCCACGATCGCCATCCCAACGCGCGGCGTTACTGCATGCCCAACATGGAACTGGCTCTAACGGACGATATCATCATCAAACATATCGAACCAAACAGCCGGGTGATCGACCTCGGTTGTGGTGATGGGCGTCTGCTCGCCAAGCTGCGTGACAAATCGCATTGTTCGGTGATGGGCATCGAACTCGAGGAAAAGGGTGTGCTCGAGACGATCAGCAATGGTGTCCCGGTCATTCAGGCAAACCTCGATGTCGGCATTCCTGAAATTCCCAGTGGCTCCTTCGACTGGGCCGTCATGAGCCAGACCCTGCAGCAGGTCCGCCATCCCAAATTCGCCCTGCAGGAAATGATCCGCATCGCCCGACGGATGATTGTGGCCGTCCCTAATTTCGGATTCTGGAAAGTCCGTCTCCAGGTTCTGTGGCAGGGCCGCGCCCCCGTCACCGAAACATTGCCCTACTCGTGGTATAACACGCCGAACCTGCACCTGATGTCGATTTCCGACTTCCGCTACCTCACGGTCGGGCAGCTCAATTGCCGGATCATCAAAGAGATCCCGATTATCAACGGGGCGGCAGTGGAGCGAGCCTGGGCATCCAACCTGCGGGCGGAAAGCGTCGTGTATATTATCGAAAGCCCGATGCAATCGGTGCCGTAGAGGAGCATTCATGCTCAGCGCGAGGCAGCGTTGTTACCCGTTCTTGTCATAGACAACGCCGGTATCCACCAGCGTGAAGCCCGTGCCGAGCACCATCTGCGATAACGCCGTATTGGATTCGTTGCACTGAATCTCCACGTTGGTGATCAACTCATCGCGAAGACGTTGACAGACCATGCTGATCAATACCTGTTTGTAAAGCGGGTCAGTCTGTCCGGGGGCGAGGCTCAAATCTGTGAGGCCGATTGCCCGTTGATGCCAGCAGGAGATATACAAATCGAGCCCGACGATCGTCACATGCGCGACTTCCGGTCCGCCCCCCTTGGGAACAAGTCCGAAACGCAATGTATCAAGTCGGCCCAGACGCGTAACCCACCACCAGTTCGGAGCCCCTAATGGTTCCGACAGCGAGAGCGCCATTTTGCGGCGAATGGTAGTGACACGGAAGTTGATCGGCTCGCGTCCGCTCTTGAGATCGCGCTGATAGATCAAATACTTCGCACCGGGATGGTAGCCGTGCGTCGAGAAGAATTTCGCCGCGACCGGATCGGACTGCAGAAAGCCGGTCGGCGCTGTTCCGCCATACAGCCCCACATAAAAGGGAGCATCCTCCGGAGCGGGACCGGCCTGTATCCGTTTCGCCCCCTTGGCGTACAGATACTCCTCACCACGGCGCAACAGTTCCGCGCCGATACCCGTGTGGCGAAACTCCGGATGAACCATCAGGTGGCAGATGAGCCCATGCGAATAGTCGAGGCCCGAGCGGGATTCGTTCGGACCGAATCCCCCATGCACGGCGCCGACGAGACGATCTCCATCAACCGCAAAGATAAGACCTTCCCGATCGAAGTAGGTCTGCGAAAAGACGAGTCGTTCGAGCGCATCGGTGGTGAATCCCGCGGCAGCCCCGCGGCCGAGGTGGCAGGCATGCCACAGCGCGACCATCCTCGGGGGATCGGTATTCTTGAAGGTGCGGTATTCAACCACCTAAACAAAGCCCTCGCATCAGCATGAAAAACGCGACGTCGATTGACGTCGCGGTGATCGTCTATTTTCTTGTTTGAAGTCAGGCGTCATCGGCTGAAGAGAATGACACGACCGTTGGAAAGGTCGCGTCACCCTTACATTTCACGATACGCAGCGATCGCCCGCGGTCGTTTTGTAGAATAGACATTCAACCCCGGTAAGGCAATATGCATTGAATCAGGGGAACTTTGTTTATGTCTATTTCCACTCAGAATGCGACGACCGCGGCACCGCTTCAGGACAGGAGGCCTTCGGCAGCGTTCACCACCGAATCTGCAGTGAGGCCGTATTTCTCGAGCAGTCCATCACCGTCGCCACTTTCAGCGAACGTGTCACCCAGGTTCACAAACGACACGGGAACGGGGTGCTCTTTGCAGACCACCATCGCCACTACGGAGCCAAGACCGCCATGGGCCAGGTGCTCTTCGACAACAACGATCCTGCCTGTCTCTTTCGCGGCAGCGATGATCGCCGCTTCGTCGATCGGTTTCACGGTGTGCATATCGAGCACGCGAACCGAGTGCCCTTTCTTTTCGAGTGCCGTGGCGGCATCGAGCGCGGCCGAGACCATCAGGCCATTCGCGATGAGGGTGATATCCTTACCCTCTTTCACGACGTTGGCTTTGCCGATCGTGAAATCGCAATCGGCATCGTAAATCACCGGAGCTTTCGGACGTCCGAGGCGAAGGTAAGTCGGTCCTTTATGGTCGAGCATCGCTTTCGTCGCGGCTTTGGTCGACGGACCATCGGCGGTCACGATCACAGCCACGCCCGGCAGGGAGCAGGCCAGCGCGACGTCTTCGATGCCCATCTGCGAGGGGCCATCTTCACCGATTGAAATACCGGCATGCGAACCGACCAGTTTCACGTTCAGGCCGGGGAAAGCCACAGACATACGAATCTGATCGTAGGCATTGCAGAGCAGGAACGCCGCGAAGCTGGCCACGACAGAGGTTTTGCCGCTGGAGGCAAGACCACCCGCAACCGAAACCATGTTGCTCTCGGCAATGCCGACGTTGAAGGCGCGGTCGGGAAACGCCTGGGCGAAGGGTTCCGTGCGCGTTGAGTTACCGACGTCACCATCCACGGTGACGACATCTTTGTATTCCGCGCCCAGGTCTTTGAGGGCATCACCGAAGGCATCGCGGGTCGCCTGACCCAGTTTCAATCCGCTTAATTCACCTAGTGCCATTATCTTGTCTCTTTATTGAAAGTCCGCTTGTGCGAGAGGTTAATGCTGATCCTGAAATTCAACCTTGCGAGCAGTAGTCGACCGTTTGTTCTCGACGGTCGAGCGTGCTCAACAACAGGTTCAGGAAAGCATGGCGAGGGCTTTTTCGGCCATGGCCGGAGGGAGCGGTTTACCATGGAAGTTGGTATCGCCAGCTTCTTCCAGCAACGGCAGGATGCCATAGCCTTTCCGGGTTTTCGACACGATCATTTTCGGCTTGTCGGTGACCGCTTCGGCGGTTTTGAGAGCGTCGACCACTTCTTCCATCGAGTTGCCGTTAATCGTCTGCACGTGCCAGCCGAAGGGCTCGATTTTTTTCTGGAAGTCGCCCATATCGAGGACGTCTTTCGTCGCACCCGTCTGCTGGTAACCATTCTGATCGATAATGGCGGTCAGGTTGCCAACTTTGTATTTGGAGGCGGCGGCGAGGGCTTCCCAGACCTGACCTTCACCCATCTCTCCGTCACCGATAACGACGAAGACTTTGGACTTGGTTTTATCAACGCGAGCGGCCAGTGCCTGGCCGAGACCGATGGAAAGTCCCTGACCGAGCGAACCGGTAGATGCTTCGATCCCCGGCAGGCGTTTGAGGTTGGGGTGACCTTCGAGGACGCTGCCAAGGCGACGCAAGGTTTTGAGCAGCTCGACTCCGAAGTAGCCCGCCTCGGCCATGGCTGCGTACAGGACGGGGACCGCGTGGCCTTTGCTCAACACGAAGCGATCGCGTTCGGGCCAATCCGGTTTCTTCGCGTCGTAATTCATGAAGCCGCCGAAGTAGAGCGCTGTCACGACCTCCACTGCTGACAGACTGCTGGAGGGATGACCGCTGTTAGCCGCGGTGGTCATCTCAATAATGTGTTTGCGAAGCGTCGTGGCGATTTTTTTCAGTTCGTCGATAGACAACTTCTGATCCTCATCCATTTTGTAAGTATTGTTGACGGGTTTCGGTCGGAACGACGCGCGCCCCAGCCGATACGTGAGCTGTTCAGCGTGGGAAAAAGCTTCCACCAGGGGAACATCGGTTGTTCCCGGATGCGAACGCGATTCCGTCGGACTCGTGCGCGGCCCATGCACCCTCGCGGCCCCGGATTCAGAGCGGAACCGCCGGTAGTACCGGAATCATTGAGGATCTCTTATAATAAGTTCTGATCCGCTTAGCAAATGTCCGGAAGACATAAACTTCGGGCGACACGGGCCGTTCGGGGCTCGAATACGGTCGTTCGGGACATACGGATTACTCGTCCGCCGCTCCTACCCGGAAAGTCTTCTCCAATATTACATCCCCGGCGGCGAATAACGACGGGGATCTGCTTATTTTCAACCTCCCGGTGCCGTCCCCTTCAGCCTTACCCTTTCTGTGTAATGTGAGCACTTTCACCAATGAATCACTTCACCGATGAAGAATTAGTCGCCTTTCTTCAGGAGCAGCTTTCCAGCGAACAGGCGACCCGGATTGAAGACTGCCTGCGAACAACCCCCTCGCTCGCCGAGCGTCTCTCAGAACTGGCGGAATCGGCGTACCGCGATTATCACTCGGTGGGCCAGATCTGGCGGCGGCAACAGCTCAGTTGTCCGATTCGAAGCCAGCTCGGAGCGTGGCTGCTGGGAACGTTGGATTCAAAACAGGCAAAATATATCGAATTTCACCTCCACACCGTCGGCTGTCGGCTCTGCAATGCAAACCTCGATGATCTTAAATCTGCAGCCGAGGAACAGAAGTCTACCGAAGGCCGCCGGGAGAAGTATTTCCAGACATCGATCGGTTATCTGAAAAAAAGCTGAACCGGTCGAAAAAAAATGATTTTCTTTTCGGTCCAATTCCGGGAAACTGGAGAATAGCCCTCGTCGGTCAGCGGGAAGCACACTCCGGTGATGATCACCGTTTCGTGATGCTCTTCTCCTTGCGAATACTTCGCCCCCTGTCGACGTGTGCTCCCCTTCTCCATCTGCAAAGGGAGTGTTCTTGCAGATCTCTCAACTGTCAGGATGACAACGGAAAATTCTTTCCCCCGGTATTCCGAGAAGCTCTATGTCTTCGGTATTGAACGTGCTGACCAGTTCATTCCCGGCTGGCACTCTGTTTCACGCACGAGTCCGCGTCGCCTACTCGCTCCCCATCTTCTTTCTGCTCGTGCTGCTGCGAAACTCAGACGACCTGCTGATTGGTATGTCGCTGATTCTCATCTTCACCGGAAGTGTTCTGTTTCAACAGCTCGTCCAGATGCTCGTCGCGCGTCGTACTGGTGGCGAAGTAAATGAAATTCTGCTCTGGCCGCTGGGGACGCTCGCACGAATGCACCTCGGCTTCCGCATGAAGAGCCGAGTCGTCACGTGGTTTTCGACTCCGTTGACGTACATGCTGGTCTGCATGCTGATATTTCCATTCATTTACCGGAGCTTTGATGTCTTCAATCTCATCGACATCGCGGCACTTCCGATCAGCCAGTACACGATGCAGTCGTTCTCGCAACTGGGACAGGAATTTCTGGCACTGACGTTCTTCGTCAATTTCTGGCTGATGATGATCAACATCCTCCCGGCCCTTCCGCTCGCCGCCGGCCGTATCACCGAAGAACTGCTTCTCGGCAATTTCAATTCGGTTACCGTAAATCGTGTCGTTTATGGCATCACAACGTTCACCGGATTTTTATTCCTGCTGACGGGTGTTGCCTTTTCACACGTCTGGGTGGCTCTCTTCGGAACGGTTCTCGTCTGCTGGACTCTGTATGAAAAAATCCGTCTGCTGGAAACTTCCCCTACAAAAGACGAATCCGAACTGTTCCTCGGATATGATTTTTCAGCGGGATACACCAGCCTAGAGCGATCGCGAGAAGAACACGCCCCGCAACCGCCCCGTCCTGGCGTGCTCGCCCGCTGGAGAGCGCGACGTCGCTCGCATCAGCAGCGGAAAGCAGATGCCCGCCGCCGCGCCGCTCAGGAACAGATTGATTCCTTGCTGCAGAAGGTGAGCGAAAGCGGACTGAGTTCGCTGTCGGCCTCCGAGCATAAACAGCTAAAACAGGCAAGCCAGTACCTCCGTCCCGAGAAACAGAAGTAAGCTGCCACCTGACCACTCCGGGCCATAACCATGCTTGACCCTATCCGTCGCCGTTTTTCCGCGATCGGCGGCAGGAACCAGACGACGATCCTCGCTGCCGGCTCAATCCTCGTTTTCACTTTGCTGTTCGGCTCTGGAATGGCCTGGCGCCACTACAGCCAGAAACGCCATGAAGCACGGATGGCGAGCCAGCGCATGAGTGCCCGGTTTCTCTGTTCCACCGCGGTCAGGGTCGATGGTGAGATCATCGGGACCTTGTATTACTTCCCGAACAGCAACATCACGGACGCCGACCTGGCCGTGTTCGAAGATTATTTCAACGGTTACGGATCCGCGAGCACTCGCAGGCCTGTCGTTCAGATCGACATCAAGGGCTCTCCCGTCTCCGAAGCGGCGATCGCTCGATTCCGCCGAAACGTGCCGGAATGCGAAATCATTCCGTGACGGGCTGCGCGGACGGGTTCGCTACAAGTTTTCCTGAATCGCTTTGAAATCCGTTTGCAGCGACCGGTACAGTTGGCCATACATCGGATACAACTTTTCGTAGGTCCGTTTCACCCTGGCGACAGGCTTCGTCGTCGATGTCACCGAGATGGTGGCGTTGCAGGCTTCGACGACGTCTTTGTAAGCCCCCGTACCCGCGGCGGCCAATAAAGCCACGCCATATGCGGGTCCTTCTTCCGCATTGATCGTGCAGACGGACTGCCCGTAGATATCGGCCTGCATCTGCCGCCAGAATTGACTGCGGGCACCGCCGCCGGAGACCCGGATTTCCTGAACCGGCACGTTCATCCCCTTGATGATTTCCAGACAGTCTTTCATCGCATAAGTTGCCCCCTCCATCAGGGATCGGACGAGGTGCGCCCGACCATGGCGGAGACTCAGACCAATCCACGCCCCCCGGGCATGGGGATCGGCGTGCGGCGTCCGTTCGCCCGCGAGATAGGGGAGAAAGTACAGCCCTTCGCTTCCCGGTTCCGCTTCAGCCGCCTGCCGTGTGATGATTTCGTAAGGATCGACTTTCTCCTTCTTCGCCTTTCTCACGGCTTCTTCACCGAGCTGATTCCGGTACCATTGCAGGCTTCCCCCGGCGGACAGGACGACTCCCATCACATGCCATTTTCCGCGAACGGCGTGGCAGAAGGTATGCACTCGCCCCTCGGGATCAATCTCCACATCATCGCTATGCGCAAAGACGACGCCACTCGTACCGAGCGTCGCCGAGATCACGCCCCGTTTGACGATGGCATTCCCCACAGCGCCCGCGGCCTGGTCGCCCCCGCCACCCACGACGGGAGTCCCTTCATTAAGCCCGAGCAGTTTCGCCGCCTCCCGATGGAGCGTCCCCGAGACTTCTTCGGACTCATACACTCTCGGAAGCAGTCCGGCTTCGAGTTCGAGCAGTCCGAGCAATTTCGTCGACCAGGCCCGTTTTTTCACATCGAGCAGCAATGTTCCGGAAGCATCGCTCACTTCGGTCGCGAATTCGCCCGTCAGTCGGAAACGGACATAGTCTTTCGGCAGCAGGACCTGTTTCGTACGGGCAAAGTTTTTCGGCTCATTATTTCGCAACCACAGGATCTTCGGAGCCGTGAAGCCCGTCAGCGCCGGATTGGCGACGAGCTTGATGAGCTGTTTGCGTCCCCCCGCTTTCGATTCGATCTCCGCGCACTCCGCCGCCGTGCGCTGGTCGTTCCACAGCAGCGCGGGCCGGATGACCTCATTGTTCTTGTCAAGGAAGACCGATCCGTGCATCTGGCCGCTGAGACCGAAACCTTTCACGTCCTCTTTGCTGACCTTGCCATTCTTCAGCACCTGCTTCACGGACTTGACCGTCGCCAGCCACCAGTCCTCGGGTTGCTGTTCCGACCAACCGGGCTTCGGACTGTAAAGCGGATACTCCACGGTACTCGACGCGAGGATCTTACCCGACTCATCCATCGCCAATGTTTTTGTGCCACTGGTTCCGATATCAATTCCGAGATAGACACCCATCGTGTTTTTCCGTTCGTAATGGAGAAGACTGGCGAAATGAAAGCGAAGAGAGACAAGGCACGACCGCGAGACGACATCAGGAGGTGCACCGCATTAAGCCTAAGTGACTGTAACATCCGTCTGAGTATGACTCTAGCGTGGGCTACTTTACCGTCCGCTATCCAGACTTGCGACGGGCGTTGAGTCCCGAAACGATCACGGCAGCAGCGACAGAGACATTTAACGACTGCACCGCTCCACGCGAATCGAGGCGACAGACGACATCGCACGATTCCTCGGTAAGCCGCCGAATCCCCTTCTCCTCGTTCCCGAGCACGACTAGCCAGGAACGATCAAAGGCGACTTCGTCGAAACTTCCCGGCGCCCGTTCGGATGTACCGAGAATCCAGAGCCCGGCCTCTTTAGCCGCTTCGATCGTCCGTTTCATATTGGCCTGCAGCGAATGCGGAACGTATTCAACGCCCCCGGCCGCGGTATCATAAACTGTCCCCGTCAACGAGGCGGCGTTATCCTTCAGCATGACGATCCCCCGGACGCCGAAGAACGAAGCCGAACGAAAAATCGCCCCGACATTTTGCGGATCCTGCACCTGGTCGAGGGCGAGCCACAACCCGGGTTCCCCGTCATCGGCGCCGGAGTACAGCGTCTTCAGGTCGACGCTGTTTTTCTCGTGCATGATCGCGCAGTTCGCTGCCGCCCGCCCTTCCTGCCGGGACTTTTCACGGCGGCCCCCTTTTTGAACCGTCTTGACGCGGCTGAAGACGGGTTTGCCCAGTCTGGCGCAGGCGTCGGCGACCTCCTGCCATCCCGAGGAGGGAGAAACGCTGGTGATACAGATTTCCGAGACCGCGTTCGGGCGTTGTTCGAGGGCCGCGAGGACGGAATGGGGATTTTTGAGTTCGAGAGTCAACAGAATTTACTTTGAGCGTGAGTAGAACGGTGCGGGAGAAATCGTGGACCGCGTCTCAAATGAGGTAGGTCATTTGCTGCTGAGAGAGACCGCGTACAACAGAATGCCGGCGGCGACGGCGGCGTTGAGCGAGTCCAACTGGCCCGATTGTGGAATACGGACCCGGAGGTTGCAAGCTTCCAGCAATTCAGGCGCGACGCCGGTCGATTCATTTCCAATCAGGATCGCGACTTTCGACTGGAACAGATCAGCCGACAGCGGCACCGATTCCGCGAGACTCGTCCCGACGATCTGAAACCCTATGGAGTGCAACCGGCGAATCGTGGCGAGCAGGCTGGATACCTGGACAACAGGAATATGATTGATCGCGCCCGCCGAAGACCGGGCGACCGCGGTTGTCACGCCGACCTGCTCCTGCGCCCCAATGATGACCGCGGAGGCCCCCAGCACTTCGGCCGAGCGGAGCATGGCACCCAGGTTCTGCGGGTCCTGAATCCGGTCCAGTATCAGCAGAGGACCGATTTTTCCGGCCGACATTTTTTTCAGAAATTCTGAAAATTCCAGACAGGTAAACTCCGGCATCTGCGCGACATAGCCCTGGTGTTCGCCCGACCGGCAAAGTTCCTTCAGCCGAGCGGGAGGCGCGAGTTCAACTGGTACATGTTGACGTTCAGCAGCCGTCTGGATTTGCGTCAACTCAGTCTGACTCAGCTCTTCACTCAGTATGAGTTTACGTGGAATCCATCTGCCGCTAATCATTGTCTCTGTCACCAGATGCCGTCCCCACAGCCAGCACTTCTGATGGTTTCCGGCAAGTTTTTGTTTCCGTTTGGCAGGCATGGAATCACTTCCGGAGTCAGAGCGATGGCGGGAATACACCTTTTCGCGCGGTTCAATAACAGGGGTTAAAGGCTTCACAGGTAACGGGTTCGATTGCCCTTCCTTGCATCTCGGTATAGAACTAAGCACAATACGCCGAAAATACAACAGACCCAGACCATTCGTTCCCGCGCAATGGAGTTGCTTTCAGCTGATGGCAACTCATGGAACCCGCGGGAACCTGTTTTTCGACCAGACCAGACTGCTCTGGTCCCACGCGGAAAGTTGAGGACACCTTTGAGATCCCGAGCACCTATTTATAACCGGGAAGAACGGGAAAAGCTGCGGGAAGCGTCGCGTTTCAATGCCCAGTTGATGGATTTTATCCGCCCGCACATCAAGGCCGGTATCAAGACGGAAGAAATTAACACGCTGGTCCACAACTACACGCTCGACCACGGTCATGTCCCCGCCACACTCGGTTACGGGGGATTTCCGAAAAGCCTCTGCACCAGCATCAATGAAGTTGTCTGCCACGGCATTCCGGGCGATCAGGAACTCGTCGATGGTGATATCGTCAATATCGACGTCACGACCATCGTCAACGGCTGGTATGGCGACCAGTCCGAAACCTTTCTGATCGGCAACGTCTCCGATGTCGCCCGCGAACTCGTTCAGGTGACGTTCGATTCTCTCTGGGCGGCAATTGATATCCTGACACCGGAGAGCAAGGTCTACGACATCGGTCGCGCAATCTACGATTATGTGAAGCCTACCGGTTTTTCCGTTGTTCGAGATTTCCAGGGACATGGACTCGGACGCTCTTTCCATCAGGATCCCGGCATCCCCCATTTCCCCGACGCCCGCTATAAACGGGATGCCCTGCGACCGGGCACCTGTTTCACCATCGAACCGATGATCAACGAAGGCCATCACGGCACGGAAGTCGATCGCACCGATGGCTGGACAGCCCGTACGTCCGACCGGAAACTTTCCGCTCAGTTCGAACATACGATCCTGATGACGGAAGAAGGCCCCGAAGTCCTGACGCTCACCAAAGACGGCCCCCAGCGCGGACATAAATTCTGAGCTGAATGCTGGATAGAGCACTATAGCAAATTCCAGATAACCGTCGCGTGTTCTGGCGGCGTAGCCTGCTACTTTTAAGGGCTTTTCGGGTACGATAGCCGCGACATTTATCCTGGACAGGATCTAGTGCTCGTATTTCATCCGTTCCGCAATCGCCTCTTCAATCTGCCGCTCGTGCTGTTCGGTTAACGTGATCGACGCGGCGCCGGCGTTTTCGCGAATTTGATCGGGGCGACGCGCGCCACACAGGACGGATGTCATCCGTGGTTGCTTCATCGTCCAGCGGACGACGATCTGCGCTACCGTATAACCCGTTTCCGCCGCAATTCCCCGCAGAACGTCGACCAGGTCCTGATTGCGTTCCCATTGTTCTCCCTGGAAGATGGGATAGTTGCGGCGGCTGTCGCGTTCGTCAAATCGGTGATCGCGATTCAGTTTCCCGGCGAGCAGCCCTTTCATCAACGGCCAGTAAGACGTAAATCCAATCCCCTGCTCTTCACACCAGGGTAGCACTTCGTTCTGAACGTCCTGCTGCAACATATTGAAATGAGATTGAAGTACCACCAGCGGGCAGACTGTCTGAAACGCCTTAATCTGTTCGAGGCTCGCGTTACAGATACCGACCGCTCTGGTTTTTCCCTGTTCCAGAAACTTTGCAATCGCTTCGGCGGATTTCTCCACGGGAATTTCAGGATCCGGGCCGTGGAGATAATAAATATCTACATATTCAAAGCGAAGCCGCTTGAGGCTTTCTTCCAATTCCCGCTTCAGGGTTTCGGGCCGTGCGTCCTTACAATGTTTCCCATTTTCCCAGTGGTATCCCCCCTTGGTAGCGACAACGACGTCATCCCGGTGCGGTCCGAGTACCTCACCAACATACCGCTCGCTTTCTCCGTTATGCCCATACGCATAAGCCGTATCGAAGAAGTTGATCTCCGATTCATACGCCGCGCGTATCGTGCCGAGCGCCTCTTCTTTTGTAACATTGATCGTGGTGACACCGGCAATCGGCCAGCAACCCATTGCAATCGGTGTCACTCGGATTCCCCTGTTGCCTATCTCGCGAAGTTCCATTAACTCATTCCTTTCCCCGGTTTCACTTCCCAGTTGGATGATATCGACTGGTATGATATCAAGTGACAAATCCAGCCGTAAACGATAGACAGCCGGAGATACCAAGTGACTTATATCGCAGGACGCATTTCAGACGATGATCGCTTTCTCGCCACCCTCCTATGGTCCATCTTCGTCACGATCATGATCGCGTGCAGTAGGGATAGCGTTGCAACGGCGGAAGACACGGAACCGGCGCCACTCCGGAATGTCACTTATCGCAATCATGAGGGCGAAACAGTAACTACCAGCGGACGCGTGCTGATTACCGCCGCGGATGGCGGCATTCTGCTGGAAGAACGTGACGGATACCTGCTTAACATCATCCCCGAAGCGATCATTCGTCAGGAACAGACGGATTCGAACTTCAGTTACCTCTCCGCCGACGAACTCGCCTCAGATCTGACCGCTGAAGTGGGAACTGGGTTTCGCACGCACAAGACTGAGCACTACGTTCTCGTCTCCGAACTCTCCGCGGACTATACGGAGTGGGCGGGCGCCTTACTCGAGCAAATGTACGGCCAGTTCTTCCGCGAGTGGTTAGATCTGGAGTTCAAAGTCCAAGAGCCAGAAACACCGCTGGCTGTGTTGCTCTTTCAGGACCGGGCTCGATTCAACGCCTACGTTAAGACAGAGTTACTGCAGGATTCGCTGCCCAATCAGGGTTTCTACTCCGTCCGCACGAATCGCATCGTCCTGATCGATCTCGCCGATGGAAAACCGTGGCATGAGGTTCGCGGGTCCCGGAACAGCGAACGGGAACTTGCGGAAGCACTCCTCAATACGTCCACGATCGTGCATGAGGGGGTGCATCAGCTCTGTTACAACTGCGGCCTCTTCAATCGTTTCGCCGATGCCCCACTCTGGCTATCCGAGGGGATCGCGCTGTATTTCGAAACTCCCAGTCCCCGCAGTCGCACCGGTTGGGGAGGAACAGGCCGAATTAACAACTCGCGTCTCTTCCGATTCCGCGACCGGGCGAACGAAGGTCGTGCCGAAGACTCACTGAAAACACTGATCGCCAGCAATGAACAACTGGAACATGTAGATACAGCGCTCGACGCGTATTCCGAGTCCTGGCTGTTTGTCAGTTATCTGATGAAGCGAAAACGCAAAGATTTCGAGAAGTATCTGCAGCTGATCAGCACCAAACCGCCCCTCGTATTTGACGATCCACAGCAGCGCATCACCGATTTCGAATCGGTATTCGGCGATAATTGGGCGGAACTCGAACGGGACTTTCTGAATTACGTCCGGCGTCTGCGTCCCGCGCGCTGAATCAACCGTTCACCCATTCGAGAATAATGGCACCGGCCCAATAGGCTTTTGCCGGGCTTCAGCAAAAAAAGGCATCGCGCAAAAGGATGTCCCGCTTCGTTGGACCTGCATCGGAATAATGTTACACTCGTCAGGACGCGCGACGGATACGTCGGGCTCAGGCCGAAAACCTCCTGATTAAAAGAGATGCAACATGAAGTATGTGGTTTGGGGAATGGTCGTTCTCCTCCTGATCATTCATCAGGACAACTGGTTCTGGGATGATAAAACTCTTGTCTTCGGATTCTTTCCGATCGGACTGCTCTACCACGCCGGCATCTCACTGCTGGCGGCCACTACCTGGTATCTCGCCACCCTCTTCGCCTGGCCAATCGACGAAGAAGAAGAGCAGAAAATTCTGGAGCAGGAAGGAGCCGCGAAATGACTCTGGCTGCCCTCGACCTGTTCGGCGATCAACGTATCTCCTTCACCATCATTGTCTGCTACCTCGGCCTGCTGTTGTTGCTTGGACTCGGTTCGAGCCGACTCTTCCGTGGTACCAGTAAAGACTTCATGCTGGCGAGCCATTCGATCGGCCCGTTCATGCTGTTGATGTCGATCTTCGGCACCACGATGACTGCGTTCGCGCTCGTCGGATCCACCGGCGAAGCCTTCAAGGAAGGTATCGGCGTTTATGGGATGATGGCCTCTTCCAGCGGTATCATCCATTCGCTCTGCTTCTTTCTGCTCGGCATCAAGTTATGGAAGCTCGGTCACAAGTACGGTTACAAAACTCAGATTCAATATTTCCGTGACCGCCTCGAGAGCGACAAAATCGGCGTGATCCTGTTCCCCGTGCTCGTCGGCCTCGTTATCCCGTACCTGCTCACCGGCGTGATGGCATCCGGAACCGTTATTCAGAATACAACGACCGGAACCTTCCCCTCGATCTTTCCCTCGGAAAACCCCCGTCTCGACGGCGCGATTCCCAAGGAACTGGCATCGCTGGCGATCTGTGGCGTTGTGCTGGTTTACGTCTTCTTCGGCGGCATGCGTGGTACCGCCTGGGCAAATACATTCCAGACGATTGTCTTCATGGTGCTGGGCGTGGTCACCTTCATGGTGATCTCCGATAAACTCGGAGGCGTTGTCGCCGCCAGCGAAGCGGTTCTCGAACATCATCCGGAAAAGCTGGCGCGGTCCGAGATGTCGAAGGTCCAGTTTTTCACTTACCTGTTCATCCCGCTGTCGGTCGGCATGTTCCCTCACCTGTTCCAGCACTGGCTGACGGCCCGTAGCGCCGCCACGTTCAAGTTGCCGGTGGTCGCGCATCCCCTGTTCATCATGATCGTCTGGGTCCCATGTGTATTGCTGGGGGTCTGGGCGAGTTCGATCATGACCGCCGACGGGCCGATGTTCACCGACAAAACGCCCGCGAACGCCGTGTTGGCGCTGATGGTTAACAAGATGACGTCTCCCATGTTGACCGGCTTGCTGACGGCGGGCATCCTCGCCGCGATCATGTCCTCACTCGACAGTCAGTTTCTCTGCGTCGGAACGATCTTCACAGAGGACATGGTGCTCCATTACCGCGGCCGCGAAAACATCACCGACAAACAGGAAATCTGGCTCGCCCGATCCTTCATCGTGGGAATCGTGGCGGTGACGTATGTACTGGCGCTACTGCTGGACGGGACCCGCATCTTCGCCCTTGCTGTCTGGTGCTTCAGCGGGTTTTCCAGCCTGTTTCCATTGATCTTTGCTTCGCTCTACTGGAAGCGCCTCACCAAGGCGGGAGCTTATGCCTGCGTGATCGCTGCGGCAGGATCCTGGTTGTACCTCTTCGCTCAGTCGGGATTCGCCAGCAACCCCGAATATACTTTGATTTTACCCCTCGGTGGTGAAGAGTACGAGATGATGCCGGTAGTCGGGATGATTGGCTGTTCGACCATCGCCATGATCGTCGTCTCCCTGATCACTAAAGCTCCGAGTGGCGAAACATTGAAAAGGTTCTTCCCCACGAAAGCCTCAGCCAGATAATGTCTGGCAGACGCCTTCATCCTCTTTCCTGTGAACCGGCTTGAAATCGGCCTGATATATGACTGAACCGTTTATCGTTCATCGCCGTGTGGAGTTTTCTGACACCGACATGGCGGGCATCGTCCATTTCGCCCGGTTCTACTTTTACATGGAAAGCACGGAAGCGGAGTATTTCCGCACCCTGGGAATCACCCTGGCCAATCGCGTCAGTCACGGACCGTCGTACGGCTGGCCGCGTGTGTCGACCTCGTGCAGTTATAAGGCCCCCGCCTACTTCGAGGACCAACTCGAAATCCGCATGTGGGTCGAACGGATCGGTGTAAAATCGCTCTCGCTGATCTTCGAATTCTGGCGCGACGACACCCACCTCGCCACCGGCCGCACGAAATGTGCTTATTGCGAATTCCTGCCGGGGGAACCGATCAAGTCGCTTGAGATACCTGATAAGTGGGTACGCGAATTCGAAAAGATTCAGTACCCGAACGGCAATAAGTGATGATGACGCCACGCCCCGACACCTTCCGAAACCATTTCCCTCATCACACGAGTTTTTCATCCTCGAGATAACCGAAAAGGAACGCCGGAATGCCTGCCGCTGACTTATCCATTCAACAGGTTACCAAAGAATACGAAACTGCGGGCGGCACGCTGACGATTCTGAAAGACGTGAACCTGGAACTGCAGCGGGGCGAGGCCGTCGCCATCACCGGCCCGTCCGGTTCCGGTAAGAGCACGCTGCTTTACATTATCGGCACGCTCGAAGAACCCACGAGTGGCAAGGTCCAGCTGAACGGAAAAGATCCTTTCGCCCTCTCGCCAAGCGAACAGGCCATTTTTCGCAATCATGAGATCGGCTTCATCTTTCAGGATCATCATCTGCTGCCGCAGTGTTCGGTTCTGGAGAACGTTCTTGTCCCTACGCTGGTGGATACCGGCGCGACCGCAGAGAAGACAGAAAAAGCCAAATCGCTCCTGGATCGTGTCGGTTTGACGCATCGGATTCACCATCGCCCCGCGCAACTTTCCGGTGGGGAACGACAACGCGTCGCTGTCTGCCGCGCACTCATCAACAATCCCACAGTGATGGTGGCCGATGAACCCACGGGTAACCTCGATCCGCACACTGCGGAGTCTATCGGATCCTTACTGCTGGAAATCAGCCGCGAGCAGAACACCATTCTCGTCTGCGTCACCCACAGCGAGGCACTTGCAGAGCGGTTTCAATTGCGGCAGCAACTGACCGATGGCAAGCTCGACGTACTCACCACCGCAGGCACGGGTAAGAGTGAGGGTAATGAGGAAAGTGGGGTCGGCTGATGAACAGGCTCAAACTGATCCAGCGCAGCCTCAGTTACTTCTGGAAAACGAACCTTGCCCTGCTGCTCGGTTTGATGGCGGGAACGGCGGTCATCACCGGGGCGCTGATCGTCGGCGATTCCGTCCGGCACAGCCTGATCGAGACCTCGCTCGCGCGACTCGGGAAGGTCGATGTCACTCTTCATACTCCACGGTTTTTTCGCGAAGAACTGGCAACCGAGATTTCCGGTGCCGGGGATGACGACAAAACGGTCACCGCCGCCCCGCTGATCGCCCTCAATACCAGCCTGGTGCGGGAAGAAGACGAACAGATCAGGCGGGCGAACAATACCAACCTGTTCGGAATCACCGCTGAAAGCTGGAAGATGTTGGAGGTGGGAGAGATCGCCCCCCCTGCGGAAGACGAAATCCTCCTGAACTCCCGTTTGGCGGGCGAACTCAATATTAAAGTCGGTGATGAACTTTCCGCCTGGGTCGAGCTCCCCTCCACGATTCCCCGCGAGTCGCTGCTCGGTAAGCGCGAGGATACGTCCACCGAAATCCGATATACCGTCCGCGAGATCATCCCGGAGCAGATTGGTGCGAGCCGCTTTGCCTTCACGCCGAATCAGCAACTGCCGCGAACCTGTTTCGTCTCCCTCGACAGCCTGCAGGATTCCCTCGATCTCTCCCAGGTCGAAGCTACGCGGCGCAATCCGGAATCGCGTCCCGCGCGGATCAACTCGCTGCTGGTAACGGGCTTCTACGGAAATGAAGAACCGAGTGGTCCCGAGGATGTCCGCGTCACAAATAGCTTGAAGGAAATGAAAGGCCGATTGAAGCAACATATCAATCTGTCGGATTTCCACCTGAAACTCCGTCCCCACGACGAGGCCGGCTACGTCGCCCTCGAAAGCGAGCAGATGTTCATCGAGACGCCGGTCGCGAACGCTATTCAGGCAACCGCGGAAGAGCTCAAGCTCGAAAAATCCCCGCTGCTGGTTTATCTCGCCAATGAAATCAGCTCCGCGGCGGATCCCGAGAATTACTCCATGTATTCCATCGTCGCCGGGATCGACCTTTCCGCGCAATCCCCTTTCGGCGATTTTTCTTTCACCTCCGAGGAGAAGCCGACCACGCTGGGCGACAATGAAATCGTCCTCAACGCGTGGCTGGCGGAAGATCTGGAGGCGAACGTCGGTGATAAAATCGATCTGAAATACCACGTCGTCGGTTCCCATGGCGAGCTTCCGGAAGCGTCGGTGAGTTTCACGGTCGCAGGGATCGTCGCCATGGAGGGAGGCGCCGTTGATCGTCACCTGACACCTGAGCTCAAGGGAATCACCGACGCCGAACGATTCTCTGACTGGGATCAACCTTTCCCGATGAAAATGGAAAGGATTACCTACCGGGATGATTCCTACTGGGAAGAATACCGCGCGACGCCCAAGGCGTTTATCTCGCTTGATCGAGCGCAGTCTCTCTGGAAAAGTCGTTACGGCCAGTTGACCTCGTACCGCGTCGCCCCTGCGGGAGAGGACGTGCCGATGGGAGCCCTCACCGAGCAGGTGCGAACAACATTTCTGGAAAAGATGAACCCGGAGCAACTGGGGATCGTATTCCAGCCAACGCGCGCAACGGGGTTGGCCGCCGCCCAGGGAACGAACGACTTCAGCCAACTCTTTCTCGCGTTCAGTTTCTTTATCATTCTGGCGGCGCTGGTGCTGGTCAGCTTACTCTTCAAACTGAGCCTCGAACGCCGAGCCAGCGAAGTCGGTCTGTTGATGTCCGTCGGTTATCAGAACTATCACGTCCGCCGACAATTTCTACTCGAAGGTTTTCTGCTGACTTCCATCGGCTCGCTCATCGGGGCGATCCTCGCCGTCGCGTACGCCGGGCTGATGATGTATGGCCTGAAGACCTGGTGGAATCAGGCGGTCGGAACTCAGAATCTTGATCTGTACGTTAACCCGGTGTCGATCGTATCCGGCATGGTCGTGACAGGTTCGCTCGCACTCATCGTCATCTGGCGTTCGCTCGCCGTACTCAATCGTCGCTCACCCAATGCGCTCTTGTCGGGACGACTCGAGTCCGAGAGTAATCTGTTGCGACAGTCGGCCCCCATCGCCCGGTGGCTCTGCATCGGCTTCGGTGGTGTGGGACTATCACTGCTACTCGTTGGTTTACTCGGTCTACTACCCCAACAGGAGGCATTCGGCGGTTTTTCGTGGCGTGTCGTTTCGTTCTTTCTGGTCGGTTTCACTCTGCTGGTCGCGTTTATCGCCGGTTTCCAGATGTGGCTCAAGCGACCGGATTCCACAGAACTGAAAGGCGCCCGGTACAGCGGCTTTGCACGCCTGTCGCTCAAGAATGCCATGCGGCATCGTCAACGTTCCCTGCTGACGGTTCTGTTGATGTCGCTCGCCACCTTCATCATTGTCGCTGTTGCCGCTGGTCGCCGTAACCCCACGACCGAGCTCCCCGAACTCAATTCCGGTAATGGAGGCTTCACCCTGCTTGCGGAGTCCTCCCTGCCCATTCTCTACAACCTGAACGACAGCGACGGACGGGACAAAGCTTTTCTCGATCCTTCAAAAACGGGCATCCTTCAAAACGTGCCCACGTACGCGTTTCGCGTGCAGCCGGGCGAAGAAGCAAGTTGTCTCAACCTCTATCAAACACGTTTACCCACCATTCTCGGCGTACCGGAACGGTTCATTGACCGGGGTGGCTTCAAGTTCGCGGATACCCCGGGCGAGAACCCCTGGCAGATCCTCAAAGAGAAACAGGATGGAGCGATCCCCGTCATTGGCGACATGAATACGCTCCAATACAGCCTGCATGTCGGTCTGGGAGATCGGATCCCCATGACCGACCAACGGGGCATCGCGCATCAGTTGCAAGTTTCAGGGATGCTCGACGGGAGTGTCTTCCAGGGCGTGCTGTTAATGTCGGAAGATCATTTTCGTGAACTCTTTCCCGAGCGGGCGGGTTACCAGTACTTCCTGTTCGACGCCCCCATGGCCGAGATGGGAGAGATGACCAACGTCCTGGAAACCCAACTCACTGAATACGGCTTTGACGTCGAGCCCGTCTCCGAACGCATCGCTCAATTCCTCGCCGTGCAGAATACGTATCTGTCGACCTTTCAGACCCTGGGTGGCCTCGGGCTCTTGCTCGGTTCCTTCGGGTTGGGAACAGTGATGCTTCGGAACGTACTCGAGCGCAACAGTGAGCTCGCGTTATTACGGGCCGTAGGCGTCTCCTCTTACGGCATCGGCTGGATGGTCCTGGTTGAGAACGGTTTTCTGCTCACCTGTGGCCTTGTCTCCGGAATGCTCGCCGCCCTGCTCGCAATGGCGCCGCACCTGATGAGTACCGGTGGCGACTTCCCCTGGGGAAGTACAGTCGTCATTCTCGGGCTGATCTGGATCGTAGGTATGCTCTCAGCCCTGTTCGCTGTTTACGCTGCCGTAAAAACACCTATCGTCCGTTCGCTGCGAGCTTTATAGACGAACAAGCCCCGCTGTTCTGGCGTCAAACTATTAACGGCGCTTCGCCTGTGGAAGAAAGAAATTGGGGCTGACGGGCTGTAAAAGAAAATCAAACCGACTAGGATTACGGTGACGCTCGGGGCTTTGAACCGGCTCCAGAGGACTGGTAGAAGAGAGTTCGCATACTCTTCACTGGTCATACAACTTGGTTTTTGCATTCAGTGTGAATTATCACCTATCAGGAATCTATCCCTATGAAAGCTTCTTTTTTGCCGATCCTCTTCGCCATGGGAACTGCTGTGTGTTGGGGCATGTATGGTACCGCGCTCGGTAAAGCGAGATCATTTGAGCAGAGCCCGTTCAAGCCTTACGTCTTTATCGGCGTCGCGTATCTCGTCTGGTCGATCGCGGGTAGTTTTATCGCCATGTACCTCAAAGGCGAACCGATCAAATTCACCACGAACGGGATGATCTGGGGCTTTGCGTCCGGCACACTCGGCGCGTTCGGCGCGTTCTTCCTCACGATGGCGATGTTCTCGGGTGGTGCGAAGTTTCCGCACATCGTCATGGCGACCGTCTTCGGTTTCGCAGTCACCGTTGCCGCGATCTTCGGAGTCTTCGGTTCCGAGGAGAAAGGGGGGACGGGCCTCTGGGTCGGGATCGGTGGCATGCTCGTCTCCGCGATCATTATCGCGTTGAACACACCGCATCCTCATCCGCCGGCCAAATCGGTTGCACCTGCCGCCGAGGAAGCACCCGCAGCACAACTGGAAGGTTCGACGAAGTCGACCGAAACCTGATGCTTTCGCATCGGTCACCTAATAAAAAAGGACGCCGGGATAAATCCGGGCGTCCTTTTTACTTTGATGCAGTCACTCTGTGAGCGTCAGATCACGGTCGTTTCGACAGGA
>PABD01000253.1 GCA_002702685.1 Planctomyces sp.
GGCGGCATCCCCATGGTGGCCCAGATCCTGAACGTTACGGATCGCACGACCAACAAGCTGATCCTCGATACGCTCGAAGAAGAAGACAGCGAACTCGCCGAAGAGATCAAACGCCTCATGTTCGTCTTCGATGACCTGCTCAAGCTGGACAACAAAGCGATCCAGGCGCTCCTCAAAGAGGTCGACAACGCGCAGTGGGCGATGGCGCTCAAGGGGGCGTCCGACACCATCAAGGAAAAGATTCTCGGCAACCTGTCGCAGCGCGCCGCCGATCTGTTGCTGGAAGAGATGGACTTCCTCGGGCCGGTCAAGCTCAGCGACGTCGAAGCGATGCAGCAACAGATCGTCGATGTCGTGCGGCGTCTCGAAGATGCAGGCGAAATCGAGGTCTCCGCCAACGAAGCGGACCGCATGATTACCTGACCATTCGCGTCGTGTGAAACGGTCTTCTCCTTTCCCTTCCCGGTTCCTGTCTTTCTGTTGAGATCTTCCTCATGCCATTTCTTGAATCAGATCGAGTACTCAAAGCGGGTTCCTTCCGCAACATGGGGTCGAAGGTGGCGTTCAACTACCAGGATCTGGAGAAGCAGGGGGAAAAGTATCTCGCGGACATCAAAGAACAGGCCGACAAGATCCTTGCCGATGCGCGCCGGGAAGCCGACGCGATCAGTGGACAATCGCAACAGAACGGATACGAAAAGGGAATTGCGGAAGGTCGTAAGCATGCCCAGCAGGAGATCGACGAGAAAGCCAACAAACTTTCTGAGATAGCGGTTCAGGGCAAAGTCGCGACCATCGTTCCCGCACTCGAAAAAGTCGCGCAGACATTGCTGCAGGAAAAGGACAGCTGGCTCTACTCGTGGGAGCAGATGGCAATTGAACTTGCCGCGCGTATTGCGGGCAAACTGGTACACCGCGCGATAGAACTCGAACCGGAACTGAGTACGGAAATGCTCCGTTCGACTCTGGAACTGGTAGCGGGAACTCCCGAAGTGACGGTCTACCTGAATCCGGATGATTACGAAACGCTGGGTGAGGAGCGGGACGCGATTGTGAAAGCCCTGTCGACTTGCGGAAAGGTGACGGTACAAGCCGAGGAACATCTCGCCCGCGGCGACAGTCGGGTTGAAACTCAGCACGGCAGCATCGACGCCAGCCTGGAAACGCAGATCGAACGAATCGCCAGCGAGTTGATCTCGGCGCACTGACTTCCTTGTATCTCGGTGAACACATTCTTTCTCCATCGACAGACTCTTCCTTCTCAATAGACTCATATGCCCTTATGACCGCGCTTGATTACAAACTGGAATCGCTGACGCAGCAACTCGACCGGATCATGCCGGTGGGGATGACGGGAAGCGTATTGAAGACCGTGGGGCTCACGGTTTCCGTGTCCGGTCTCGCCGCGCCGCTCGGGGCACTCTGCCGGATCTATCGGCATCATGGGGAACCCCTCGATGCGCAGGTGATTGGCTTTCACGGTGAAGAGACATTTCTCCTCTCGCTCGGCAAGCTCGATGGAATTCGCCGCGGCAATCGGGTGGAACTGATTCAGTCGGTTCCCGCGCTGCGCGTTGGAGACAAACTGCTGGGCCGCATCGTGAACGGACGCGGTGAATTCATCGACCAGAAGCCTCCCGTCTTTCTGCCGCATATTGCACAGATACAGCGATCACCGACATCGCCACTCGACCGTCCGCGGATTGACGAAGTTCTGGAAACAGGCGTGCGGGTCATTGACGGTTTCCTGACCTGTGGCAAAGGGCAACGCCTTGGTATCTTCGCGGGGAGTGGCGTCGGCAAAAGCACATTGATGGGTCAACTTGCCCGGTCGAGTTCCGCTGATGTGAATGTCGTGGTGCTCGTGGGCGAACGAGGTCGCGAGGTCCGCGAGTTCCTCGAACGCGATCTCGGGCCGGAAGGTCTCGCGCGATCCGTCGTCGTCGTCGCAACGAGCGACGAACCTTCTGTTGTACGTCTGCAATCCGCCTTTGTCGGCACCGCCATTGCGGAGTATTTCCGCGATCTTGGTAAAGATGTTCTGTTAATGATGGACAGCGTGACCCGCTTTGCGCTGGCGCAACGGGAGATCGGCCTCGCGGCGGGTGAGCCACCGGCGACACGGGGATATCCTCCTTCGGTCTTCTCCCTGATGCCGCAACTACTCGAACGGAGTGGTCGGACGATGAAAGGGAGTATCACCGGATTCTATACGGTACTCGTAGAAGGAGATGATACCAACGAACCGATCTCCGATACGGTCCGCGGTATCCTGGACGGGCACGTCGTGCTCTCGCGGAAGCTGGCGCATGAAGCTCACTTTCCGGCGATCGATGTTCTGTCGAGCATCAGCCGCAGCATGTCGGACATCACCACGGCCGAGCATCGTCAGCATGCCAACAACATCCGTCGCCTGATGGCGGCCTACCAGCAATCGGAAGACCTGATCAATATCGGCGCTTATCAGCAGGGGACGAATCCACTGGTCGATTCTTCGATTGGCCTGCGACCGGGGTTACTCGGATTCCTGCAACAGCCTCCCGATCAGACGACGAAATGGGACGAAACACAACAACTGTTAAAGCAGCTTGATCCCCTCGCCGCGGGAACGGCCAATCGCGCCCCGGTCGGCGGCGCGCGAGGGAACACGCCCGGCGCTGGTGGACGCTGAGACGGCATAGAGACTTTTGGAATACGGTTCAGGAACACGCTCGAAGGACACAACTCGAAGGACACAATGAGTGAAACGATTTCAGTATCAGCTTGATCCACTCCTGAGATATCGAGAGAACCGGCGCGACCTTTGTCGACAGGCATTGGCGCAGATTCTCGCCGCTGATGAGGACCTCGTTCAGCAGAAGAATCGGATGCAGAAGGAATACCAGTCCGTCGAAGGAGAGATTAAGCAATTGGGGCAGGGGGGGCACTTCGATGTCGACCGTGTCTCCGCACGCCGATTCCACCTCGGGCAGTTGAAAGTGAAAATCCGGGTCGTCGATGAAAACCGGCGACAGCTGGCGGAAAAGATCAAAATTTGTCGGCAGGCACTCGTCGAGGCCGATCAGGATGTCAAGGTGCTCGAGAAGATCAGAACACGGAAGCAGGAAGAACACACCGCGGCGCAGCTCCACGAGGAAAACCTGGAACGGGAAGAAGCTTGGCGCGCGACGCAATATTGAGCGGGAAACTCAATCCCACTCGCGGCGTCAGTGCCGGCATATAAGGGAGTAGTTGAATCATGTTACGAACTCTGGGAGCGATCATTGGTGTGATGGCGGTAGCCACATTGATCACCGAGGGGATCGTGTTTGCTTTCTACTGGAACCAGGGAACACTGAATCCGCAGTCGCTGCAGGATATCAAGATGATCATGCAGGGGATTGATCCGAGCGCGGACGATCCGATCATCGAGGAGGACGAACTCAAGGAGACGCAAACTCCTTCGCACCAGGATGTTTCCATCGAAAGGGCGATCCGCATCGTCGGCATTCACGAGCGGGACAACATCCTGAGTACGCTCGGCGAGAACCTGCGTGAAGAGGCTGAGCGGATCGAAGCGGACAAGGCTAACCTCGAATCGATCGAAGCGAAGTTCAAGGCAAACATGGAAGCGATCATCGCCCGAAATACCTCGACCGAGGTGGAACGGTCGCGGGGTATTCTCAAGTCGCTGAAACCGGACGCTATGAAGGTCGAGCACCTGATGACATTAGACCTCAAAGATTGCGTAATCCTCCTGAAAGAAATGGATGACAAGGAAATCGGCAAGATTTTGATCTCTTTTGCCGATACTACTAATCCAGTGGAGGTGCAGGAACGGGGCAAGCAAATCTTTCAGCATATCTACCGGGGAGAGCCCTTGAATTCGCTCGCCCAGGAGACGATGGCCGCGATCGAAACAGAATAAATCGGGCCGAATTCTGAATTCGCCCCCCTCGCAACCGAGCTCAGTTCCGGCACTTGCAGCGTTCATGGTGAATGGTGCTTCCAACTGCCGATGTTGTTACTGAGTAGCGCGAAACTCGAACAGAGGACGCAAAGGCGAGGCATGGCCGGCAACGATATTACCAAACAGCTTCAGATCAGCTTTGTCCCGGAGAACCTGCGCCCGCAGTCGACCGAGCAGGGACTGATTGATGTCGCCGACCGCAGCCAGCGAGACTCGACTTACCAGTCGGCACTCAAGAAATCGCTCGACGTCGAAAACCGACGCGGTGCCGATCGCCGTCCGGAACCGGACAGCCGTAAACCAGAACCTGCTGAGGCAACTCCTTCGCGCGCGGAGGAAGCCCGCGTTTCCAAACGCGATCGCCACCAGGACGACAGCCCGGAACCGACCCGCAATTCTCGACCTGAACCCGAACGGCGATCACGTCGAACAGAATCGACCACGCCAGAACCGGCAGCGGAACGCTCCACGCCCGCCAGGCAGGACACGTCGTCAACATCGGTCGACGCCACCAGCCAGGCTCAAACCCCGACTGCGCATGGACAGAGTGCCGCCGAGACCAATCAGCAATCTCCACAGGCAGAGGACACCCTCCTCAACAATGCTGAGGTCGCGGATCCCACGATTGATACCAAGCTCGAAACCAGCGGTGACATTAGCGAATCGCTCGCCGCGCTCAATGCTCTCGTGGCGCAGTTGCTCGACAAATCGTCGACAGATAAACCATTAGCCAAACCTCCAGCCAGTTTTTCCAAAGATGTCCTGAACAGGATTGGTGGAGCAGAGACGGTCGCCGCAACAGGCCTCGCGCAAAATCCGGTGTTCGAAACGGACGGCGACGGCAAACTGAGTGTGCCGGGTAAACTGATTCTCGGTTTGATCGCCCGACAGGTCGGACAGAATTCACCCGGGGCGGAGAACGGCACTCCGATTGAACCGGAAGCGATTGCGACAGCGATCAAAGAGGCCGTTTCCGAACTCATCACCCCGAGCGCCAGCGATGGCGAGGAAGCACCGACCGATGATCTGACGGAAAACGCGAAGCAGGAGATTCTCGCACAGATCGCCAAGTCCTTCGGTAAACAGGACGACGATGAAGAAGAGACCGAAACAACTTCCGAGACGAACGTCGCTCCGGTCGAAACCACGAATCAGGCAGAGGTTCCCGTCGAAACGCCCGTCATCCCGCTCGAACAGGAACTGGAGCAACAACTGCTACAACACGGGAAACCTGTTGAGGCAGGTGGATCGGCACAGGGTGATACACCCGCGAACGCCGATGCGAATCCTCGCTTCGAAGTGTCTGCTGGCGTGAATGCCGCACCACCGATTGAGGGGGAGGAAACGAACACCTCGGGTCTGGAAGTGACGAAGACGGAATCTGAAAAGCCGCTCGAGCCGAATGCGAACGTCGAGCAGACGGCTCAAAGTGAATTACAGGTTACGACTTCCAGCGTTCAGACCGAGTCATCGACTTCCCAGAGCGAGACGACCCCACCCGCAACCACTGTCGTGGCGCCTGTGACCGATAGTTCGGGTTCGAACAAGCGGGATTCGGCGAAAACCGATAATACCAGAACTACCGAGGACCAACCTGTCAGCGAAGCGACACGTCCCCGGCCCGTGATCACCGGTAAAGAAAAGCTGGCAGTGCCGGTCACTCATGGCGCAGAAGTCGCTGCCGCTACCAAGTCGACCGAGCCCGTCGTCACTACCAAAGTTGAAGGGACTGCGGCCGTGACCGGCGTCGAAGCCGCGGGAGCACGTCCGGTGGTGAATGACCGAGCCGCGACTCGGCAGGCAAGTCCCGTGACGACCCTACCGGCCGCGGATTCCGCCGAGTTCCTCGAACGACTCTCCGATTCCGTACGCGTCGCGGATAAGAATCATCAGCAGCTGAAGGTGCGCCTGACACCGCCGCAGCTTGGTTCGATGCAGATCGAAGTGACCCGACAGGATGGCGTGGTGACGGCCCGCATGGAAGTGCAGAGCGTCGCCGCTCAGCAGTTACTCCTCGATCAGATGTCGGGACTGAAAGAAACCTTGCAGCAACAGGGGCATCACGTCGAACGGATCGAAGTGACCATTCAGGAACCGAGCCGATCCGAGCAAAGCAACCAGCAACAGTCGCAACAGGATGACGATGGCGACTCGAGACAACAACAGTCGCGGCAGGATCGGCAGCGTCAGCAGGAGCAGCAACAACGGCAGGATGCCGACGAGCCCGAGTCTGAGTCCCGACAGCCGGTTCGCGCCGGCTGGTCGATGGACAATATCGATGTTGAGATTTAATCACCGCGACAACATTTCGAACAAACATTTCTCAATCAGCACTTCACGGAAGAAGTAGACGATCATGGAAGTAGGTTCTACCACCAGCACGAATAAAACCAACGCTGGAAATGATTTCATTGATGCCTCGGAAACCGGATTCAATGCGCTGAAGCCCGAAGACTTCATGCTGATGCTGATCACCCAATTACAGAACCAGGACCCGACGCAGCCGACGTCGAACGAAGAGTTGCTCAGTCAGCTTTCGATGATGCAGTCGCTGACCTCAAACCGGGATCTGTCGAACACGCTCGAGAAGTTGAACGCTTCGCAGCTCAATACACTGGCGTCGCAGCAATTGAACAATGCGGCTTCGCTTATCGGCAAAAGTGTCGAGGGAGAGAACAGTGGCGGCCAGGTGGTGAGTGGTGTCGTCGATCGCGCTTACATGAGCGATGGGGAAGTCTACCTCGGCATCGGCGACAAGAGCCTGCCGATGTCGCAGGTGAGCGGCATCAACCTGGCGGCATAACGAAAATCCTCTATTTGACTCCGGACTGCCTGGTGTGATTGTGGGTAGTCTGGGTCGAGATTAACAGTCGATCCGGTTTTACTCATTTGGTAAGCCGTCCGTTTCCGATGAGACAATCTACATCAACTGTCGCGCACCGCGGCAGATGAGCCATCACAATCTGACCTGTATTTATTTGATGCAGGGCGGCATGTGGTCGATATCTAATGACAGGTTGCGAAATGGAAGTCGCCCGTCGGCATCCCCGAGTCAACCTTCATGTTTCTATAACTGAAAAGTCTTCATGACTGGCCTGGGGGGGCTATATGGGTCTTACATCTGCGCTGAATACGTCGCTTAACGGTTTGACGCTGAACGAAACCACCATCGACGTCCTGGGTAACAATATCGCCAACGCGGGGACCAACGGGTTTAAAGCTTCCCGCGTGCTCTTCACGACTCAGCTTTCCCGTACCTTGAGCGTGGGCTCGCGTCCGTCGGCGGAGAACGGTGGTACCAACCCCCGCCAGATCGGTCTCGGTGCGACGACCTCGTCGATCGTGAAAGACTTCACACAGGGCTCCGTGACAAACAGTTCGTCGCCCTCCGACCTCGCCATCGAGGGGGACGGGTTTTTCGTGCTCGATGGAGCCGACGGTGATGTTTACTCCCGTAACGGTAACTTCACCCTCAACAGCCAGAACATTCTTGTGAACGCGCAGGGTCTGCGGGTCCAGGGATATGGTGTCGACGAAGACTTCAACCTCATTACTACGCAGTTGACGAGCCTCGAAATTCCGCTCGGTGACTTGAACGTCGCCCAGCAGACGCGAAATATCGAAATGAGCGGGGCTCTGCTCTCGACCGGAGCTCCCGGTACCCGTGCCGCAGTTCATCTCAGCGATACGCTGTACGACTTCTCCACCGGTCTGGTGGCGACAGGCGCGACGACGCTCGAAGACGTGCGAGTCGGCTCCGCCGTCGGCTCCCAGCCGTTTGCGACCTTCCCGGATACGCTTTCGTTCAACACCCAGAAGGGGGGACGTTCGACAGCGACTCGCGACCTCGCCGTCACGACGGCCACTACGGTCGATGACCTGATGCTGCTGATGAATGACACGATGGGGATCGCGGACACGGCCGATGCGGGTGTTTCCGCCGGTCTGCCCGGTACGCCTGGTATCACGATCACCGGCGGTGTGATTCGCGTTGAAGGGAACTATGGTTCGGTGAACGACATCGATATGACGATCGGTGACCTGACGTCGGAAGCGGCCAGCGGAACGATTCCCCTCGCGTTCACCAAACAGCCGGGCGACGCTGATGGCCAGAGCACGCTGACGGACTTCATCATCTTCGACTCACTCGGTCAGGCGGTAAACGTAAAAATGACCGCCGTTCTGGAATCCCAGACGGATACCGCGACCACGTTCCGTTACTTCATCGAAAGCCCTGACGACAGCGACCAGAACGTATTCGTGAAAACGGGGACGATCGTTTTCGACGGTAACGGACAGGTTACGGAAGGGGGGACCACCACCTTCGATATTTCTCGTAACGATACTGCGGCTGTCAGCCCGATGCGGGTTTCGGTCGACTTCAGTCAGCTCTCCGGTATTTCATCGACTTCTGCCGGTAGCACGATCTCACTCAGCGCTCAGGACGGTTCGGACCCGGGTACCCTGACGAACTTCGTGATCGACGAAACCGGCGTGATCAACGGTGTCTTCGACAACGGTATCATCCGGACCCTCGGTCAGGTGACCCTGGCACGTTTTTCCAACCCTCAGGGTCTGCTGGAAGCGGGGTCGGGTACATTCCGCGAAGGGGTGAGCTCCGGTCCTCCGTTCCTCACCACGCCGGGCAACTTCGGTGCCGGTACGATCCAGGCGGGTGCCATTGAGCTTTCCAATACAGACATCGGTCGTAACCTGGTCGATCTGATCGTGGCGTCGACCAACTACCGGGGTAACGCGCGAGTGATCAGCTCCGTACAGGAACTGGTTGACGAACTGCTGATTCTCGGTCGGTAGGCATCAAGAGGAGTTAGTCCGGCCCCGTAACGGGAATATCGTTTCGGGGACGCGACCATGTGAGAATTCAAGGATGATCAAGCTAACGCGTTTGAATGGAGAAGAACTGGTGGTCAATGCCGACCTCATCCAGTTCGTGGAGGAACGGCCTGACACGTACGTTACGTTGACGACCGAAGATCGCTTCATCGTGAAAGAGTCGGCACAGGAAGTCGTCAAACGGACTATGGCGTATCAGCGCGCGGTACGCCTGCTCGCTGCGGCGGGGTAAGCACGAACGATCGGGGCGAATGCCCGCTGACTTCGATGGTGAGTTCATTGACAAAAATTGAGATTACGATTCGTAACGCGTAGGGTTCAGGCAAATGGATAAAGCAACTGTAGGAGGACTGCTCGCAGGTATTGCGCTGTTGCTGATTTCAATTGCAATTGCGCCGGGGTCCAGTTTTGCGTCGTTCATCGACTATCCCTCCGCCGCGGTGGTGATCGGGGGGGCGACTGCCGCAGTCATGATCGCATTCCCGCTCGGACCGTTCTTCGGCATGGGAAAGGTCATGATGAAGGTCTTCTTTCCCAAACCGCAGGAACTCGGTCCGGTTGTGAAACAACTCGTTGAGTTTGCCGAAGTCGCCCGTCGCGAAGGCATCCTGGCCCTCGAAAGCAAAACAGCGGATATTGAAGACCCCTTCATTCTCATGGGGATCCAGATGGCGGTCGACGGAACAGACGCTGAGCTGTTGGAAACCGTAATGCGGACGGATATGGAGGCTGTCGCCACCCGGCATAAGAACGGGAAGTCCACGCTCGACACTGTCGGTCGTTATGCTCCGGCGTTCGGGATGATCGGAACCCTGATGGGTCTGATCATCATGCTCGGGAACATGGACGACCCCGAGGCGATTGGTCCGGGTATGGCGGTCGCGCTCATCACAACCTTGTACGGGGCGATTGTCTCCAACCTGTTCTTTCTCCCCTTTGCCGACAAGCTGGCGTATTACGCCCGCCAGGAACAGGTCATTCGCGAAGTGATAGTCCGCGGAATCATCTCGATTCAGGAGGGGGACAACCCCCGCGTACTCGAACAGAAACTTCAAACATTCCTTCCCAAGAACCAGCGCGGTGGTGACGAAGCAGACGCTGCCTGATGCGAACATCAACGCAACGGGCTTGTTGTGAGCAACACCCGGTAGCGCCTTCACCAGCAGGAATGAAATCTCAGGCAGATATCCGGTATGGCTAAGAGAAAACCGAAACCGCCTCCCGAAGATGCCCCTCCCGGTGTACCGGAGTGGGTCGTTACGTACGGAGACATGATGTCGCTGCTGCTGACGTTCTTCATCATGCTGGTATCCATGAGCGAAATCCGCAGTGATACCGGGGAAGCCCGCGCGGCGATGGACTCCATCCGTCAGTCGTTCGGTCCGCAGTTCGGAACGTTCGGTGTGCCGGGTCGCTCCACGAACGAACGCAGCGCGTACGGTAAACTCGATTCCAAAGGACATCGTTCCGAAGGGGGAGTGATGCAGGCTAGCCACGACGCCAAAGGTCGCGGTGGCGCGCATGACCCGGTCCAGCGGATCAGCAGTGGCTCTCGTATCACGCTGGGAGGACCGATTCTGTTCCAGCCGTTCAGCGCGGAGCTGACTCCGGATTTGGAAAAGGATCTCGATACACTTGCCGAAGTCATGAAAAAGAAAGAGCTGATGATCATGATTCGCGGCCACGCGACACCCGAGCAGCCACCGGCCGCGTCAGGTTTTCGCGATCCAATGGATCTCTCGTATCAACGGGCGATCCACGTATACAACTATCTGCTTTCCAAAGGCATTGAGCCGACGCATATGCATGTGAATGCTGTGGGATCGGCAGAACCCCGTTTCCTGACGAGCGACGCTCAAAAGCAGGCGCTGAATCGTCGGGTTGACGTATTTTTGATGGATTCGTATATACAAGCCGACGGTGGCTCAAACCAGTAAAGGGTTTGTTTTGACAACCCCGTTTGCCCAGTTTGAAAGTGCTGTCAGGGAGGATGGTCTGAATGAGTACCAATGAAGCGACAACCGAACAACCTGTTGTTGAGTCGTCCGGCTCCACCGGCAAGCTGATCAAAATTGGAGGCTTGTTGGCCGTCGTCCTCGGACTACAGGTTATCGTGGTCTGGTGGCTGCTCAGCCGTCCCACCGTGCCTGCGACCGAACTTACCCCGGGTGAGGAAATCGAAAACGCAATCAGCACGGAGGATACTGTTGGAGGCGTCAGCTCGGTGACCGATAAGGAAGTCGAGATCGATACCTTCAACTGTACGAATACCTCGGCGATCGATGAAGGGGTGGTTCACGTTTCGTTCCATCTTTCCGCGACGACCAACCCCAGTAATGAAGTTGATTTTCAACTGGCCGTCACCAATACCGCCGAACGACGGGTGAAAGAAGCGGTCGAACGCGTGGCCCGCAACGCCCCGTACGAAGACCTGAAAGACCCCAACCTGAACAGCATCCGGCGGCAGCTCAAGGACGAGATCAACAAGGTACTCCGCAAAAGTTACGTCAACGAAGTCCAGATCACGGAATTCAAGATCATTGAACAGTAGATGATCTATTCCGGGCGGGCAGGATGATCGGCACTCAGGATAGTCTGATCTCGCGGGGAACAAGAAAAGTCAAATGCAGGAGGCAGCCCTCTCATGAGCGGCGATGATGATCTACTGAATCCCGACGAAATTGAAGCATTGCTGAACAAAGCCCAGGGAGACGGGGCCGCGGGGGGAACTCCTTCGCCCGCCGAACCCGCGCCCGGCGGAGGTGGTGACAGCAACATGCTCGATCCCGACGAAATCGCCGCGCTGATGGCGGGTGGGGCGGATGGGCTTCCTAATGGAGGTTCCGCCGAAGAAAGCCTCAACTCAGCGCAGGCCAATCTCACGGCTGCTGTCGCGCCGGATATCTCCAGCTTCGGCAAAATCCCCAGTGCCCTCGGAAACCCCAGTCCCTTTGCCGCGACCGAATTCGGTGGGGGCGGAGCGGATGGCGCCGGCGGAATTGGACTCAATGCGCTCCGCGATGTCGAATTCGATCTGCATATCGAACTCGGCCGGACAGATATGTTGATGGAAGAAGTTCTCAATATCAAAGAGGGAGCCGTCGTTCCGCTCGATAAGCTGGCAGGTGACCCGGTCGATATCATCGCCAACGGACGACTGATTGCCCGTGGCGAAGTCCTGGTATTGAACGATAATTTCTGCGTTCGCGTTGCCGAAATCCTGACGCCGAACTTCTGATATCACCGCTCTTTTCCAATGCCGACCCGTTTCTGATTGTAGAAATTACAAACGGAGTAGTCGTTTTGTTCAGCTCGTCAGAAATGCTATAGAGCCCGATTGTAAATTCTGCTAAAACCCCGTCCTGAGTTGTTCTCTTTCTCCCAACGAGACGACCAAAGGATTGGTCAGTATGAATTTACGCAATGGATTAATGCGTGCGCTCTGGTGCTGCGCGCCGCTGCTCGTCGCGGGCCTCATCTCCCCCGCGCGACTCCTCGCGGATGACTTCTTTCAACCGCCGCGAACCACTCAGCAGCCGCAATCCCAACAGCCCCAGCAGCCCGCCAATCAACGCATCGCCCCCTACGGAACTTCGCAAGGTGGGGCCGCACTCCAGCAGCCGCTGCCACAGGGCACGTCTCCCTATCCGGGGGATTCCTATCAGGGCCTGAAGCCGTCGTCACAGTCGACGACTCCCAATCACGGTCGGACAGAATTCAGCAGTTCCGGTGAATCCTTCTCACAGCCGCGCGAAACCGATTATCAGCGGGAAGCAAATCCTCAGCAGCGCGACGCTGTCCGTACTGCTCGTGTCGAAGACCAGCAATCCTCGCCCGATCACCAGACGGCGCCTAACGCAGAAGTCTCCCCCATCGCTGCAAAATCGGAATCGCGTCCCATCGGAAGTGCTCAGAAAACGAGCGAGGAAGCGGCCGGGACCGCGACAGAAAACAAACTTTCCCTGGCATCGCCCGCCAAGTTATTTACCGCGGTGATGTTCGTCGTCTTCCTCATACTGCTGACGGCGAAGTTCTGGAAGAAGCATATTCCCGGCGCCTCGATCCCGATACCGGCAGAGTCGATGACGGTGCTCGGCGAACGTAAACTTAATAAAAATCATTCGATCTGCCTGGTGCGACTCGGTTCCCGTGTGCTGGTTCTCGGCGCTTCGGCCGATGGCCTGCGTACGCTCTCGGAGATCACGGATCCCGTCGAAATTGATTTTCTCTCGGGAATGGCCCGGTCGACACAGCCGGATTCGGTCTTCACCTCGGCGCTCGGTTCCTTCATGAAGAAGTCGGGCGCGGCGGCGGGGCTCAGTGCAAAGTCCTCCACGACATCGGCGAGAACCGGGGCGCGATCAACGGAGGTGCCGCATGTGTAGACGACCTCTTCGTGAGATTTACTGCCTGCTGTTAATGCTGGTGGCGATTCCGTCGGTTGCTTTCGCGCAGCCCAATGCTCAGCCGGGCTCACAAGCCCCCGTCAATCCGCAATACGGTCAGTTTGATCAGAACAACAATGTGAACGCCTTGCAGAACCCGGTTCCCCGTCCGGACGATCAGGGGGGATCACTGCCGAACGCGCCGCAGGCACCGCCGCTGCTTGATGTCGATCAGATGCTTTCGCCGGGGGGATTCAGTTCGACACTCAAAGTAATGCTGCTGCTCACGGTAATCAGTCTCGCGCCATCGATTCTGATCATGACGACCAGCTTCATTCGCTTCGTCATCGTTTTCGGACTGCTGCGGCAGGCCCTCGGAACTCAACAACTGCCTCCCAACCAGGTGATCATCGCGCTCTGCATGTTCATGACGTTTCTCGTGATGGCCCCCGTCTGGGAGCAGGCATACAACGAGGGCATCAAACCGTATTCCGACCCGCAGCCGGGGCAGGCGCCGATTTCGCTCGAGGAAGCGTATACACGCGCCGCCGCGCCGATTCGCGGGTTCATGATCGACCAGATCGAGTATACCGACAACGGGGATACGGTCCTGCAACTCTGGGAATACCAGCACCCGGTGAAATCGGACGGCGTTCCCCCCACGCCACCGGAGACCTATGAAGATGTCTCCCTGTCGATTCTGCTGCCCGCCTACATGCTGAGTGAATTGAAAACAGCGTTCGTCATCGGCTTTCAGGTTTACCTGCCGTTTCTGATCATCGACATGGTTATCGCGACAATCCTTATCAGCATGGGGATGATGATGCTTCCCCCGGTTCTGATTTCATTGCCTTTTAAACTGCTGCTCTTCGTATTGATCGACGGCTGGAGTCTGACCGTCGGCATGTTACTCGAAGGGGTACAACCCTACTTGTGACGCGCCAGACAGCGGGGCGGATGCGCTCCTGTGGATACCTGTGAGCAGTGCATGTTGGCAATACTTGAATTCGTTTTTGTGGAGTACGTTTCGTGAGTGTGGACCAGGCGATCGAACTCTCCCGACAGGCGGTCATCCTGACTTTGGTGCTCTCGATGCCCGTCATGGTTGTGGCTGTAGTTGTCGGTCTCATTATCAGCATTCTGCAGGCGGTGACCCAATTGCAGGACCAGACGCTCAGCTTTGTGCCCAAGGTGGTCGCCATGTTCCTGACATCGCTCTATATCCTTCCCTGGGCCGTGCAGCAGGCGATGGAATACTCCGTGACGTTATTTACGGAAATACCAGGCAACTTGTGACATGGGAACAACCGACCGCAGGGTGGCCCCATACTCGTTTATTCGCTGAAGTCCGCTAACTCCAGAAGCTCAAGAGCTCCTCGCGATAGTTAAAGAACGACCATTGTGGAAAGCCTGTTGCCGACAACCATGCAATCGGAGTTCGCCTCGCTGGCGAATCAGGCTCTGATTGCGTCGGCACTGCATAACTTTCATCTGTTTATCATGGTCGTCATTCGCCTCAGTGGCTTAATGACCATCGGCCCGCTCTTCGGCCAGATCGAAGTTCCGGCGAATGTTCGCGTGCTGCTGGTACTCACTGTCAGCCTGATCGTCACTCCGACCCTCTTCACGCAGGCCGAGATCGGGTTCAATACGTGGGACATTAATCAGAACGGTTATCTCAGCCGCGATGAGATCCCGACTGACTTCCTCTCCCGCTACGATGGGATCCTCGCGCGATACGAGCGCGAACCGGAGCAGGGGGTCAACTTCAACGAGTACCACCTGGGGCTGAAACTCTCGTCGACCGTGTACGACTTCCTCTGGAAAGGAGTCGGTGAGTTTTCGCTCGGGCTGAGCCTGGGGCTCGGTATTGTGATCATCCTGTCCGGCATGCAGATGGTGGGGGAGATGGTCGACCAGCAGATCGGTATTGCGCTGGGGGAGGTCTTCAATCCGGGACTGAATACATCGACTTCAATCAACGGCCAGTTCTTCTTCATGCTGGGGGTCACGATCTTCGTTCTGCTGACCCCCCTTAACGGGCACGTGAAGATGCTGGGGACGTTGATCGAAACATTTCAGACAATGCCTCCGGGCGAAGCGCTCCTCGGAAAATCAACTATTTTCCTGCTGAGTGATCTCGTTCATCAATCACTCGCGCTGGCGGTGCAGGTCGCGCTCCCACTGTTGGCCGCAACATCGCTGTTGTCACTCACGATGGGATACCTCGGTCACTCGGTGCCGCAGGTCAATGTGCTCATGATCGGTTTCGCGGTCCGTTCCGCCGTCAACCTGTTCGTCCTCCTGTTCTGCCTTTCTTCCGGAGGCGAAATGGCAGTCAACCTGCTCCCGCAGGTCATCGACCAGTTGGGCGACAGCTTCCGTGGGATCTATAAGTCCGAGTGAACGGGCCAATCTAAACCTCCCTATCGACGTTAACCATCATCGACCACTGGGTGACCTCCGTGTCTTGATAGTTCATTAAAAGAGTTCTGCGACTGATACGACGACCTCATGGCGACTGACGATTCCGGTGACAAAACAGAAGACCCGACAGATCGGCGCCGGACCGAGGCGCGCGAACAGGGGAACATTGCGAAGAGCACCGACCTTAACGCCGCCGCACTGATGCTGATGAGCGCCGTCGTCATCTACTGGTACGCCATGCCGCTGGCGATGTTCGTCATGAAGTTGATGCGGAGCAGTCTCAGCACCGGAATGATCACGAAGTCCGATCCGGGAGGATTGCTGAAACAGTTGCCGGCGTTGCTCGAATCCGTTGCGGGAGAACTGATCCCCATCCTGATGATGATGTTCACCGCGGCGCTCGCGATTAACGTCTTGCAGGTCGGCTTTCTGATGTCGCCCGAAGTGCTGCAACCGAAGTTCTCCCGCTTGAATCCAATCGAAGGGGCCAAACGGATTCTCTCCATCCGGGCGATCGCCAAACTGGGGACCAGCCTCGGTAAGCTGATTGTCCTCATCTTTATCGCCTCGTACGCGATGTGGGTCGCCATTCCCCGGTTCGGGGAACTTTCGCTGTTTGGTGTCGAAACAGTTGAAGTCCTCACCACGATCAAAGACGAGACGGCGATGCTCGCGTTCCAGTTGTCGCTCGCTCTCCTCATCATCGCGGGGCTCGATTATGCCTTCCAGAAATGGAAGCACGAGCAGGACCTCAAAATGTCGAAGCAGGAAGTCCGCGAAGAGATGAAACAGATGGAGGGGGATCCGCACATCCGGGCGCGACGTCGGGAAATTCATCGGCGGCTGGCGACGGCGCAGGAGATGAGCAAAGTTCCCGAAGCGGATGTCGTCATCACGAACCCGACCCACGTGGCAGTCGCGCTTAAATACGACCCGACCACGATGCCCGCTCCGGTCGTCGTCGCCAAAGGGAAGGGGGAACTGGCCCTTCGCATCCGGGAAATCGCGGCCCAGCACAAGATTCCGATCATCGAACGGCCTCCGCTGGCGCGGTCGCTGCACAAAACGGTCAAAACAGGGCAGGCGATCCCCCCCGACATGTACGAGGTCTTCGTCGAGATCATGGCTTACGTCTACCGCCTCACCGGCAAAAAACTCCCCGGACAGAGATAATCCTTCTACATCGGAATGTGATCTGATTCAGAAGCCACGAACTCGCTGAAGCACCCGACGCACTGAAGTCTGAAAACAAGGTCTGCCGCGGCCAGCCTCAGGCTCGCTGGCCGTGCCGCTGGGTGGTCAAACTGGAGAAAAGTCACCATGGGTCGTGTTCTGTGATCGAATGTTTCCTGGTTCGCCGTTGGATGCCGTTGGGGAACTGTGGCCGTGCGGGTTTTGGCGAAATTTCTGCTGGGGAGTCGGGCGGCGATCCGCCTCCTCTGCAGCAATTTGCCTCAGATCGAAACCTTCATTGACGCTGAATCGCTCATCTTCACGGATTCTTTGCCCGATTTTCATGCACCCGATCGCACAGGACTGCCCTCTTGCCCGTACCCGCCGAACCGGTGAAATGCTGTAAATCGTACATCTGTAATGAGATACATGCAGAGTTTACGCAATCGGGTCGATTGGCACTCATTTCGCACCATTTGTCGAAATTCCCTTCATTCAGCATTTTCTGACTGTATTCAGTCGATGCTTCTGTATACTGAGGCCTCTTAAGACACACTTTTTCTTTATTTTTTTCTTATCTGTCTTAAATTTCGTGGAGTTTTTTCTAATGGAAATCAAACAGGGGACATTGCATGTCTACGAAGCAGGGACCTTAACGGTCGCCGGCTTTGGTGGACACGATGTGCTCGAGCATGTCAACGTCGCGGAAGTCCGCGGCGAACTGCTGGAGCTCATCGAAGAGCACAATTGCGAGACCCTCGCAATTGACTTTACCGGCGTGAGGTTGATTCCCAGCGGCCTGCTGGGACTGCTCGCCTCACTTCGTCAACACGGCGTGGAGGTTCACCTCTACAATCCGTCAACAGACATTCGTGAGGTGATGGAAATCACCAATCTGCATCAGGTGATGCCGATGTACGAAGTGGAAATCTGAGATTTCCCACCCGTCTCGATAAACAAAAAGACTCCCGATCGAAAGGTTGGGAGTTTTTTTTGCGCGCTGAGGGAAAGGGGAAGGGGAAGAGTGGGTCGGATGGGAGGGCTGGGTTACTCTTTCCGGTTGCGGTGAATTTGACGATTTTTGTTAAGAAAAAGATCGCGCGCTGCCGATACCGAAATGATAGCGGGGGCGCTTTCTTACGGAAACGATCAAATGTTGTACGGGCTTTATCTCACTGCCCAAGGTGCCACCGCTCAATCCCAACGGTTGGACGTCATCGCGAACAACATCGCGAACGCCTCGACCACGGGATTCAAACGGGACCTGGCGATCTTTCGCCAGATGTTGCCGCACGATATCGAGCTCGGCCTCGAGGACGTACAGCCACGCAATCAGCAGGAGCAGACGGGCGGTCTGGTACTGGACGAAGTCGTGACCGACTTCTCGAACGGTTCGCTCCAGACCACCGACAGTGACTTCGATGTCGCCATTCAGGGCCCCGGATTTCTGCAGGTCTCCAACGGAAAGCGCGACTTCCTTACCCGCGATGGCCAGCTGGCGATGAACTCCAACGGCGAACTCGTCACTGCTTCGGATGGATTGAACGTCCTGAATGCCGCCGGCGCGCCGATCGTACTGCCCGCGAATACGACTAATGTGGCGATCTCGAGTACCGGCGCCGTCAGCGTTTCCGTTGACGGCCAGACGAGCTTTCCCCTGACTCAGTTAGGGGTCGTCACCCCCCGCGATTTCAAGGCGCTCGAGAAGCAGGGGGAGAACCTGTACATCAGCCATGCCCCCGTTGATCCCGCCGCGCCGAATGTGGTCGTGAAGCAGGGATACATCGAGAACTCCACTGTGGAGCCGGTCGGCGAGATGCTGCAGATGATTGAGACCTCCCGCGCGTTCGAATCCAACCTCAATATGGCGAAGTACCAGGACGAGTCACTCGGGCTGCTGCTCGGTTCACTCGCTCGCGTTTAGTCCGTTTTACCCCGCTGACAGCACTTTTGTATTCAACTTGAACAGACCCACGCAACTTGTTCTTCGACCGATCGACAGGCATTGTCGAACGAGCAATCAGGTTCACAGAGGGATAAGAATCGATGAGTTTAAGATCGTTACACTCCGCTGCCTCCGGTATGCAGGCGAACAACTTTAAGCTCGACGTGATCGCGAACAACATCGCCAACGCGGGAACCACGGGTTTCAAGAAGTCGCGCGCCAACTTCGAAGACGTCTTCTACGAACAATTCAAACTGCCGGGGGTGCCCGACGCGACCGGAAACCTGACTCCCATCGGCAAATCGGTCGGTCTCGGTACCAAAGTTTCCGGCACGCAGCTCGACTTCACGCAGGGGTCGCTCAAAGTCACCGAGGGCCAACTCGATATTGCGATCGCCGGGGAAGGGTTCTTTCAGGTTCAGAACCCCGATGGAACAACAGGCTATACACGAAACGGCACGTTCACGCTGAATGCGAACGGCGATGTGGTCCTGGCTTCAGCCGATATCGGTCGTCTGCTGCTTCCGGGGATTAACATTCCTGTTAACGCTCAGGACATCTCGATCGGTGGGAACGGTGAAATCAGCTATCGGCTGGCGGGGGATACCAACCTGACGACGACCGGGCCCATTCAGACAGCGCGTTTTACCAACCCGACCGGTCTCTTACAGGTGGGGGACACGATCTTCATGCCGACCGATGCATCGGGCGCGCCGGTGGTGGGGCAGCCGGGCATCGAAGGCTTTGGTCCGTTGCGGCAGAACTTTCTCGAAGAGTCCAACGTCGAGCCGGTAAAAGAGCTGGTGGAACTTATCACCACGCAGCGGAACTTCGAACTGAACAGTCAGGTCGTGCAGGCTGCCGACCAGGCGCTGCAGTTGATCGCCAACCTCCGTCGATTCTAATCCCCTTTGATTCAATAACTCGTGATTCAATAACTCATTCTGGTCTGATCGCGATCGTCTCTCCATCCAACACGGAATCAAGTTCATGTCGGTTAAACGAACAATCCCACAGCTCCGAAAAGCCTGCCTGCCCATCACCGTGGGACTGGTACTGCTGTTCGCCGGTCTGGCGGAAGGGGCGACCGTGCAGTTCAAACCGCAAGCGGTCGTCACGGGCGAGGTCGTCCGCCTGGGGGATGTCGCCAACATCTACGACTTCAATCCTCAGGTCACCGCTCAGCTGCAGCAGATCGTTCTGCGACCCGCTCCGGCTTCCGGCATCAAAGTCCGCATGCACGTTGATGAAATCTGCTCCCGCCTTAAAGCGAGTGGCGTGAACATGCTGGCGATCGACATTCAGGGAAGCACGATTGTCGAAATCGGCGCTGCCGCAGCGAGTAATTCGATTCAACAGGTCGCGTATGCGGCACCCGATCCGGCCGCACAGGTGCGTCAGTTGCAGAAGGCGGCGGACGCGTTGAAGAAATCGATCCAGCAATACCTCGCCGCGCGACAGGTTGCGGTCAAACCCGAACAGATTGAACTCGAAATCAACCGGCAGGATGTTCCATTGCTTCAGCATGTGCTTCCTTCGGCGTATCTCGTGCAGGGAGGTCGTGCTCCCTGGACCGGCACACAGGAACTGAAAGTTACGCTCGCCAATCAGCAGCAGTCGATGCAGACGATCCTTGTTCGCGCGACAATCAAAACCGGACTCACGGCACTCGTTCCCCGTTACCAGATTCCACGCGGACAGTCGTTGACCGCGGAGGACTTTGAGATGGTCGCGGTGGATCGAGAGGTCGACGGGATCATCACGAGTTTCGAAGAGATTGAAGGGAAAGAAGCGACGCAACCGATCGCGGCCGGACGAACTGTTCGACTGAACCAGGTCCAACCGGTGGTATTAATCCGTCGCAATTCGATGGTCAAAGTGCATGCACGCGTCGGCGGTGTCGAAGTGAACTCGTACTTCAAAGCACTGCAGGAAGGTAGCCTGGGTGACAAAATCCAAGTCGAACCTCAGTGGAAAACCAAAACACGGCCGACCCCGATCAACGTCACGGTGACGGGCATCAATGAAGCAGAAATTGAAACGGGCAGCACACTGACCGGACGATAGGCGTGACGGGGCGATAGCCGACAAGCGAAAAGACAAAGCACCTGTTGTTTCGGGGAGATGGCACCCCGAAGAACATCACCGCGAGGGGGGAAGAGCGTGTTAATCATCCTGTACATCATGAATCGATTTCGTCAGCAATCCACGGAAGCCACAATCAACTGGCCGCTGCTCGCGGCCACGGCGATTGTGAGCGCGCTCTGGCTGATGGCGGCGTCAACACTCTGCGCTCAATCTCCCGCCATGAACCCGACTGCAGGTGGCGCCAAACCGGCGAACACCATTCAGCAGGTCGCGGCGCAGGAGACAGCCCAGTTTCCCGCGCGTCCGGTCAGACGTCAGGTGATGAATCCCGGAATGCTCCCCCATTCATCCGCTCCCGGTTATGTCTATGCGGAACCGCGACGGTCGATCCGGGACTTTTCCTGGATCTACATCGAAGAACCCGAACTCGAAGAGATCAAGCAGCACGACATCATCACGATTCTGGTCGACAAGAAATACCAGGACCGCGTGAACTCGAACTTCAACCGCCAGCGTAATCTGTCGTTCAAAGCGGAACTGAAAGAGTTCCTGCGACTGGATGACGATGGCAACCTGGCGAACGCCGCCGATAACCAACCGACGATCGATACCAACCTGCAGGGCAATCTGACCTCGAACGGCGGCATCAGCAACCAGGAAGGAATTCAGTACCGCATCGCGGCCATCGTGGTCGAGGTACTGCCGAACGGAAACCTGGTATTGGAAGCCCGTGACCGGATTGAGATCAACGGCGATGTCTTCGTCTACACACTGACCGGTATCCTTCCCAGTGACAAAGTCGCGGCGAATATGACCGCGACCAGTGAGAACATCTACAACCTCGATGTCGCCAAAGAGATGAAGGGGAAAGTGGGTGACGCGGTTAAACGTCCGTGGGGGATGTATCTCTATGACAAACTGTCTCCCTTCTAAGCCGGTTGCTTTCCACTGAGCCTCTCGATCACGTGAACTCTCTTTTAGTGTCGGACATCATCATGACTTCTTCTTCGCTCTACTCATGTCGTTCACTCGTTACAGCGCTGCTGATCTGCGTGCTGCTGTCGCTGAACGTCCGCAATGTGGAAGCAGCCAAAGTCGGGGATATCTGCGATCTCGCCGGCAAGGAAGAGATCAACCTGGTCGGACTGGGACTGGTGATCGGTCTGAATGGAACGGGCGACGGAGGAGACAGCGCCACGACCATGCGGTCACTCGCGACTGCGCTCAACCTGATGAATAATCCGATCGGTGTGCCCGATCTGCGTGATGCCGACAACGTCGCGGTGGTCATGGTGACCGCTACGATTCCCAAGACCGGCCTCAACCGTGGACAGCATGTCGATTGTTATGTGAACTCCATCCTGGGGGCGAAAAGCCTGCGGGGCGGCAGACTGTTTGCCGCTCCGCTTGAAAACAACTTGATTGCCGACGATCAGGCACTCGCGATCGCGTCGGGTGGCATCGTGATCGAAGACGAGAAAAACCTCGTCAGCGGCAAGATCTCGAACGGCGTCCGCCTGCTGCAGGATGTCTATCCCCCCGGCGGATTTAAACCGGGACAGAAGACGGTCACGCTTGTCATCGACAAGAACAAAGCGAGCTGGCGGACGGCCGATGCCATCGCGCGAAAGATTCACGCCGAGTTCAGCTTCGAACGCACAAGCGGGTTCGGAGATACATCCGAAGATGGACGGTCGGGCGTTGCGTACGACGAATACGAAAAGTGGATCAACATCACGGAGACCACCATCACCGTACAGATTCCGGAAGTCTACGCGGAATCACCGAAACAGTTCATCGCCTTTCTGATGAAGGTCGACGTCGATAATCCGAGCCCCGAAGCGAAGGTTGTCATCAACAACGCTACGAAGACAATCGTCATCACGGGCGAAGTCGAGATCTCGCCAGTCGCTATCACCCATGAGAATCTGATCAACATTAATATAGGTGGGGATACCTCACAGGGTGGCTTTGTGAAAATCGACTCCACCAACCCGGATGAACAATCACCGCAGCTGACGGAACTCAAGCGAGCGCTCGATCTCCTGCAGGTTCCGGCGGAAGCGAAAATCGACATCATTCGGACACTCAATGCCAGTGGTAAGCTGAATGCGATCCTGCTGGAGTATTGATCGACGGGGGCGTCGGAAAGAGCGACAGAATAAACGGTCATTGTTAATAAACGGTCATTGTTATCCAAGGGGGGATCAACAATCGTTACGAACTTGAGGTTCGATCATGCAATCGATTTCAGCGATCAATAGCTCGACCCTGAATGGCCTCGGTGCCTTGAACAGCAATCGCCCGGAAACTGCGCTCACGCAGGTGATGGAAGCGAGCGGAGTGAAAAGCGGTTCCGCAATCCGGAAAGCGGCGGAGCAGGCGGAGTCCGTCGAAGAAGTCAAAGCCGTCTTCCAGGAGTTCGTCGCCGGTACGTTTTATTCAACGATGCTCAAGTCGCTCCACTCGATGCATGACAAACCGGCCTACATGCATGGAGGTCAGGCCGAAGAGATCTTCCAGAACCAGCTCGATCAGGTCATCTCGAAAGAACTTGCCACCAAACATGGCGAGGCGCTCGTTGCCCCGATGCTCCCCGCCTTCGCGCGCGAAATAAATAGCCGCGATCTCGCCACCGCCTCCAGCGGCCCCGGTTTTCTGCCGCGCATTTAGTCTCTTTCCATTCATGGAAAATATGAGAAGCAGGTTCACGGGGGCCACGCTGGCTCGTCCAGCAGTGCCGGTCACGGGAACCGATTTGATTGCTTCCATTACGACGCAACACCGGGATTCCTCCATTAAGGTGAATCGCTTCCTGCAGAGCTGTCGCGCGTTCTGCCCGCAAGAAAATAATCGGGGATCGATCCTGCGATCACACTGCTGATCAAGTCAGCAGTGGCACCCGTCTCATGAGCTGAGACATATTGATCTCTCTTACCTGCCGCACGCTTTCTCCAGTAACTCCTGCATTTCTGACAAGAATTGCAGAATCTTGTGCAATCGCGTGCCGGATCGCCAAAGTTGGAAGAGTTGCGCGATGATACCGGCCGATCTTTAAGAATGGCGAAATTCCCGGACGAAATTCGGATTCATCGTCGTCTGCTGGTCATCAGCAGACGAGCGATACGATCTGAACAGAGCGGGCCGGGTGACAATATATATTCCACAGCGGGAAGCGGATGCTTCCCGGCAGCATCTGGCAGGGGGGCCGCTTCATGGCTGCAGAACTCGCGGAGAAGATCCGCAGTTACCTCGTTGAACTGGTGAACGCGCAAACGGAACTGATGAACCTGTTCCGGGAGGGGGGCGTGGCTCTGTACGGAGACAATCCGCATCAGATCCAGCAGTTCGTTCAACAGAAGACCGAACTCGTCCAGAAGATGAGTCTGAAACTGCAACAGCGGGAAGGTCTGCTGAAACGCGCCCAGGCCGCCGGCTACAAAGCACTCTCGCTCCAGGAAGTTGTTGCACAACTTCCCGTGGAAGAAACAGAAGAACTCCGCCAGCTGATCGACCTCTCGACGCGCCTGACTTTGCATCTCCGGCAGGAAAGCTGGAAGCAATGGGTCTTTCTGCAACGGAGCCATCAGCATCATGCCGAAGTGCTCGAGTTGATCGCGCATCGCGGGCAGAAGTCACCGACCTACCACGAGAAGTCTCCCCGCGAAGCAACCGGCGGAGCGATCCTGGATGCGTCGGCTTAGGTACCCCCTTATTGACTTGGGATAGTCTCCCTGGAGACATGTTCCCTCAGATACAGACCTTGAGTTCACAGCATTACCGCGGTCGACCCACCTGCGGACTGTGACCTGAATGAAAATGAATTCTCCCTGACGACCCTGAAACGGACTTTGACAACTTCCGAATCTCATTCGCTGAATTGAGCCATCGAGGAACAACGGACCCACCCGCTGTTCGTCGGCTTCGTTCCATGCGACGGGATTCTCACAACGGACCTGTACGAAGAGAATCGACTCCGACTATCGGAGTCCGATTCTTTAAGCTCCGGGCAGCCCAGATTTTCGCCCGGGGAGGAAGACGATGGGATTAAATTCCGCCCTGCAAATGAGCCAGCGCTCGCTTGAGATCTTCACCACGGGGATCCAGGTCGCGGGCCAGAACGTAGCCAACGCGAATACGCCAGGGTACGTGCGCGAAGAGGTTCTGCTCAACCCGTCGAATCCGTATCGCCAGGGGTCGCTCATTCTCGGCACCGGCGTCAAGATCGGTGGTGTGCGACAGTCGATCGACCTCTTTCTCGAAAAGCGTCTCTACACCGCGAACTCCGATTATGCCGCCGCCGATGCGATGCGGTTGATCTACGAACAGCTCCAGTCCGAAATCAACGAGCTGGGAACGAACGATCTTTCGACACAGTTGAATGAATTCGTCGCCGCGCTCGATGAAGTCACCAACCAGGCAGACTTGGCATCGCTCCGTTCACTCGTCACGACCCGCGGGGAAGCACTCGCGAAGGATATTGTCTCGCTTCGCGATCGCGTCAACTCATTGCGATCCGCCCAGAGCGTCAAAGTGGAATCCCTCGCGGAGGAAGCGAACCAGCTGATCAACGAAATCGCGCGGCTCAACCCGCAGATTACGAAGCTGGAAGCGTCCGGCCTCCTGCAGAGCGACGCCGGAGCCTTGCGCACCCATCGTTATAACGCCCTCAATCGGTTGTCCGAGATCATTCCGATCACGTTCCAGGAACGCGAAGACGGGGCGGTTGATGTGTATACCGGCACCAACTACCTCGTACTGACGGGCCATACGCAGCAACTGGAACTTCAGGCCTACGGCGACCGGCAGACAGTCATTCACAACATCAGCCTCTCCCAGACGGGAGCGAGTCTGAACGGCACTGGCGGAGAGCTACTCGGTGTGGTTCACGCACGAGATGAAGTGATCGGCGACTTCGTCGATAAGCTCGACCAGTTGACCTCGAACCTCATTTTCGAGTTCAACAAATTGCATAGCTCGGGTGAAGGAACGGTCGGTTTTAAGAATATTGAATCGCTGAATGGCGTCAAAGATGCTTCCGCGGCGCTCAACAGCGACGCGGCCGGGCTCTTCTTCGATGTCGAACATGGCAGCTTTCAGCTGAAAGTGAAGAATGAGCTGACAGGCATTACAGAGACCACCGATATCTCGATCGACCTCGATGGAATCGGTACCGATACCTCGCTGACGTCACTGGCGGCGGCGCTGGATGCCGTGGGGAACCTCTCCGCCTCGGTCAGCTCCGACGGTCGACTGCAGATCAACGCCGCCGATGGCTACGAGATCCGGTTTGGGGATGACACCAGCGGTCTCCTCGCTTCTCTCGGGATCAATACATTCTTTACCGGAACCGATTCCTCCAACATCGGCATTAACAGTATCGTCAAAAACGATCAGCGGTTTCTGGCGACGGGCCGTGGAGGTGGACCCTCCGACAATACCAACATCCTCTCTCTTTCGGGCATTCTCGATAAGGGCTTCAAGGGGCTGAACGGTTCGTCGATCAATCAGTTTTACGATACGACGATCACCACCATCGCGCAGGAAGCGGCGGCGATGAAAACCCTTGCCTCGGGGACCGAGGCGTATCGCGGTGGATTGCAGAACCAGCGCGAACAGTTCTCCGGCGTCA
>PABD01000254.1 GCA_002702685.1 Planctomyces sp.
GAACTGCCGGAACTGTTGCTGGCCGGAACATGGCTCGTCGAAACACTTGATGTCGCCTTCGCCCTTCAACAACAGGCACGGTACAGCCCGCGGTTCGTAACCTTGCAGGGCGAATTACTGGAAGCCGACGGTACGCTCTATCTCGGCAGCCTTCGCTCGGAAACCTCGCTCATCACGCGGAAGTCCGAGCTTCGCCACTTGCGGCAGGATATCCATCAGCAGGAACGGAAGATCGACGAGCAGAACGCCAAAGCCGATCACCTGCATGTGGAACTGCGCGAGATCCAGCAGCGGAAACGCGATCGCGAGAAAGAGCTCGCGGAGCAGACCGAACAGTACCGCATTGCCAGGCTTTCGCTGGAGCAGAAACAGAAGCAGGTCGACGAACTCACCAGTCAGCACAAGGCGAACAACACGCAGTCGCAGAAACTGCGGATCGAGCACGAGCAGTTGAACAAACAACTCGAGGCGGCCTTTGCGGATCATTCGCAAGCGGAAAAACATCAGGCGGAACTACAATCGCTCATTGAAGAAAAAGAACACGTTCTCGCGAACTCCGAACATCGGCTCCAGTTGCTGAAACAATCGGCCACCGACGAGCAGCTGCAACTGGCGAAGCAGGAAGAGCGTCTCAGCAGTCTGCAGACGGCGTTCGATCGGATGGAACATGAACTCGGCCAGCGACTGGAACAGCGGGAAGAAGCAGAAGACCGTTACCGGGAGTTCAAAACCAAGCTCACCGAACTCCGACTGCTGCAGCTCAACGCCAACGCCGAACTCGCCGAACAGGCACTCACGGCCGAGTCACTCGAGTCGCAAGCCTTCAACCAGATGCGTCTCAAACGCCGCTGTCGCGACTCGCGCGCGGAACTGGTCGAGCGCGAAACCCGGTTGCGTCAGAGCCGCCGCGAACTCTCGGACCGGGTGCACAAAGAAGAAATCCGCCAGCAGGAATTCCAACTGCAGTTGAAAACACTGCGCGAGCGTATCCAGGAAGAGTATCAACTCACGCTCGAAAGCGTGGTCGGCTCGGGTGCGTCTGCGGTCCGTCTCTACTGGCAGGAAGAACCTGAAGCAGAAGACGAAGAAACTGCAGAATCGTCCGAGCTCGACATCGAAGAAACTTCACTCATTGAAGATGAGGTCGCGGAGGATTCGGCAGTCGAAGACGAAGAAGACGATTCCGACCTGGAAGCGACCGCGGAAGCAGACGACGATTCCGAAGAGGAAGTGGAGGACGACGACCTCGCGGGACTCTCCACGGGAACTGTCCTCGACGATGCGCAATTCGTTCCACTCTACGAACAGGTTCGGGAAGAGATTGAAGCTCGCGTCAGTAAGTTGCGGCAGCGCTTGAAATCGATGGGGAGCATCAATACTGAGAGTCTGGAACAACTCGACTCGCTGGAAACCCGGTTCGCGCATCTCAGCATGCAGTTGGAAGACTTATCCCAGGCGAAACACGCCCTCGAGGATATTATCCGCCGTATCAACTCCGAGAGTCGGCGGATGTTCATCGAGACGTACGACTCGATTCGCGAGAACTTCCAGGATCTGTTCCGCAAGCTCTTCGGCGGTGGCAATGGGGACATCATCCTCGAAGATCCGGACGATCCGCTCGAATGTGGTATCGAAATCGTCGCCCGCCCTCCCGGTAAAGAACTGCGAAGCATTTCCCTATTGAGCGGCGGCGAGAAAACGATGACGGCGGTTGCGCTGCTGATGGCGATCTTCCGGAGCAAACCGAGCCCCTTCTGTATTCTCGACGAGGTCGACGCGGCGCTCGACGAAGCGAACATTGGTCGCTTTATCAATGTCGTCAAAGAGTTCCAGTCGGAAACGCAGTTCATCATGATCACCCACCGCAAACCCTCGATGACAGTGACCGACCGTCTCTTCGGTGTCACGATGGAAGAATCGGGGGTCTCGAAACGATTAACCGTGCAGTTCGAAGACATCAAAGAGAACGGCGAGTTCGATGTCAACGGCGCAGAGAATCGTCGGGCCGCCTGAATCGCGTCCGCCGCACAGCCGCGGCCTGGTTTGAGCAGCCTCCTTTCAACGCGTGCGACGGTCGGAAGGATCGAGATCGCTATCACCGGGAAAATGGTGTCAATCCCGATACAAAGATTCTTCCCACATTTTCGGAGCGGGGCGACAAATTTTTTCGCTCGCCGAACCGCTGTTTCCTTCGGTCCCGAAGGTTCGTCGCAAATTCCCATACGGTGATATTTTCCGGCAACATTCTGCTGGAATCTCCTCCGTTTTGGACTTCGATTTGCGCTCTACTACAGCGCGAATCGTCTCACATGCAATAACGGTCTCGTTGGTTATGGCCGCTAAACACCCTAAAGTCGATACTGGCGTCCTGTCGAAAGTATAGTGCAGGCAATTGGAGCCTGAACGCGAAACATCGGGAAGATGTAACTTTCTGCAGGGATGCAGACGTCGCGTTCACGAACCGGTTGCCACTAAGGGGGGAGACAATTCGGATGCCAACTCACCAATCGAGCCGGATGCTCAGGCGATAAGCCTCCGGTCCCCGCCCCTGCTCCCGAACGCTCGCGACATGAGGTCAACAGCCAACCGGGAGAATTCTTTCTCTGGTTATTACTGGAAACACTGGATGGCTTCGGATCAGCCTGATCTGACCTTCCCTTGTGCACCTTCTTATTAATGTTGCTAAACAGTGACCTCAGTCCATATCTGTGACAAATGACTTCGAGTCGGACCCTGAACCCGAATTGAGTGTTGTACGTTGCAGTTTGAGGCACACGTTTGGAGGGACTATCCCTCTGCAGGATCAAATGAAACGATTGGAGAGCCCGCGATGAGGACGATCTTCACTACTGGTCAGGTAGCTAAGATCTGTAAAGTTGCCCCGAGAACCGTCAGCAAGTGGTTCGATTCCGGGCGTTTACGTGGATACCGGATTCCTGGTTCACAGGATCGCCGGATTCCCCGCGAACACCTGATTCGCTTCCTCAAAGAGCACGGTATGCCTCTGGGTGAACTTGAAGATGAAGCCATGGGAAAAATTCTGCTCGTGGGTGCTGACGAAAATGTTCGTCGCAGCCTCGGCGAGATGATCGGCATCGATGACTTCCGTATTGAATCCGCCATCAGCGGTTTCGAAGCCGGAATTCAGGCCGAATCTCTGCATCCGGATTGTGTCGTCATCGACTTCACTCTCGGACGGCACGAAGCCCTGATGATTGCACAGAATCTCAAAAAGAACAACGAATATCTCGAAACCGTCCTCATCGGCCTACTGAGCGATGACGACAACGCCAGCGGTTTCGATCGCACGCTGTTCAACGAAACCTTCCGTAAACCTTTCGACGCCGCACTGCTGGCCGAACGGATTCGGACGCTCGTTGGACGCAAAAAGCAAATCGCATAAGTCGAACATGAATCCCGGGGTCGGAAGGATTCATGATCCCCGTGATTCAACTTCGTCCTCCTGCAAGCAACATGGGCGATTTCCAATCTCCACGTTATTTGTACGCAGGTGAGACAATTCTCGAGTAAGACTCACTGCGTCTACTGAATAACATCTGGAATTAAAGACCGTCATGAACGACATCGTTCATGACGGTTTTTTATTTGCCCTCTCGCGGAATTCCCCTTTCAGCGCCCGGCCTCCGTCAAAAACCTCTTTGACCCGCCAGTGCGCCGGGTGCTAGAATGTAGTGTCCATCCGAGCCCCGTACCTCAGAGGCCATTTCCGATGTCCACTCCCCCAACCGAACTCGAACTCTTCCGCGATTTCCTGATCGAGGAATGCGCCCGCGGTCAAACCCACATTTCAATTGAGAAAGCGGTGCGACGATTCGAACAGACGAAACGCCTTCTGGAGAAGCTGGATATTGCGGAAGCTCAGGCGGAGCGAGGTGAATGCCGACCGCTCAATGTCGACGAGATGATGTCACGCATCGAAGAACGAGTCGCGATGTGAAAACAATCAAGCGATGTCTGAGCCGACCTCGCCCGAAGCAGAATGGGCGCCCGAAGCCCTGGCTCAACTCAATGAGATTTTGGAATTCATTGCGATCGATCAGGATCGACCCGGAGTCGCTCGGAAATTGGCTGACGATATTCAGGAAAAAGTCGCCAAATATGCAACCCAACCTGAAATGGGCACGTCGCGTTTTGATCTCCGCCCTCAACTACGATACTTCAGCCACAAGTGATATGTTGTATTCTACGTCCCAATTCAAAACGGGATCCAAATCCGCGCGATTGTGGACGGAAGCCGTGACTATGACTCTCTCATCGGATAAGAACTCCCTACATGACCGACTTCACGCATTTTGACGAAACCGGGGCCAGCCGCATGGTGGATGTGGGATCGAAGCCGGTAACAGCGCGGCTCGCTCGCGTGGAAGGGTTCGTCACCATGCGGTCCGAGACGCTCTCGCGCATCCGGGCGCGTGACTTCAAAAAAGGAGACGTGCTGGAGGTCGCCCGCCTGGCCGGCATCATGGGAACCAAGCAGACGGGAAATCTCATCCCACTCTGCCACCCCCTGCCTATTGATGGCGTCACGATCGACTTCAATTTCCACGATGACCGCACTGTTCATATCTCCGCAACCGTGAAGACCGAGGGTAAAACCGGCGTCGAAATGGAAGCCTTCACAGCCGTCTCGGTCACCGCCCTGACCATCTACGACATGTGCAAGGCGATCGACCGCGAAATGGTGATCGGCCCCATTCAACTCGTTGAAAAAGCGGGGGGGAAAAGTGGCCATTTTCTCAGAACAAAGCCTGTTAATGCGTCCGAATAAATCCGGTTCTCACTATAATCTGGGGAACTGGATCGGTACACTCGTCGGAATTGGCGTCCGGCTCTCTCCCGGCCATCTCTCTCTAAATCATGAACTGAGAACCAGTTAGACCTGAACTGTCAGCAGAAGTCGACGCACATGGATACCAAAAAGGATGTGGCCGAACAGAATCTGATCACCAGAATTCTGGAAGCCGTCGGAAGTGACCTGCTGAGATCCGAGCAGATTTACGCGGAGGAACTGAAGACCGACCAGCCTGTCATCCGGGACATCTACGCCCACGTCTCCAAGTTCCGTGGCAAGCGAATTCGCCCCACCCTCCTCCTCCTCACGGCCGATGCCTGTGGCGGCGTGAACGCGAATCATCAAATCCTCGCCGCCGTCGTCGAGATGATTCACACCGCGACCCTCGTGCATGACGATGTGCTCGATGATGCCAACACCCGTCGCCATGTCGCCACGGTCAACAGCCGCTGGAACACCGAAACCAGCGTCCTCTTCGGTGACTACCTCTTCACCCATTCGTTCCACCTCGCGAGCAGTTTGGAAAGCACCTACGCCTGCCGCAAGATCGGTCACTCGACCAATATCGTCTGCGAAGGCGAACTGACCCAGATCAGTGAGCGCGGCAACCTCGACTTGACGGAAGAACGGTACTTTGAAATCATCAACGGCAAAACCGCCGAACTCTGCGCCGTCAGTTGTCAGCTCGGAGCCTACTACGCTGAGTGCAGCGAAGAGGAAGTAGCAGCCCTCGAACAATTCGGACGTGACCTCGGCTGCGCCTTCCAGATCGCCGATGACATCCTCGACATCATGGGGGAAGAAACCCAGGCGGGTAAATCGCTCGGTTCCGATTTCTACAAACAGAAGATGACCCTGCCCCTCATCCGCCTGCTGCAACTGGCCGAACCGGGCGACGCGGAAATCATCCGTGGCCTGCTCGCCACTCCTTCGGAAGAAAACTGGCGCAAGCTTACTCCGTACCTCAACGAATACCGCGCGATCGACTCGGCCCGCCAGACCGCCAGTGACTACGCCACTTCCGCCCGCGCCAACCTCGCGAAACTCCCCCAGAGCGACAGCCGCACCATCCTCGAAGAACTGACCGACTTCGCCATCCAACGCTCGCACTAGTATAAGGTGAACAGATAATTGCGATCCGTCGGGTGGCCCAGACAATCGCGCCAGCGTTGTCTGGGTTGCGTGAGCAACACATAGGTGTGAATAACAGGGTTAACCTGAGGCGCTCCCTGAAACGATTCTCATGACACATCATTCCGCGCTTTGTGTGCCTGATGGCACCCAGACAACACTTCGTGATTGTCTGGGCCACCCATTCTTTGATCTCACCCTTTCTTTGGGCTACCCCTTTCTCCAGCCCACCCTGCATGGTACGTTTGTGGTCATCCACCATAAATAACGACGAACCCGCCACCGAGAGAACCACCATGCCTTCGCGCCTCATCACGCTCTGTCTATTGCTTGCCGCATTCGTCCTGCTTCCCGCCATCGCTTTCGCCGCGGATCCGATCGAGCGGATCGAGCTGCTCCCCCCCTCACCCGAGAACCCGCGTAACAGCGAGGGGGACTTCATCCAGTTGAAGGATGGCCGATTACTCTTCATCTACAGCCACTACACCGGCGGTTCCGACGACGACTCCACCGCCCATCTCGCCAGTCGCGAATCAACCGATGGGGGGGCGACCTGGTCAGAGGAAAGCAAAACCGTCATCGAAAATCATGCGAAGGACAACATCATGTCGGTTTCGCTGCTGCGGTTGCCGGACGGGTCGATCGCGATGTTCTATCTCGCCAAGGAAAGCTGGACCGACTGCCGCCCCGTTGTCCGCTTCAGTAAAGATGAAGCCCGAACCTGGTCCGAGCCGGTGATGGTCATTCCCGACAGCGATGTCGACTACTATGTCCTCAACAACGATCGCGTCATCGAATTGAAATCGGGACGACTCCTGCTTGCCGTCGCGCAGCATACGCCGATCAACGGCCGTTTCAATGGCAACGGCAAAATGGTCTGTTATTATTCCGACGACCACGGCCAGACCTGGACCCGTTCGGAAACCACACCCGACCCCACGCCCTTGAACGGCAAACCGGTCGTCCTGCAGGAACCGGGCCTCGTCGAATTGAAAGATGGTCGCGTGATGATGTTCGTGCGCACGAACGGCGGTTCGCAGTACCTGTCGTATTCTGCCGACCACGGCGAAACCTGGACACAACTCGAACCAAGCGAACTGATCTCGCCCGTCTCTCCCGCCACGATTGAGCGGCTCCCGCAGACAGGTGACCTCGTCTGCGTCTACAACAATCACGCCGACATCACCAAAGAACTCGCCGGCAAACGAACCCCGCTCTCCGTCGCGCTTTCCAAAGACGACGGCGACAACTGGACGATCATCGGCGACCTCTACACGAACCCCAATGGCTGGTACTGTTACACCGCCATGGATGTCGTCGACGACCACATCGTCCTCGGCCACTGCGCCGGTGACCGGACGAAAAACAACGGACTGGCCCAAACCAACATCACGCGCGTGCCGGTCAGTTGGATTTACAACACGAACAATTAACTTACCCCCATCACCCCTTCGCTGGAATACCTGTGACTGAACCCAGAATTGAATTGTTCTCCGCTCGCTTTGTGCATCAGGAAGAGCAGGATCACCTCGCGCTGCTGGTCTTCGCCGACGACGACTTCGACCCGGAAAACTACCTGATGCTGCAACGAACGTTCGAAACCGGCGAAGAACCGGCGGAAACAGTCGACGAGGAAGAAGAGGAGGACGGTCCCGGTTTCTATCTCGAACTCCACTCCCATGCGCAGTCCGTCACCTCGGGCGTCATCTCCATCGCCCTCACGCGCACAACGCTCAAAGTCAAACTCGCTCCCGAAGCGAGTGAAGCCATCGGCGCCTCCGAGATTCACGTCAAATACAACGAGGCCAAAGTCCACAACACCACGATGCGCCAACTCCTCGCCAGAATCGCGGGCGATATTCCGATAGTGTGATGACGAGGTAGTCGTGCGCAGCACTCACACCTGCACGACCCGATATCCATCCCCTTCCGGAACCGTACACCACAAAGCCTCCGGGTCATAAATCGTCGTTCCACCGAAGGGATACGGCGGGACGAGACGGGCATCGGTGAAACCGTTGCGGATGATGTCATCACCGAAATCCGTTAAACGATACTCGATATTGACGTATCCACTGGGGCCTTCCGGGATTGGTTTGGATTCAATCAGCGGGTGGTCGGGCTGGTAGGTGTCCCACTCACGAAGTCGATAAAGATAGGGGGAACCGTTGAACGTGTTGTCCAGGTAGAGAGGGGCGACATCGTCTTTTTTAAGCCAGTCTTTTGCAGTGTCGATCGGCCGCAGCCATTCATTTTTCGAGAAGTCCTTCAGAAAGAACTGATCCAGCGAGCTGAGGCGATATTGTCCTGATTTATCCTGTCGCGGCAGCATGAAACCGAGTCCATATTCCACCACCGATGCCACCGGTTGCACGATCTCTTCTATGCGCCGCAACTGGTCGACTTCATCCAACGCTCCGCGGGCGAAAGCATCCCACATCCGTTTGGCGGATGTCACGAATTCTTTGTCAATCGGATATCGATTCTCGGCGAACGATTCTTCGAGCGCCTTGTCCGAATGACACGGCAGACAGACATCCCGGTCCCCGACCGAACCGCACTCTCCGATAATATGACTGATGGCATCGACCAGCCAGACGTTTTCCCAGTCAATATCGCCCCAGGAATCAAGTGTCGTGAGCATCCACCACAAATAGAGTTGATCGTGCCAGCAGCGTGTGACCCAGATCATCATCGGAGACTGAATCGTCATCGCGTCGTACAACTCACGTAGATGCCGAGCCCACCTGGCATTCCATTCACAATTGTCTGCCCTGAAATCTGCCTTGTCCTCCTCAGTTTCCCAATGATCATCCCAAACCTTGATGAAATATTCCGCACGCAGCGCCGCCATCTGCTCCGGATCGGGATGCAGCGGCCCCACTCCAAACCATTCCTGATGGAACAACCGCTGGAGACCAGGTATGGGTGGATTATAAAAGAACGTATAACCATGACAGACATGCAGGCATTCCGTCAAAGTCGCTTCAAGTTGCCTATGGGAACTACGCTCGCGGAGGAATTCGTACATGGTAACTGGCTCTTGGAGATTAACCTTAACTGAACCTCACCCAAGCAACTTCCCAATCCCCTCCATCATCGTCGCATCCATCGTTGGTTCACAAAACGCGACGCTGACTTCGTAGCCGCCTTGCGGGTACGCTTCGGCGATGGGGATGTACCAGGGGCCGCCGTCTCCGTAGGCGGCGGTGGCGATGAATTTGCCTTTTCCGAGGTCCTGAGCGCGGAGCTGGTATTCCAGGAACGATTCGGCGGGGAGGTGCAACAGCGCGGTGTCGTTGATTGCGAGAGAACTCAGCACGATCGGAATCTCGTTCGCGCAGCGGCGGAGCCAGGTCACCATGTACGATGGTCGGTTGCGGTTCACGACCGGGTTCTCCTTATTGCTGATCCCCTTCATGATCTCCGCTTCATCGAACGATGCCCGTGGTGTCGGCAGAATGTTCTGCGTCTTCCAACCGACCTTGCCGATCGGTTCGGGTTGCAGATTTTTTTCCGACGCGACGATCCCCGCGTAGATGCGGTCGGTCAGATCAATGCGGGCCTGCTTCGAGCCATCGTTGTATTTCCCGGCGGCGATGTTTCCCGAGCAACCGGTGAAATAGATGTGCGTGCAACCGGGTTCCTCCGTCTGACGCCGTTTGCGCGCCAGGCCGACGAAGTCGCTCGTCACCCGACCGTCCCCGTAGTAACTCATCGGATGCGTCGCGTAATAGTGAAACGCGGCGACCTTCTTCTCACCCGAATAGAATGCGACCGTCTTGAGCCACGGATCGATCAATCCTTCCGGTAGCGCTTGCAGCGTTTCGTTTTTCGAAGAACTTCCCCGCCACGGCCCGACAACACCTTCTTCTGTCAGGAACCGGCGGTTGGAGGCGACCTTCTCGACTTGCGCCTGGCCGGTGGCGATGTGCGTGAACGCGACCGACTGTTTGAGTGCTTCGGTAATCGCCGCGCGCCCCTTGTCGAGGCATTCGTAGTAGTAACTTTTCTCGATGATGTGTGGCAGGTCTCCCTGTTCAAGAATGATCTCTTCCGCATCGAGACAGGCGAAGGGTGCGTTATGCTGATGCACACACTGCACCGCCACGCGCTCGGGCGTGGTGCCGGCTGCTTCGGCAAGCGCGGTCCGCCATTCGATGTGCGCCCGGTTCAACAGGCCGGTCCAGTCGACCGCGCACAGCACGATCGGTTTCCCCGCCCCGGTGATGACGATACCGATTGCTTCGAGTCGATCGTCATAGTCGACGACAGGTTTGATCCAGCCGCCGCAGAGCGAATGCCCGATAGGGGGTGAGACATCAAATCGGAAAGAGGCGATCGCCAGGTTGCCGGTGCTGCCGGTTTCGTCCGCCGTCGCGGAACCGAGTTCGAAGGCATTCAATAACGGGGCCAGCCCCATTCCGGCGGTCAGTCCGAGAAATTCGCGTCGTGAGAACATGAAGTCGATTGTCCCTTCGTCGTTGTGTATCGAAGTGTGAGCAGACCGAATGGTCATGGTGAAAAAACCAGCCTCCATTTGAGGATACCCGCTTCCCCCATCCGGCTCAACGAGCAGTTCACGGAATGAACTCAAATCCCGCAGTCCGGATTGATGAAAACTCGAGGCATCCGAAACGCGTTCATTGCCGCATTGTGGGTCGACTGGCTAAGATGACGTCTGCTGACGACCTCTTCACCTCCCTTCGGCCCCGATGAATCCGATCATGTATGACAATCTGACCCTGATGAGCGGCCGCGCTCATCCGAAACTCGCCTCCGAAATTGCCGAATACCTCGGTGTGGTCCCCGCCCGAGTGGAACTGGGCAATTTTCCGGACGGAGAGATCAGCCTGCAGCTGATGCAGAACATTCGGGGATGTGATGTCTTCATCATTCAGCCCACCGGCCCGGGGGTGAACGATAATCTGATGGAACTGCTGATCCTCATCGACGCCTGCAAACGGGCGAGCGCCGCGCGGATCACGGCCGTCATCCCGTACTTTGGCTATGCCCGTCAGGACCGGAAAGATTCAGGCCGCGTTCCCATCACGGCCAAACTCGTCTCGAACCTGATCACCAAAGCGGGCGCCGACCGCGTGTTGACGATGGACCTGCACGCCGCCCAGATACAGGGTTTCTTCGATGTGCCGGTCGACCACCTGTATGCCGCGCCGATCCTCGATGGCTACGTGAAATCACTGCGGATTCCCGAAGAGGAACTCGCGATCGTCAGCCCGGATGAAGGGAGTATCAAAAGTTCGCTGATGCACCTTGATAATCTCGGCGGCACGCTCTCGATCGTCGACAAACGTCGCACGAATGCGATGGAAACCAAACAGGCAAACCTGATCGGCGATTCCCTCGAAGGCAAAACCGCCCTGATCTTCGACGACCTGATCTCCACCGCCGGTTCGATCGTCGGCGCCGCCCGCATCGCCCGGGAACATGGCGCGACGAGAGTCTACCTCGGCGCATCGCACGCCGTGTTCTGCGGTGAAGCTTACAAGCGGTTGCAGGAAGCCGACGTGACAGAAATCATCGTCACCAACAGCCTCCCGCTGAAACCCGATCATGGTTTGAATAACCTCCGCGAAATCTCCGTCGCCCCCCTCCTCGGCGAAGCGATCCGCCGCATCCACAGCAACGAGTCGGTCAGCTACCTGTTCGACTGAGTGGATCGCTCTACTCAGACAAGGGTAGCCCGGTCAATCTCGCAAGAATTGTCCGGGTCGCGCAGCGATGGGCCGAAAGATTCTTCCGCCTGGAACCACGGATGAATGGCACGGACGAGGCAGCATTCCATTGTCACGCCTGCGTTCCCACTGCTGGACGAGCCAGACAGTACCACCCGGGCGGAGTACAAGCCGCGAGTTGCCTCAGGAGGGAAGCAGTTTCGGCGCCCTCCCTTTTCTCTTAATTCGGCCGGTGAATTATGCAATTTTGGCAGTGGTTGGTTTAATTCGGACGGAAATTCGCCTACACTGCCATCTTGGCAGGAGCCGATCAGAGCATGCCTCACCCTAACTGTATACAAATCAGTGGGTTACGCCTTACAGCAAATTTGGCACGCCGCTTGCAACCTGATGGTTATCAAGTTTCAACGACTAAAAGGGGCACGCTCCATACCTGCCGCCGCGACCACGTTGTGCCGGAAAGACCTCCTGAAGGCGCCGGACAACGTTCGCCAGAAGTATCTCCGGTTCAAGTCGACCGGAGGATTCACCTTGGCAGAGATTCGAGTCACACCTGTTCGCGGCCCGGAGGCTGCCCCGAAGATGACTTTCCGATAGCTGCGACATCCCGAAACCTGCTGATGAGGTAGGACGCCCGACGCCCGTTTGCGGAGGTCGACCACCGGGTTTCAATGATGTCCGCGATAGTTCTCGACCCATATCCCTACTAAGAAATTGTAACGAGGAAAACTGTGGCAAAGCTCTTAACATTCGATGAGGAAGCCCGCGGCAAGCTGCTGGAAGGAGTTTCCAAACTGGCCAAAGCTGTCAGTAGCACACTGGGTCCCCGTGGTCGAAACGCCGTGCTGGATAAAGGTTGGGGCGCTCCCAAGGTGACCAAAGACGGTGTCACCGTAGCTCAGGACATCGAACTGGAAGACCCGTTCGAAAACATGGGCGTGCAGCTCGTGAAAGAGGTCGCCTCCAAAACCAACGACACCGCCGGTGACGGAACCACTACCGCAACCGTACTGGCCGCCGCCATGTTCAAAGAAAGCCTGAAATACATCGCCGCCGGAGCCGACCCGATGTCGCTCAGCCGCGGTGCTCAGAAAGCGGTCGACGCCGTTGTCGAACACCTGAAAAAACAGGCCGAGCCGGTGAAACCGAACGACAAAAAAGCGATCGCCACGGTGGCCACCATCGCCGCGAACAACGATCCCGAGATCGGACAGATCCTCGCCGACGCGTTGATGAAAGTCGGTAAAGATGGTGTGATCACTGTCGAAGAAGGCCGATCGATGAACACCGAAGTCGAACTCGTCGAAGGGATGCAGTTCGAACGCGGATACCTGTCGCCGCACTTCGTCACCAACGAAGACGCGCAGGAATGTATCCTCGAAAAATGTCGTATCCTGATTCACGAGGAAAAAATCTCCAGCGCGAAATCGCTCGTGCCGATCCTGGAAGCCGTTTCCAAAGCCGGCGCTCCGCTGCTGATTATCGCCGAAGACATCGATGGCGAAGCCCTGGCGACCCTCGTGGTCAACAAGATGCGCGGCATCCTCAAAGTCTGCGCCGTGAAAGCCCCGGGTTACGGTGATCGCCGCAAAGCGATGTTGGAAGACATCGCCGTGCTGACCGGTGGCCGCGCGATCTTCAAGGATCTCGGCATCAAGCTCGAAAGCCTCGAACTGGCTGACCTCGGTACCGCCAAGAAAGTCATCGTCAACTCCGATGACACCGTCATCGTGCAGGGTGCCGGCAAGAAAGAAGCCGTCGAAGGACGCGCCGCTCAGATTCGCCGCGAAATCGATGCGACCGACAGTGACTATGATCGTGAAAAACTGCAGGAACGCCTCGCCAAAATCGCCGGTGGCGTTGCCGAGATCAAAGTCGGTGCCGCAACCGAAACCGAAATGAAAGAACGGAAGGACCTCGTCGACGATGCCCTCGCCGCGACCCGCGCCGCTATCGAAGAAGGGATCGTCCCCGGTGGTGGAACGGCCCTGCTCCGCGCGACGAAAGCTCTTGAAAAACTGACTCCGGGGGGCGACCAGAACCTGGGCGTCGCGCTGGTTCGCAACATCCTCGAGATGCCGCTGCGGACGATCGCTGAAAACGCCGGTCTCGATGGGGCTGTCGTCGCCAACCGCGTCAAAAAGAACAGCGACAAGAACTACGGCTACGACGCTCTCAACGACAAATACGGTGACATGATCGACTTCGGCGTGGTTGACCCGACCAAAGTGGTTCGGACAGCACTTCAGAATGCCGTCTCCGTCGCCGCGCTGCTGATGACCACCGAGTCCATCATCGTCGACGAGCCGGTGAAAGAATCGGACGACCACCACCATGACGACCACCACGACATGGGTGGCATGGGCGGAATGGGTGGCATGGGAATGCCCGGCATGGGTGGCATGCCCGGCATGATGTAAGCCGAGCCACGATTTCCGTAGCCCGATCTTTTGAATCAATCTGTAATACAACAACCCACATTATCTCATACAAGGCGCCTCCCCCTGCTCACCAGAACCCGACACGGGGAGCGCGCTTGATCAGACTGGAGTCTTTAAGATGCAGTTGAAACCTCTCGATGACCGTATTGTCGTGAAACCGATCGAAGCCGAAGAAACCACCGCCGGTGGAATCGTCCTGCCGGACGCGGCCAAAGAAAAATCGCAGCGCGGCGAAGTGATCGCCATCGGCCCCGGCCGTCTGCTTGACAGCGGCGAACGCTGTGCGGTTGGCCTCGAAGTCGGCGACACCGTCCTGTTCGGCAAATACGGCGGATCCGACATCGAAGTCGATGGCGAAGAAGTCAAAATCCTCCGCGAGTCCGATATCCTCGCGAAAATTGTGTAACTCGGTTTTCATCCGATTGCGAAACAGTAAACAGCCGCCGATTGGCATCACCACCTGATCGCGGTTGTCACCCGAAAACATCTCTCAGGAGAACGTAAGCGTGGCGAAGCAATTACTTTTTGAAGACCGGGCACGCATCAAACTGCAACGGGGCGTGGAAACTCTCGCCGACGCCGTTGCGGTCACGATGGGACCGACCGGTCGCAACGTCATCATCGACAAAAACTTCGGCAACCCGGTCGTCACCAAAGACGGTGTGACCGTGAGTAAAGAAGTCGAACTCGAAGATCCATACGAAAACATGGGCGCGAAACTGATCAACGAAGTCGCGTCCAAAACTTCCGACATCGCCGGAGACGGAACCACCACGGCAACCGTCCTGGCCCGCGCGATCTATAAAGAGGGCCTCCGCAGCATTTCGCTCGGTGCGAATCCGACCGTCGTTCGTCGCGGTATCGATAAAGCGGTCGAAGCCGCCATCGCGAAACTCGAAGAACTGGCCAAACCGGTCAGCTCGAAAGAAGAGATTGCCCAGGTCGGTGCTATCTCCGCCAACAACGACGACGCCATCGGTGAGCTTCTTGCCGACGCGATGGAACAGGTTGGCCGTGACGGCGTCATCACCGTCGAAGAAGGCAAAAGCAACGAGACCACCCTCGAACTGGCCGATGGTCTGCAGTTCGAAAAAGGTTACATTTCGCCGTACTTCGTTACCGATCCGGCCGAAATGAAAGCCGTTCTCGAAGACTGCCTGATCCTGATCTTCGAGAAAAAAATCTCCAGCCTGCGTGAGTTCGTCCCTCTGCTCGAAAAAGTCGCGCAAACC
>PABD01000255.1 GCA_002702685.1 Planctomyces sp.
CCACACCAGCAAGCGACACGGATCGAAGGCATCCACCTAAGCAAAATGCTCTCGTGGTCCGAAAACCGGGGTCCACTTCAATTTGCATCAATTTTCTAGCGTTGTTGCGTGGGGCGGATTGCGGTAGTTTTCTCCAAACTTCGATCGTGCAGGCGATTCTATCTTCATTTCGTGACAGGTTCATAATTTCACGTCTCTTGAGAGAAGTAGAATTAAACCTTCCAACAGAGCTGATTCCCGCCAAGCATTTTAGATTGGAGATAGCGTATTGGTTGGAAACCCATCCTTAATCCTCGTATGAGAATTCGGCAGCACATTTTGCATAGGAAATGCGCTTTCCATCACAACGGCGGTCAATTCACTGCCTTTCACAACGCCGGATAATCGACATATCCTTCCGGTCCGGTCGTGTAAAACGTTTCGATGTTCGGGGGATTGAGATCGGCGCCGGTGCGGAGGCGGTGGGGGAGGTCGGGGTTCGCGATGAAGGGTTGGCCGAAGGCGATGGCGTCGGCTTCGTTGTTCTCGATGGCCGCCGCGGCTGTTTCGGCATCGTAACCACCGTTGGTGATGAAGGTCCCTTGATAATTCGCGCGGATATGCGGCGTCACCCGGGCGACATCGGGGTTATAGATTCGACCGGGGCGAATCGACTCGGCGGTGTGCACGTAGGCCAGGTCAAACCCGTTCAGCATCTCGGCGACCCGGGTGTAGAGAGCCACCGGGTCGCGGTCGCTCATCCCCTGCCCGTTCATGGTGGGACTGAGCCGCAGGCCGGTTCGGTCGGGGGACCACTCGCGGGTGACGGCGGTAACGACCTCGCGCAGGAATCGCAACCGGTTCTCGATCGAACCTCCGTATTCGTCGGTGCGCTGATTGGCTGAGTCGCGCAGGAACTGATCAATGAGGTACCCGTTGGCGCCGTGGATTTCGACACCATCAAAACCCGCTTCGCGCGCCCGGGCGGTGGCCGCGGCGTACTGCTCGACGACACCGCCGATCTCGTTCACCGTCAACGCGTGCGGCACGACGTATGGCTGCTTGCCGCTCGGTGTATGGGCTTCGCCGACGGCCGCAATCGGACTGGGGCCGACGGGAGGCTGTCCCCCCTGGAAATCCGGATGGGAAACGCGGCCCATATGCCACAACTGCAGAAAGATGCGGCCTCCGGCATGATGCACGGAGTCGGTCACCTGCTTCCACCCGGCGACATGCTCGGGCGAGTACATGGCGGGGGCCCCATGCCAACCGTACCCTTGCGGACTGATGGCGGTTGCTTCGCTGATGATCAGGCCGGCGGAGGCCCGCTGCGTGTAGTATTCCTCCATTAACTCGTTCGGCACCCGGTCGGTGGCCCGTCCCCGCGTGAGCGGCGCCATCAGAATACGATTCGGGAGTTCGAGCGCGCCGACCTTTAACGGAGTAAACAAGACATCGAGGGAGAGGGTAGACATCGGAGTTCCTTCACAGCTTTTCGCATTTTTTCGCAACGATGACATTGCAGGAGTCGAATCAGAGAGATTGAGCGCTCACGATGACGTCCATTGTAGGCCGACCGACAGAAACCGGGAACCCGCTGCTGATGTACAGGGGAGTGACCGCGGTTAGCAACCCATCATCGCGAAGATCGAAACCCCAGCTTTTTCCGCCCTTCGTCCGTCAACCGGTTGGAACTCCAACCGGGTGCCCAGGTCTGTTCGACGACGACCTGCCGGACGCCTGCGAGTTGTTCAAGACGTTCGCGGACGGGGACGGAGAGGGTTGAATGAACGGCGATGGAACCGTGGGTGAAATAGTCGATCAACGGGCGTCCCCGGTGGGGCATCGCCATGACGAGCGTGACGACGTCCCCCCGCACGCGGACGTCGTAGACCAGGCCGAGATCAACAACGTTAATGTCGGCCGTGTAAAGCTGCGCGTCCTTGCAATCGCGGAGCGCCTGCCAGATTTGCTGTTTGATTTCGGATTGCTCTCCCCCTTCCCCGGGACGGGCGAGCTGGCCTGATTGTGTGGGGGACTTCGGGATGTTCAGTCCTGCGCCCGGGCTGAGTTGGAGCGGCGCCCTCATCGCGCGGCGCATCTCTTCGATTGCCCGTTTGCCTTCTTCCTTCGTGAAGGGAATCGAAAGATAGGCGTTCTTCTGGCGGAGGCCCGCTCCCTGGGGGACTGTTTTCACCGGGAGGGGATAGCGACTCCAGACGGGACCGTGCCAGCGGTAAAAGGAGAGGGGCGCGCCGGTGTGTTTAAGCTCGGGCAGGCCATCGGCGGAGTGATCGAGAAAGAGTGCCATGAAGGAGTCCTGGCTGGTTTCGTTATAAAAACCGACACCCCAGATATCGTCGAGATGTTCGGCGTCGACCTCGCCGAATCGAAGTTCCCCCTCGCGCGTCATCCACATCGAGCTCGTAAAAGATTGGCCGGAGAAAACCCATTCATCATCGCGGAGGGCCGCGGCGTCGAACGTTTGCACTGCTTTCATCTCGCTCGATTTATGAAACCAGGGCAACCCGGTGTAAAACCGGTACTCGACATCAATGTGCAGTCGCGCGGGGGTATACAGCGGATGGAGGGGCGAATGGGGAAAGCCCCAGCGGCGGACGATCGTGCAGAGTGGCCCGCGGACGACTTCGTACTCCGGACATTGATCCCAGAGCGAAATACGAAACTTCTGGAAGTTGTCGCCATCGACATAGTCGTGCGCCCAATCAATCCCGGGGGGTTCGCCATGCCCTTCGCCGCCCGAAAAGAGTTCGAGACCATGCTCACGTTTCAGCGTCATGCGTTCGATCTGACCAGTCTGCCGGGAGAGCGCAATCCTGAAATGTTTGTTGGTGATATCGAGGCCGTACCCGTCCCCCTCCGTTACGAGGTCGGAGGGGTAATCAGGAAGTTCGGCGTCGGGGTTTCCGTACAGAATGAGATATTGCTCTTCCGCGTTCGCCCCGGAATCGGCCAGCCAGAGGATTGTCGCATGTCGTTCCTCACCGCGGCGGCATTCGTGGTAGACCTGGCTGGGGACTTCCACCAGTTGCGCCCCCACTTGCCGGGCGACACGAATTTCCCGAGCAAGCGAGGTCGTCTGTTCGGCCGGAAATCCGAGCTGCACCTCCACCGGTTCGGATATCCGTTCTTCACCCGCGCTCTCGCTGATGGTGACGAGTTTATAAAAGCTCCACCCCTTCGCCCATTCTCGCCACCCGGCCGGGAGCGAATCGACCGTGTTGAACTGGCCCGTTTCGACGAGCGAAGGGCCGGGGTTTTCTTCTTCGTTCTGCGTCTGCGCAACCGTGTCGCGCAGGGAATGCGTCAGCGACCGGGCGAGATCGAAATCCCCCTTCGCCCAGGCCTCTTCCAGAAGTTTCATCTTCGTCTCAAACGAGTCGGTCATGGACTCGGCGCTGGGTGTCGTTTGGGCGAAAGCGGGCGAGGTGACACAGAAGATGGTCACGAAAGCGATGGCGCGCACGGAAGACAGATGACCTTCCCGGTTTTCAATGGACATATCAAGGGCTCATTCAGGCGAAGAGGGATCGAATATCTAACGATCCTATCACTACTTCGAACCGGCATGAAGCAGGAGAATCCAGATTCTTACGACGAATGCCGGTCGCGATCCTCCTCAGCCTGCTCGTGATCCTGGAGTACTCGTTCGAGAACGGCAACGATTCGCTCCGCCAATTCGAGTTCGGTGACCTCGAGATCGATGTACTCCAGCCAATCCAGTTTCGTTCCTCCCGTGTCCACCAACTCGCGTAGCTCTGCAGTTGGAATCGGCGTCGAGCCGAGTCGACAGTCGATGTCCTGATGAATCCCGACCTTACGAACTAGCTCGCGCGCCCGTTCGAGTGAACGCCTGAGCGAGTCCAAATCAAGCCTCACAATTTGTCCCGCCAGCATTTCTATGGCGGCGAGACGGCGTCCAGCATGCACAATTGACATGTTTTCCATTGCGTAATCGAGCGCCGTGTCTCCGTCGTTATCTTTCGCGGCAGGATCAGCTCCGCATTCCAATAGAATTCGAACGATCATCGCATCGGGGGCTCCGTACATGAGAGCCGTAGCATTAAGAGTCGTCCGCATATCAGGATCCCCGCCGGCGTTCAACCAACAGGCGACTGCTTGCGCGTCTCCTCCCGCACATGCGATCATCAACCCGGTTTCGGAATCCTTCCGCCGCTCATTTACATCAGCCCCGGCCGCCAGAAGATTCGAAAACAATTCTTCATGAAATGGCGGAGCTGCTGCATGCATCAATGCTGTTTCGCCCGAGGAATCAAACTCCGAAAGATCGCCGCCACTTGCGACATATTCTTTGAGTTCCGTGGCCGACATCGAACAGAGTTTTTCTCTGGGCATCGATAAAACAAGATAGATGCTTTCGGATAAAGTATTGCCAGTTCCGCCAATCGGGCGGATATCTTCCGTTTGCTGATGCGGAATAGCAGCAGCATTAGAAACTATGAACTTCGCACCGTCTCCCTCGTATTCTTTCAGATCAGGGAGCGGATTTGAAAGATGACGTCGGAACATCCAGTCAAGCGGCAGGATCGCAGCCAACGCGATACTCAAACTGGGATTGTAGTTTGGGGGAGTTTCCTTCCCCTCGTACCTCCATGGCAGCATGAAAATGTGGTTGGAGAATGATTTGAGCGTACGAGTTCTGCGATCCTCCTCGACATCAATCAAAATTGCGCGATTGTCTCCGCGGGTTCTGGAGCTGAAATGTGTCTCCAGCGTCTCCGCAGATAGGCCAAAACGATGGGGTTGCGGCGTGGCTTCGATGTCATCGATCACTGAAAGAAAATGCGATACGTCACCCGGTTGAACGGCATGCGTTTCCTGTGAGATCTCGTCGTACGATTGCCATGTTCCTTCCGTCGTTGGGGTCAGCACGAGTTTTCCATAATGGTCCGGCGGGTAGGCGAAGCCGGACCACTTGGCGAGGATTTCTATGCGGCGCGCAGACATGAACGCTCCCCTGAAACACGGGGTGAGAAGAACGGAACATGGGTCAACGTTTACCAGCCTTGAACGGGAAGGCGGTGTCCTTCGAACTGGAAGGGGACTTCCGTCTGGCTGCCGTCGGCGTTTTTGAGTTGGATGGAACCCGCGAGGGTTGCGGTATCGGCTTCCTTCCCGGGAGGACTCAGGGTCATGGTCATCGTGACTGTGCCGGGGGCGTCACCGGCGGGGGGAGCGATGGGAACGAATTGTTTTTCGATGTCATCTCCGGACTCATCCTGCGCCGGAGCGACCAGTTTAAGCGGTGTTCCGTATTCATCCTGGGCGAGGTCGAGTTTGAATTCGCCGTACTCGGACGCGGCGCCGATGGCCATGCCGGTGATCGTCAAGGTCGCTTTCATATTCGGGCGTTCGTCGAACGGACCGGTTTCCTTCTCTGCCGATAATTTAAGTGACGTGACGATATCGGCGCCCGCGGGATTGGCGTCCGGATTCGCGGGAAGCTCCGCGTTTTCGAAACTGAACGGCACGGTGACCGCCTCCTGACCGATCGCGAGTGTCATGACGAGTTGCGTATCCTCAGGAAGATTCTCCGGCGTAATAAAGTTCACCACAGTGCGGTCCTCGATTTGTCCCCAGGACGTGCCGACGGGGATATATCTTTTTGAGGGACTCGTCAGCTTAAAACTCTGAATGACGTTTCGATCACCCGTGACTTCGAGTATTAATTTCGAGTCTTCGTTGGAGAACTCCTCCTCTTCCCTGGCTTTTAATTTGACTGTGACTCCCGCCTGCTTCAGCGTTTCGTCTTCGACGTCCGATGCGATTTTGGAGAGTACATTATCGACGACGACATCCTTGATCTCACCTCCAGCCATGATCTGCACCGAACCTTCTAACTTCGCGAGCTGGGTAGCGGCGGCGGCCGGTCTGTCGAGCACAAGAGGGACTTCGATCGATGTCCGTTCTTCCTCTTCATTGAAGTCGTAGGGAGCCATCCCCATCATTCCCATGGATTTGGTAAACGTACCCTCGTCCGCGAAGGGATTCGAATGCAGTTTCAGTTTGGTCCCCTGATCGTCTTCGGCAATATCGATTTTGAGGAAGCCGTACGCGGTGGCCCCTTTTATTTTCGGTCCTTTGAATTTCAGCGAACCGATCAAGAGGGACGGCTCGTCACCACCCTGGGCGAAGTACATGCCGGCGTTTTCATCGAATGTCAAATAGAGTTCCGTTTCGACCCCGTCGCCGGAATGCGTGCCCGCGAGTTTAATTTCCGGTTCGTCGTCGGACATCGCCATGAAGTCATCATCTTCCCCGCCGCCAAACTCGGTGGGGTCGACTTCTTCGTAGTTGAGAAAGAACGATAAGCCCGCTTCGATCTCGGCGGGATCGCCGAAACCAAAGCCAAAAATGCGCCAGTTGCCCTCTTCTCTTTTCAATTTCAGATATGCCGGAGCCTCACCTACGGGTGTTTCGAGCGCAACGACCGCTTGCGCAATTCCCTCGTCGAAGGTGACTTCTTTAATATTGATCTTTGCCTCCTCCCCCAGCCCGCTGGCGGGCGAATCTTCGAAAGCCTGTGATTTCGTCGTCACGAAGGTTTTCATTTTCTCAATATCATTCGCTTTTCCAGCCGCGAAATAACCATCGACCACTTCCGTCACCGCCGTTTTATCGGCATCGGAAACAGGGGAGGTATCGACTTCCATCTCCTCAGCTTCCTCTGCGCCTTCAACAGAGGTGTCGCTGTCCTCGTTCGTGATGAACGGATTGTCCTCGATTGCCTCGGGCTCTGTAGTGGTGGCTTCGCTTGCTACTGGTTCACTGTCCGGTTCGGCTGCTGGCTCGGCTTCAACTTCCTTCAAACTTTCCTCTTCAGCGGGAGTCTATGATTCGGGCTCCGCCGTGGGACGCTGAGTGGGCATCGTCACCTGAAAATCGCTGCCATCGTCACCGGGGTTGTTCATGAAATAAAGATAACCCGCCGCGCCTCCACCGGCGAGAATCAGGATCAGCCCTACGATCATCACCATCTTCATCGTGGACGATTTCTTCTCGGTATCCGATTTCCGGGCGGACTTCGCCTTCGCAGGCTTTGCCGCTTTCACTTCCGGCGCAGGCTTCGCAGTAGCAGCAGTGGGCGCTTTCGGAGACGTCGCTGGCTTCGCGGCCGGTTTCTTTGCGGTCGTCGGTTTCGAGGCCGTTGCGGCGGCCACCTCTCCTGCTGCCGGGACGCGAAAGACTGTTTCACATTTCGGACAACGGACTTTCTTTCCCGCATGTTGTTCAGAGATCTTGAGACGATGACCCTGGGGACAGGCTACTTGAAGACTCATGATGATCCTCACATGGAGAGATGAAGGTGCAAAATGATGAACAATTCCTAAGATGACGATGTTCACGATATGGAAACGTGCCAGCAGCCGGAATGGATCTTTGGCTTCAGCGCTGATTTTCGATCTTCACACTATTCGCGTTTTTGGTTCGACTGCGAATGGTCCGCAACAGAATTCCAACTCGCCGTGCTTTCAACGGTAAAACGATGGGATACGTGCGTCTACCTGGGTAGAGGGTGGTTCTGGAACTTAAAAGGTATCTCGGTAACGCTGAGTTCTTTGCTGGGGATAATTCGCAAGCGAGTCCCAGGAGGGTATGGTGCATCGGCATTGAGATAATACAAATTGTCTCCTGAGGCGGAGCTGATATTCAATTTATTTCCCCGCAGATCGATCAACTCAAATTTCGCGATCGATGTTTCTGGATCGCTCACGATAATTCTCAATGTCTTCTCGGCACCAACGATTTCATTGGGCCCCGGTTGGCCGACGATGATATCACCGAACTCTTTAAGCTCCGGCGCATCAAGTGGGATATCCAACTTCTCGAGAATATCATCGATCACGATCGTTTTCAGGCCTCGGATACGTAGTGATCCCTCGATATCCACCGTCTTTGCGTCATCTGCGGGTTGTTTCAACGCGATATTGACCGTGATGGGGGGCGATTCGCCACCCGGAAATGTGTTTCTGTCGACATACGCCTTCGTCAGTGGTTGTCCGAAGTCACCGAGAACGGAGGCGATGAGTTCAAGAGTAGTGCCACGATCATCCTGTGCCCTATCCAGAACGAAAACGCCGTATTCTGACGCTTCATCGATCGTTGGTCCACTGAATTCAATCGAGGCATATATCGCCCTCTCTCTCGGCAGTGCAAACATTCCTTCCGGCGGTTTGTCATCAAGTTTCAGGCTCGCTTTTACGGCGTCGCTGGCGATCGCAGCCGGAGCCATTTGCGGGTTGATGGGAAGCTCCACATTGTTAAATTCGAAAGCAACCGTAACGGGTTTTTGTTCGGCGGCGATTGACAGCACGAGCCGAGAATCCTCGGGAAGTTCGCGATCCGCCATAAACAAGATCACCATTGATTCCGATTTCAGCGTATTGTCTGACGTGAGCGAGGTCGACGTGCCGATTCGTAACTGTTTCCCATCCGAATCGAGTAATTCATAATTAAGAACAGCCTTCAATTCGCCAGAGAGCTCAAGAACGAGCGCGGCGTTTGACGAGGGATCACTATTTTCGCCCTTGACCTGAACTTTAACCCCGGCCTTTTCAAGCGCTTCGTGGTTGAGCTCCGATCCTAGGCGACTCAAAACATCGTCCACATTAATCTGGTCGACCTCGCCTCCAGCCAGAACGTCCACAGAACCCGCCAGACGTTTCAATCGTTTTGCATTGTCAGCCGGACTATCCAGCGATAGGGGTATTTCTACGGCGATATTACTGAGGTCAGAATCTTTGTCGGTATAAATTCCCGGGTCGTCCAATTCGTTAAATGATTCTACATCGACGAAAAGATTCTCACGTAAGGTGAGACTGGTTCCCTGATCATCTTCCGCTTCGTTCAGATTAAGATCGCCGAATGCGGTAGCGTGCTCGAGGGATGCGCCTTTCATTCTCAGTAATGCATGAATTGAAGGTTCTGACTCCCGGAAAGAGAAGTCCGCTCCGAGCCGCTGATAGGAAAGGTATAATTCGATATCGATACCGTTATCAGCGCAGGTGCCAGCCAATATGACATCATTGGAATCGGGGACCAGGGGGCCGGGCCATATCGGCTCGAAGAATTCTCCGAAATAGAACTCTACCGGTTCATCGGCAAAATCGATAAATGTCGCTTCATCATCGGGCTCATCGGCAAGAGGATCGCCGAAACCCAAACCCCTTACGCGCCATTCACTGGTTTCCCATTGAAGCTGGAGGTAAGCGTAACCGAACATCTTGTTGTTGGTCATACGCATCGATGCGAACGCCACGTCACCGACGAAGGAAACCTTTTGAATCTCAAACGACATATCGGAACTCGTGACCATGATAATCTCCACCGGGTAGTCCCGATGAGCGTCCTTCGTCATGACTGCCTTAACGGCTTTTTCGTTCGGCACCCGCAGTTCCTCCATGAACGTCGTGACGAGTTTTCTCACTGCAGCTTCGTCTTGCGCGACTGGTAATGAAACTGATTCCATTTCAACGGCGTTCGAAAATCCGTTTTCACCACTTCGAGCGTCCTGTGCCTCTGATGTCGAAGAACCTCGCGGAAGCACGCTTCCCCGATCCGTCCCTGAAGAATTTGAAGAACGAGATTCCGGCGGAGTCCCGACGATCGTGGGGCGCCGCTTTTCTTCGGGGTTATTCAGCAACAACAGGTATCCAGCCACACCACCGACGACAAGAATAAATAATACTCCCACAAGTAACAGGATCCTTGTGCGGGACGAAGTTGTCTTCTCATTTCTGCGCGGCCTGCTTTTATCGCTTGCTGAAACTTGATTGCCATTTCGAGACATCTTAGGTGGTGCAGAAGGTTTGGCCTTAGCAGTGTTTGACCTGACTGAGGGGGTTCCGGCCGTTGCCGCTGAAGCGGTCTCCGATGAGACACGGAAAACCGATTGGCATTTCGGACAGCGGATTTTTCTACCTGCATATTGTGCGGAAATTTTGAGGCGGTGTCCCTCGGGACAGGCGACCTGAAGACTCATGACGAACCTCAGCTTGTAATACGGGTGGCTATCGGGCTATGCGACTGCGTCACCGGGGAATCTTCTTCCGCAGATGAAGATGAAGAATCAATTGAATCGGATGAACTTCCGCTATGGTAACATCTGGCCACTCGTTTGTTCTTGTGTGAAAACGGGTTATGTCGGATTTTCTTAGCATTCCGAGGGAACGGTGTCTAAAGTTAAGTTAGGCGGCCACGTCCGGGCGACTTCTCGCAGCGGCGCCGATCCATGCATGCAACGCATACCACATATACCAGTTATGTATTGGACAAATCGGTCGTATTCACCCATAGTGTCTCTGTGGCGCTGTGCTGGTCGATCGCAACCGGGCGTCTTCCCAACCCCAACCAACTGGAGATAACATGACCACCAAAATTCACTTCGCTCGCGTGATGGCGGCGTGTGCTGTGCTCGGCATGGCAACAGCAATGTTCGCCGATAATCCTTCCGAATCCAAACAGAATAAACGCCGCGGTGAACCGGCTGAACTTCAGGAAATCAATGAGCCCGCTGGCAAGGACAAGTCAGCGGGAAAGAAAGGCGAGCCCAGCGGCATTGAGAAATGCCCCGTCATGGGCCCGATGAAACCTGCTTCGGATCGACAGACTGCCGCCGGCGTCATGTCGAACGGGGACTGGTGGCCGAACATGCTGAATCTGCAGATGCTGCATCAGAATTCGGCGAAAAGTACTCCCATGGGAGAAGACTTCAACTACGCCGAAGAGTTCCAGAAACTGGACCTCGCCGCCGTCAAGAAAGACATCAAGGAACTGATGACGACCTCGCAGGACTGGTGGCCCGCCGACTACGGGCATTACGGCCCCCTCTTTATCCGTATGGCGTGGCACAGCGCCGGAACTTACCGAGTCACCGATGGCCGCGGCGGCGCGAGTGATGGCACCCAGCGCTTTGCCCCGCTCAACAGCTGGCCGGACAACGCGAACCTCGACAAAGCCCGCCGTCTCCTCTGGCCGATCAAACAGAAGTACGGCGAGAAGCTCTCCTGGGCGGACCTGATGGTTCTCACGGGCAACTGCGCCCTCGAATCGATGGGCTTTGAAACCTACGGCTTCGCCGGAGGTCGCGCGGATGTCTGGGAACCGCAGCAGGATGTCAACTGGGGTCCCGAAAGCAAATGGCTGGGCGATGAACGGTACCATGGTGATCGGGAACTCGAAAACCCGCTCGCTGCCGTTCAGATGGGTCTCATCTACGTGAACCCGGAGGGCCCGAACGGTACTCCCGATCCGCTCGCCGCCGCGAAAGATATTCGCGAAACATTCGGGCGCATGGCGATGAACGATGAAGAAACCGTGGCGCTGATCGCCGGTGGTCACTCCTTCGGAAAAGCCCACGGAGCCGCCGATCCTGGGGAGAATGTGGGATCGGAACCCGAAGGGGCAGGACTTGAAGAACAGGGACTCGGTTGGAAAAACAAACACGGCAAAGGCAACGCTGGCGATACGATCACGAGTGGTCTGGAAGGCGCCTGGACATCAACGCCGGCGCAATGGTCGCACGATTACTTCAGTCATCTCTTCGGGTTTGAATGGGAATTAACCAAGAGTCCCGCGGGTGCTCAGCAGTGGACCCCGAAAGATAAATCCGCGAAGAGCCTCGTTCCGGACGCACATGATCCGAGCAAGACTCACGCGCCGATCATGTTCACGACCGACCTCGCGTTGAAAGAAGATCCCGAATACCGCAAGATTTCGAAACGATTCCACGAGAATCCGGAAGAGTTCGAAAAGGCATTCGCGAAAGCCTGGTACAAACTGACTCACCGCGACATGGGACCGTATGTCCGTTTGCTCGGACCTGAGGTTCCCGAACCCCAGTTGTGGCAGGACCCGGTTCCCGCCGTGGATTACGAGCTCGTGGGCGACGACGACGTTGCCCAGCTGAAAGAATCGATCCTGAGCTCGGGACTTTCCGTGTCGCAACTCGTCTCCACCGCGTGGGCTTCGGCATCGACCTTCCGTGGTACCGACAACCGCGGCGGCGGCAATGGCGCCCGCATTCGGCTGGCACCGCAGAAAGACTGGGCGGTGAACAATCCGGCCGAGTTGCAGAAGGTACTGACGAAATTGGAAAAAATTCATTCGGACTTCAACAAGTCGCAATCAGGCGGAAAAAAAGTTTCTCTGGCTGACCTGATCGTTCTCGGGGGTTCGGCTGCTATCGAAAAAGCCGCCAAGGACGCCGGGCACGACGTCTCCGTGCCGTTCCATCCCGGTCGAACTGATGCGACCCAGGAGATGACCGATGTTGAATCGTTCTCCTACCTCGAGCCGAAAGCGGACGGATTCCGTAATTACCAGGCGCGGGACCTCACCGTCCCCGCCCCCGAGATGCTCGTGGATACAGCCCAGAAGTTGAACCTGACGGCTCCGGAAATGACGGTGCTTGTCGGCGGCATGCGTGTTCTGGGTACCAATACCAGCTTCCCGCAACTGGGCCTCTTCACCGACAAACCGGGAACGCTGACCAACGACTTCTTCGTTAACCTGCTGAACATGGATACCGAATGGAACGTTTCGCCGATGTGCGAATATTTCTACGAAGGGCGCGACCGGGAATCGGGCGAAGTCAAATGGACGGCCAGCACCGTCGACCTCGTCTTCGGTTCGAACTCGCAACTTCGCGGCATCGCGGAGGTCTACGCCAGTGAAGGCAACGAAGAGAAGTTCGTCAACGACTTCATTCACGCGTGGGTCAAAGTGATGAACAATGACCGGTTCGACCTTGATCCCTCCCTGCAGAATACCGCCACGCCCGTCGCGGCTCGTTAATCTGCATGATCAATAACTGGAATCCGCGGCTCGACGTCCTTGGCGTCGGGCCGTTTTTTTTTCTACGAATCGAGGGCCTGCGGGGTTAATTGCATCAGTTGCGTATGTGCTAAAGGTCGGCGAATTACTAAAGTTTTGCGTTGACACAAACGCATAAGCCGTTATCGTATCTCCACCAATATGAAAACGATGAAGCTCCTACCAAAATGATCTGGTGAGGGCGGTCGAAATTCCGACGTCCAGCCCCTCCCAATGCTCCTGATGACCCGTTCGAGTCGTCCCCGATCCATTTTTTGTCCTCCGATGTTTCAGATTCCGTGAATCTGCGGTCGGTGGCGACGGATCGGCGAGACGCCGTTGCTCCGGGTCGAGGCTCGCGCGCTTGAGCCTTCTTCCGAATCCGTCATTCAGCTTTTGTCTGCGTGAGCCTTCCCTTTTCGACGTTTGGAACACCGATTTGTTCCACCCGATTCGAACGAAGTCATTGCGCGTCACACAAGGCTTCCACGGCGGTTTGTTCCCCGATTTGAAAAGACTACCAGAAACTCAAAAGGTTACTTTCCTGAATGTTTGATTTACTCGTAAAACGACAGTCGAATTTAAAGAATGAAATTCTCTCTGGCCTGACCGTCGCGTTGGCCCTGGTACCGGAGGCCGTCGCATTCGCCTTCGTAGCGGGAGTGGATCCTCTCGTCGGATTGTGGGCCGCATTCATCATGGGATTCGTGACGTCCATTTTCGGCGGCCGACCCGGCATGATCTCCGGTGCGACAGGAGCGATGGCGGTCGTCATGACGGCCTTCATTATTCTGCACGGCATCGAGTACATGTTCGCAGCCGTTATTCTGTGCGGCATCATTCAGATCCTCTGTGGAATCCTAAAGCTGGGGAAGCTGGTCCGGTTGCTCCCTCATCCGGTAACGCTCGGCTTCGTCAACGGTCTTGCGATCGTGATTGGACTCGCACAGTTCGGACAATTCAAAGAAAACCATCGCTTGTTGTACGACCGGCTGACGGGGAACTTTCAGATCGCGGGTGACTGGATCAGCGGAATCCCCCTGCTGACGACGCTGTGTCTGATCGTGGGAACGATGCTGATCATCCATTACCTTCCGAGATTCACGAAAGCGGTGCCGGGAACGCTGGTCGCCATCATGCTGATGACCGCGATTGTATACTTCACCCCCCTTGAGTCAGTCACTGTCCAGGACTTCGTCGACAGTCAGAATCAGGTCGCCGCAGAAAAGACGTATAAGACAAAAGTATTCAACGAGCAGAAGTCGGAACTGACTCTGTCGGAATTGGACGCCGCCGGTAACGCTCTCGCCGCCGCCGACATGGAAATTCCACCGGTCGAGTCTTCCCGGCTCGCGGGGCGTTTCCAGATACCCTCCATCGACTGGACCCCCCAGAGCCTGATGACCATCCTCGGGCTGGCGCTGACGCTCGCGGCCGTCGGATTGATCGAATCGTTGATGACACTCACACTGATCGATGAACTGACGCAGACTCGCGGCAGCAGCAATCGCGAATGCGTCGGTCAGGGTGCGGCGAACATTATTTCCGGGCTCTTCGGCGCGATGGGCGGGTGTGCGATGATCGGCCAGTCGATGATCAACATTCGCTCGGGGGGGCGTGGACGCCTATCCGGAATCTGCGCGGCCGTCTTTCTCCTTTGCTTCATCATCTTTCCCCCGCTCTGGCAATGCATCGGGTTGATTCCCGTCCCCGCCCTGGTGGGTGTCATGTTCATCGTCGTGATCGCGACTTTCGAATGGACCTCACTCCGGTTGTGGAACAAGATTCCGACGAGCGATTTCCTCGTCATCCTGCTGGTCTCCGCCATGACGGTTATCTTTGACTTGGCGATTGCCGTGATCGCGGGAGTCGCTGTTTCGTCACTCGTGTTCGCCTGGAAAAAGTCGAGCCGATTGAATGTCGACATTATCGACAATGAGGACAGTCGCACTTACGTGCTGCAGGGTTCGTTCTTCTTCGGCGCTGTCTCCAGCTTCAAGAATTTTTTCGACCCCGTAAACGACCCCGAGCATGTCGTATTGGAATTTCAGAACTGCACCGTCTACGACCACTCAGCAGTGGAAGCCATCAATGCCGTCGCGCAGTCGTACCGTCAACAGGGAAAACAGCTGACCATCAAGCACCTGAAAGAAGAATGTTCGCAACTCATTGAGCGAGCCGATGACGTCCTCGAGTTGACGGTCGTCTAAATTCATGAGAACAGTTCACCCGCTCACCTGAAGGTAGGCGGAGGCTGGTGATCTGCTTTACAATGAGGCCCTCCGATATCATCTTCGGAGGGCCTTTTTTTATGTTCATCACCTCCAGCCAGGATTTTTTCATGCACTCATATGGACAACTGCTGTCGCGATATCCTCTGACAATCGTTGTAGTCACCCTGCTCGCACTGCTCTCTTTCAACGAACTACTGCACGCAGAGCATGATGGAAAGGTGCAGATCCTTCTGTTGGGCGACAGCACTACCGAAGGGAGCATTCCCCGGCTGATGAAACCGGAGGGACCGCATCTTGAAGCGGTTTTGGAACAGCTGCTCGCGGCACAAAAAGATCTACCGCCCACGCACGTCATTAACTCGAGCCTGAGCGGCGAGTATATCGATCGGCTCTTCTCTTCCGGTCGATACGACCGGGATGTCGCCAAGCTTCCTGGAATCGATTACATCTTCATCCGCTACGGAATCAACGATCGGGCACGACTCAACGACTTCAAGACCGAATTCCCGGAAGACTTTCATCAGCTCCTCGCCCGGCTACGTCAGGACCATCCCGAGGCAGTGCTGATTCCCATGACCGTGATCCCCTTTTCCAATGAAGAGGCCAGCACCGAG
>PABD01000256.1 GCA_002702685.1 Planctomyces sp.
CTCGTTTACGTCGAATTCGGCGAGGGACGGAAGGGCGACGAAGCCGTCATAACCGGACTCCGCAATCGGTTCCAGCAGTTCCCCTTCATCGAACACCCCGTTGCCGTTGGCATCGACAAAGTCCGGGACCTGATTGAAATTCGCATCGAAGAAGGCGGTCGCCCCGTCGATGTAGCCATCCGTAAGAAAAAGTCCTGACAAAGGGCCTTTTGAAGGAACGGCTACTCGGATGGTTACAAGATCGTCGTACCACGTCGAGCTACTCGATGAAGAGGAGGACGATGAAGATGTCGTTGCCGGCGGAGGCGTCGGACGTACGTCGTTGTCGTAGATCACCATTTCGAATGTCTTGACAGTGCTCCCAGGGCGACTGGCAGAAAAAATAAACGTTTCCGTCTGTTCGTATTGGCTGTCGTTAACGAGACGAATTTCAATTGGAATTTCTGTTTGATATGCGTCAAATGTAAAAGTTTTCGAATACCGATAGGTCTTGAGCCACTTGCCGGACGAACTCGTCGTAAATCCGTCGATTTGCAGATCCCCGCTGGGGCGAAGCAAAGGGATTTCATTTTTCACGCTGACGGTGACATCGACTGGCACGTCAGAACTTCTTGACAGTCGGAGAGTTGCTGTAAGCGGCTTCGATCTGCCTTCATTTGCAAAAATGCCGGTCGTTTTCCACAACGGGACGGGGGGAGCATCGTTGTCGGTCACTTCGACCGTTCTGGTGTATGCTTTAGGATCACTGTCCCGAGTGAATCCTGCTCCTGTTCCAAGAGTCACCGTGAGTGACTCCGTATCAACGTTTTCGAACGTGTTGTCGTCAACTATATCAATCAACACATAACCGCGATCGTCTCCTTTTGTTATCTGAACGGATGACGAAACCAGGAAGTATTCAGTTGTCTTCATTTCATTGGAATACACACTCACGGGTATTGTGATATCGTCGTTCACTCGTTTATTCAGGAAGACCGGAATCTCAATCCTGCCGGCATTTTCATTAACCGGGATGACCTGCTCCGACGCATCCTGACCAAAACCATCGAACGAGGCGATCGGATCATCGTCTCGAACCACGAGTGCAATATTGGCTGGGCTGATTAATCGCGCATTGTCGGGCGCGCCCACATTGATGGTGATGACTTCGTCTGTTTCGGGGATGTTGTTATCAATAATCGTCAGGCTTCGCGTGGCTGACAGGGATCCCGCTGGAATCAGGAGCGGAGTCGTATTGACGATGAAATCCTCGCCATTCTCCAACTCGCTGGTGAAGGAAACTGGAATCGAAACGTCGACACCCGACAGCTTGGAAAGCGTGGCTGTGATGATGACCGCGCCCGCGTCCTCCCAGTGCTCTGAACCGTTAGTATTGACCGTGACGAAGCGCGTGTCGTCATCGATGATCCGGGCCTGATGCGAGATCGTACTGCCCAGGAGGTTCGTTGTCTGGAAGAGCAGGGTCTCGTCTGCTTCCTCGGTTTCGTTATCGATCAATTCGACCGAGATGATTTTCTCAGTTTCGCCCGGATCAAAGGTCACATCAAAAGTAGTACCTAACGCCGAAGTGTAGTCGTCCCCGATGACCGCGCTCCCCGAGAGCGTAATCGTGGTCGTAATCGGAGAGGACGATTCATTGGAGAGCGTGAGTAACACTTCGTAGATACCGTCCGTCTCACTCACCTGCTTAAGAACGGAAGCAAACTGCATCGTCGGGGTATCACTGATGTTGACGATATGCGTGATCGCGGCCGGTTGACCGGTGGTCGCGGGAATGGTGGCGAAGTCCGCACTGACGAGCTGCACCTGGATCTGCTCAACACCTTCGCCGATCGCATCATCGAGTAGATGCAGGACCGTGCTGGCTGAAAGTTGACCCGCAGGAATAACGACAACCGCGTTTTCGAACAGGTAATCCGCACCAGAAGAGGCTGTCCCTCCCGTCGTCAGGGTGACGGTCACATCCCGTCCGGAGATTTCAGAGAGGGAGACCGAGACCGGGATGGCGAGGTCCTGTTCATCCAATGTCTGTCCGGGGCTGCTGAGGTAGACGGCCGGTTCGGGGTCATCGTCCAGCAGTTGTATCTCGATCGGATCTGACGAAGCCAGGCTGGCATTGGAGGGGACACCAAAGTGCACGATTAACGACTCGGCATGTTCATCCAATGCATCTGAGATATTCCGGATGGTGACGGCAGCGGTCGTCTGTCCTGCCGGAATAACGATCTGCGTGGGCGCCATACCGGGTTGGCCGGCTTCTTCAAAATCCACATCCGGGATCGCCGTGCCGGAATAGGAAAGCGGGATGACGACGTCGGCGGGCAATGGATTGTCGATGGCCGCAGTGAGTTCGGTCTGGTCGGACGTCAGTAAAAACCGTTGCGAGTAGACGCCCCAGCTGTCACCATCTTGTCCGAAGCTGCTCCATACAGCGACTGCCTGTCCCGCCTCATTCAGACGGACGGAGGACGCTATCTGATTTCCGGAGGAAAACGAATTTACCTGTGTTTCATTTCCAATCGGGGTCCCATCTGATTTGTAAGCACGGGTGAAAATCCCACGCTGATCACCATCCTGTCCATAACTCGTCCAGGTGAACAGGAAGTCTCCCGTGTTCGCCAACGACACCGAGGAGTACTCCTGAGAATCGGCTGTTTGCGAGTTGACACGAAATTCATTTCCGATCGGGATGCCATTCGCATCATAGCGCTGCGCGTAGATTCCGCCTCCCGCTCCATCCTGATCGAGGCTGGTCCAGGAAACGATAAACTCGCCCGAATCAGACAGTGAGACGGAGGGAAAATATTGATATGAATTCGTGAACGTGTTGACCCGGAATTCGCCGCCGTTCGGATTTCCACTCGCATCGTATCGTTGAGCATAGACATCCGGTTCGCTGCCATTCATGCTGGTCCAGGCAACTACAAATTGTCCTGAATCAGCCATCGACACCGTGGGGTGAAATTGGCTACCCGCGGTGGATGTATTCACACGAAATTCTACTCCCAACGGAACGCCATTTTCATCATATCGTTGGCCATGAACTCCAGTTTGACTGCCGTCCTGACCCGAAGAGGTCCAAGTCACGACAAATTGTCCAGCATCACTCATGGCGACAGATGGAGTCCATTGGTCGCTGTTCGTGTAAGTATTTACCAGGAATTCATTGCCAATGGGCGAGCCGGCCGAATCGAACAGTTGAGCGTATACGCCGTTTCCGCTGCCATCCTGAAAATTACTGCTCCATACAATGACAAATGAACCGGTGGATGACATCGCGACTACAGGCTCGTTCTGGTTTCCCGCGGTATGGGAGTTGACTTGAAATTCATTCCCCATGGCATTTCCGTCGATGTCGAAACGACGTGCGAAAACACCATATAGATCACCATCCTGATTCAGGCTATACCATGTTATTACGTAACTGCCGTCCGCAGCCATGGCGACATTCCTCGAGGTTTCACCACCCGTCACCTGTGCTGCTACCGTATAAACATTCACCTGTTGTTCCACACCGACGGGCTGCAGCGCGGATACTTCTTGAATGGCTGTTCTAGCGGCCGTGATCGTCACTGGAGGGGCGATCACCACGCGGAAGTCTTTCGTCGTTTCCGCACCGTCACTGTCCGTGACGGTCAGGCTGGCGAAGTATTCTCCGCCGGCCGCGTACGTGCGCGTCACTTCGGTGATGTCATTGAAGAGCGTACCGTCCCCCATGTCCCAGACGATGGTGAAGGGGGTGTCACCTCCCGCGTCGGTGATGTTGGCGGAAATTGTGATTGGGTTGCCGAAGGAGGTGGATGTATCCGTGACCCCTGTGATAACGGGGGCGACGTTTTCGACGACCAGTTCGAAGGTCGTGTCGGTCGACAACCCTCTTTCGTTGGTGGCCGTGACCGTCACTGCTTGCGAATCATCTGGTCCATCGCTGGTGTCCCACGACCAGGTCCACGTACCGTCCCCGTTGTTCTGAACCGTCCCCACCGAAGCGGATAACGTAACCGCGAAACCCTCGGCGTCGAAGTACGCCCCCGTATTGGTCGCTATATCACCTTCCTCGACGGTGATGCTTTCATTGTCCGCTGTTACATGGGGGGGCTCGTACAAAATTTGGTACTGCTGGGCATACACGCCATAGCCATCTCCATCCTGGTTCTGGCTCCGCCACACAATGACCACATCGCCTGCTTCATTGATGCCAACAGAGGAGGCGTTTTGGATACCTTCGGTCTCCGAATTCACTCGGAATTCGCGCCCCAGTGCATTTCCCTCGGCATCGTATCGCTGCGCAAAGACGCCGTGACTGCTGCCGTCCTGTCCCTGATCCGTCCACGCAATCAGAAATTCTCCCGTATCGGTGATCGCGGCCGAAGATAAATATTGGGTGCCGCTGATATAGGAGTTGACCTGAAATTCGCCTCCCAGGGGGGTTCCTGAGGAGTCGTACCTGCGTGCAAACACTCCATAATCGCTACCATCCTGCAATGCGCTATGCCAGGAGATAAGAAATTCTCCACTCGCATTCATGGAAATGGAAGGATAGGTCTGGATGTAAAGTGTCGTCGTGTTGACACGGAATTCACCTCCAACCGGTTGGCCGGCAACGTCGTAACGCTGTGCGTAGATACCGTAGTCGCTGCCATCTTGTGTCTGGTCAACCCAGGTGATAACGGAGCCGCTATCCGCAGAAATCGCCGTTGATGCATAACGTTGGAAATAAGTCGAGTAGGTGTTGGCCTGGAACTCAGCTCCAATTGCATCGCCGTTTGCATCATACCTCTGCGCGAAAACACCCCAATCACTGCCGTCCTGGTTAGCGCTCTCCCAACTGATCAGAAACTCGCCGGAGTCGGCCATGGCTACCGACGGCCGGAATTGGTCGTCGGTTGTGTAGGTGTTGACTCGGAATTCAGCTCCGAGGGCCGTCCCATCAGCAGCGAATCTGCGGGCAAAGATGTCGAAAGTTCCATCCGCGTTGCTCTGCCAGGCAACGACGAACTCCCCGGTGCTACTCATCGAAACCGTGGGGGTTTGTTGGGAATTGACGGTAATGGTGTTGACTGGAAATTCACCGCCCAAGGCATTTCCATTGCGGTCAAATCGCTGTGCATAAATGCCATGGGAGCTACCGTCCTGGCCGTCACTTTGCCACACGACAACGTGGTCTCCATTCGCAGCGAGAGCGACATTTCGAGAGGACGGTGTCGAGGTCAGCTGTGAGGATGTGGTATAGGTATTCACCTGCTTCTCACTCCCGACGGTGACCAGCGGCGGCACATCCATTGCGAATCGCTGCGAGAAAATTCCGTAGCCATCTCCGTCCTGACCATCGCTCTGCCAGATGACCACAAACCGCCCGGCGTTATTCAGCGCAACCGAGGGAAACTCCTGGTCGCCCAATGTTTCCGTGTTGATCCGAAATTCCAAACCCAGTGCGTTCCCGTTGGCATCGTAGCGCTGCGCATAAACACCCTCCAGACTGCCATCCTGATCCTTGCTGCTCCAGACGACGACAAACTCGCCAGAATCATTCATTGAGACAGATGACCACAGTTGATCGCCGGTCGTGTAGGTGTTCACCTGAAAGTTGTCACCAACCGGGTTTCCTTCGGCGTCGTATCGTTGCCCTATTACGCCGTAGCCGCTGCCATCTTCACCATAACTTTCCCAGGTGATGACAAAGTCACCCGAGTTGGCCATCGATATCGAAGACTCCAATTGCGAATCGACCGTATACGTATTGACCCGGAATTCGTTGCCAATGGCATTTCCATCTGAGTCAAACTTTTGAGCGTAGATGCCCCAACCGCTTCCGTCCTGTAAGGAACTCATCCACGTTATGACGAAATCTCCAGCATCAGTCATGGCGATACCGGAGTGTGATTGCACTTGGGCTGTAGTCGTATTGATGAGGAATTCGCTACCAATCGGGTCTCCATTGGCGTCGTACCTCTGTGCATAGATGTTTCGAAAGCTTCCATCGCCGGGATCGCTTTCCCAGCAGATCACGAATTCTCCTGTGTTGGCCAAAGCCACGGACGAATAGTTTTGGGAGCCCGCGGTGGAGGTGTTGACTTGAAACTCGCCGCTGATTGCATTTCCGGCGGCATCATAGCGTCGGGCGAAGATGCCATAACTGCTGCTGTCCTGGTTACGACTACTCCAGGAAACGACAAACTCGCCGGAATCCGTCATGGCGACGGAAGGATAGGCCTGGTTTTCGGTGGTATAAGTATTCACTTGAAACTCAGGGCCTGACGCATTCCCGTCTGCGTCGAACAGCTGAGCGAAGACACCATACCGATCGCCATCCTGTTCATCACTCGCCCAGACGGCTACGTAGCTTCCATTGGCGGATATGGCGACCGTGCGTTGGTCCTGATCGATGATTTGATTCAACGACGCGTTGGTGTTTACCTGCCGCTCACGTCCGACAGCCGTGGCTCCACGGTCGGAAAGCGAATATCGCTGGGCGTAAACGCCGTAGTTATCTCCATCCTGATCAGCGCTGGTCCAGACAGTGACGGCATCGCCGAAGTTGTTGAATGCGACCGATGCCGCAATCTGCAAACCGGTCACATACGAGTTAACTAGAAACTCGCTGCCAAGTTTGTTTCCGTTTGCGTCAAATCGTTGACCATAGATATCTACATTGTCCCCGGATGGTCCTGTACTACGCCACGTAACCAGCATGTCACCGTCATTGTTCAGAGCGACGGCAGGATCGGTCTGACTACCGGTCGCAAAAGTATTGACTTGAAATTCCTCTCCGATCGCATTTCCATCAGCGTCAAACTGCCGTGCAAAAATGCCATAGAAATCCCCATCCTGGCCGTTGCTATGCCAACTGATGACGAATCGACCCGAGTCAGCGACGGAAATGGAGGGTTCCCACTGATGATTTATTGAATAGGTATTGACCTGAAACTCATCTCCGAGAGCTGATCCATCGACATCGTACCTTCGGGCTAGAACACCATAGCCATCGCCATCTCCATTAAACTGCGGCCAGGTGACGACGAACTCACCGGTGGAAGACATGGCGACGGTCGAAGGATATTGAAACAAGTCGGACTGATCGATCGTCAGTTCACTTCCGCTTTTGTTTCCATCTGTATCGAACAACTGGGCAGCCACATCCCAGGTATCCGTGACCAGGTTCCGGCTTGTCCACGTCACCACAAAACTGCCGTTATCCACCATCGAAACGGCCGCGTCCTGCTGATCGCCGGCTGTTTGAGTATTGACGGCAATTTCTCCACCAAGCAGGTTGCCATCTTTATCGAATTTCTGGGCAAAGACTCCCCATCCATCGCCATCCTGATTTTGACTTGCCCAACTGACGACGAACTCCCCGGTACCTGACATGGAAACCGTGGGATCCTCTTGCAGACCGCTGGTCTGCGAATTGACGAGGATTTCCCCACCAATTTTTGCTCCACCAGCGTCAAACAATTGAGCATAGATCCCCCAGCTGTCGAGATCAGGGCCGGTCCAGGTCACCACATAATTCCCGTTGTCCGCAATCGCGACGCTCCGGGACAGAGACGACGTTTGCTGAACACCAGCCGTCTGCGTATTGACCAGATGCTCCTGACCGACGGTGAAGACGGCCGACAACAGCGTCCGGTCTTCGAGTGTTTCGCACAGCCAAGCGGCCGCTGTCCGTCGCGAACGACTGGCTCGCTGATGTCGAAAGTGACGACGCTTCAAACGCAGCAGTTTGTTCAAACGGGAGGTAAAGAAACTCATGGCGTGGTTCCTGAAATTTCTGTTAAGGCTATCTGTCGCCAGACGAGGACGTATTTTTCTGCAAACGATTGGACTGGTCGGAGATGCGGGGAGACCAGAACTGCCATTGCGGCCGTGTGTCGGCCCGAAGGACATTTCGGATAAGCCTTATACTGACAGTGATTTACGGCCAATGTGGCGAACGTACTCGCAGGGCAGAAGTGAAGGTGAGAGGGTTGCCAGCGCGCCGAAAAAGACTGGCAAGGTGGGCCTCTCGCCCGTGAAACGCACTTCCGTAATTCAGTTCCCCCAAAAAATTCAAAAATTTCCAAGTGGAACACAGGTAGGGAATAGTGGTAGACTCGCAGACGATTTGGGAGATTCGCTTGAATCTGCCGCCTACCCCTCCACATGCCGCCTGTCCCACGCACTTCAGGGGCCGGAATCCAGCGGTAGAATCTGTGTGACCTCTTTAATAACAGATACCGAGGTGCACCATCGGAAACTCATCCGCATTTGTCCCGCCCAGTTCGACGGACAATCACCTCTTAAATCGGGCTCAACTCGAGAGCCAGAATTCATGGGACATTCTTGTTCAAAAATATGCGTCATCCATCTATCGGTATGCGCGCCATCAGGGGCTCCGGCCTGAGGATGCCGCAGACGTCACTCAGAATGTCTTGTTTCAACTCTCCAAAAGCCTTCGCCATTTTGAGCGAAGGACGACCGGGTCATTCCGGCGGTGGCTGAAAATCGTCACGGTCAACAAAGTAAACGACTACCTGCGAAGACTGCGCCACCGCGACAGCATGGATGTCGTTTACGCTGCCACGTCCAAGTCAGGCTTGGCTTTCAACGAGGAAAACGATGGGCGTGATCTGTATCCGCAAACGGACACGGAGGCAGAACTGCAATTCATCCTCGAACAGGTCAAAACGGAAGTCAGCCCCACCACTTGGAACGCCTTTGAGATGCTGATATCCGGTTCGTGGACCTCCGTCGAAATCGGAACGGAGCTGGGGATGTCGCCAGATTCCGTCCGGATGGCGAAGAAACGAGTACTGGACAAAATACAGGCCTACTGGAATGCGGCTGGAGAAAATCAGCCTTGAAGTAGTTACGTGGGTGCGTTCTGGCTTATGAAAGCCTATGAATGCCCCGTTTAGCCTTGGAAGAGCGATGAATTGTCCTTCTCCTGAAATCCTGCAACAGCTGGCGAAAGGAGCCTGTACGGGTCCTTTTCTCGATGAAGTGCTGGAGCACACAAGTTGTTGCGAGGTCTGTCTGCAGACTTTGGAAAACACGCCGCCCCTCAGCGCCGATGAGCTTCTCGAAAGCCGGATCGCCCAGTCACTCACCCTGGCTGAATTCAATAAAGAAGCCGAATTCAAACGCATATTCGCTGGGACCACCGTTGCGAATTCGGATCAGGGTTCAGAAGAGGTGGGGAGGGAAGTCTTCCCGGTCGAAGTTAACAAAACGAAGCTCGGCGATTTTCGACTTGTCCGCTTGATTGCGCGCGGCGGCATGGGGATGGTGTATGAGGCCGAGCAGGTTTCACTCGAACGCCGCGTGGCGATAAAAATACTCTCCCGCAGCGGCCAATTTTCAGATCGCGATGTTCAACGTTTCCAGAATGAAGCGATGGCGGCGGCCCGACTCGATCACGACCATATCGTGCCGATCAACTCCGTGGGAAAAGTCGAGGGATGCTATTTTTTAACGATGAAGTTCATCGATGGCTCCGACCTCGCCCGCATTATGGAAGCTCTCTCAGCGGACGAACCCGACGGATCTCAATTGGCAAAGGCTCCCTGGTTGAATGAGCTGCAACTGGGGCGCACTGAAAAAGTGATCTCGAACGACAGCTATATCCGGTTCATCGTCAGTCAGTTTGCGGAGGTCGCTGATGCGCTGCACTATGCACATGATCGCGGAATTATCCACCGCGATATTAAACCCTCCAACCTGCTCGTGAATAAATCCGGACGATTCTGGATTAGCGATTTTGGAATTGCAAAGCTGGACCAGTCCAATGAGTTAACAATTACCGGTGCGGTGGTAGGAACTCCCCGCTATATGAGTCCTGAACAGGCCAGCGGTCGTCGAGTTGCCGTCGACCACCGAACGGACATCTATTCTCTCGGCGCAACACTTTACGAAGCACTTACGCTGCGTCCGATATTCGATGCCGCTGGCCAGTATGAGATCTATACCAAAATCGCGGAAGAAGAACCGGTCCACCCACGCCAGCTGAATCCAGCCATCCCACTTGATCTTGAGACGATCATTC
>PABD01000257.1 GCA_002702685.1 Planctomyces sp.
CCGGTTCGATGAAAACGACCTCCCCATCAGCACAACGCAGGTGGTGAACCAGGTCCTCGACAACCGCCAGTGGAACCCGACGATCATCCAACGCCCGAACACCGCGGGAGACCGTTTCCTCGTTATCTGGAGCGGCTATGGTGACGGCGACTCCGCCGGGGTCTTTACAAGGGAACTCACCTTCGACGAACCGATGGCCGCCATGGCGCTCTCCGCGATGAGCGATGCCGTGTTTGCAGGGGGATTGGAAGACGTGTTGGTCTGAACGCGTACGTAGACAACACCCCGGTTCCGCAAGAACCAGGGTGTTACCTGAAATGTTACCTGAACGCGAAATAATCACGCTATACAGGCCGAAAGCTGATTTTCGAAAACTCGATCTCAAAAGCGTTTGACGGGTCTTATGATAGAGAAGTCCATCGGATACACTTTCAGCCGTGCGTTGTTCGTTCGGCTGAAGAAGCCATAACGTCGACATCGTCGAGGCTCGTGATTCGACGCCTCGGATTTCGTAAACGATTGCAAAATCGCTCGCGTACGACTAACATGGGAACACTATTAGACCGTTTCGTTAGCATGAACATCTTTGTCAGAGATAGTGTCAGAGTTCGAAAATCGGGATCTTCGTTTCGTGCTATAATAGTAGTGTTTTTTGGAATTCGAGAGATTTCGCCACTTCGGGCACTAATCGCCGTAAAGTATTGACATATAATCGTTTGGGACAAACTACGGATAGGCCTTTTAATCCGTAGGTCCAGGGTTCAAGTCCCTGCGCCTTCACTTGATGCAAAACCCCTTGTAAGAACTAGACTTACAAGGGGTTTTTCGTTTTGTGGAATCCGTGGAAAAAGGGCCGAAAACGACCCAAAAGCGCAACGCAGCGCAACGACCCTTTAACTGAGGGCTTTCAGGATGGTTTCCGCCGCCTGATCTTGCATGTTGTCCAGGACGTGAATGTAGGTCCGTAAGGTGAAAGCGGCGTCGCGGTGCCCGAGCACTTTTGACACAATGTTGATCGGGGTGCCGTTTGATAGCTGAAGCGTCGCGTACGTGTGGCGAAGGTGATGGAATCCACGGTGCGGCACCCCGGAATTTTTGAATAGGGGAAGCCATTCCCGCCACCGAAAGTTAGATGCCAGCATGTGTCCGCCGGTGGAGTTGCAGAACACAATCGGGCAACCGGTGAGCCCGCGTTTCAGGTAATCAGCCTTGAGGTCGAGCAAAGCGGATGCGACCGTTTTGTTGTACTTGATCTTCCTGCGCCCGTTGGCCGTTTTGGGTGGAGTGAGGCTGATCGCGCCTGCTGCGTTCACGAGCTGCTGTTTGACCTCGATGGTCATGTCCTTTTCATTGATGTGCGACCACTCCAGGCCGAACAATTCGCCTTGCCGCATTCCGGTATGAGACGCCACGATAATCAGGGCTTTTGTCTGGGGGTTCGTCGCGGACGCCAGCAGCTTTTTGAGCTCTGCCGGAGAGAAGGGGTTGATTGGCTCCGGCTCTGATTTAGGCCTTAAAACAGCGGTGCAGGGGTTAATCATCAGCCGGCGGAACATGACCGCTTTCGACATCGCCGAGGACAGCACCGCGTACGCTTTTGCTCTGGTCCGGTCGCCAACCTTCTCGCGCTTCATCGTGGACAGCATCAACTGCACATCCTCGGGCATGAGCTTGCAAAGTCGCTTCCGGCCTATCCGCGGATTGATTTGCTTCTCCACGATCCACTTGTAGTCGCAGAATGTTTTCGGGGCCCGCTCAATTTCGACCACATTTTTGAGCCAGTAGTCGAGATAATCACTCAAGGTCTCTGTGCTGTGGGCGGCCACGCCACCAGTGTCTCGCAGGTGCGATTCACTCCGGATAAAATCCATTGCCTCTGTTTTGGTTTGAACAGTGAGACTTTTCCGGCGAAGTTTTCCGGCTGCATCCCGATAGGAAATGCTCGCTTTCCACTTGCCGGATTTTGTCTTCGACAGCGACCCTTCCCCGTTCGCCCGTTGGCTCATATGACCTTTACCTTTTCCCAGAAATCCGCCATTTCGACGATGATCTTCTTGCCAGGCTTAAACGATCTCACCTGATATTTATCGAGCCATTTCGTGATGGTGTCATTGCTTACGCCGAACATGGACGCCAACGCCTCCACGTCGTACTTGCCCACGTCGGGGTAAGCAGTCCATTTTTCACTTGACGTAGTTTGTTCGTTCACGCTACGATCCTTGTTCGCACGTGTGAAAATCATGTGTGTCGCTGGGTTGGCGGTAAGGCCTTCAATCTTTAAGCCAGCCCAGCACTAAGCGAAAACCACGCTGAATTTATCACCCGTTGGAATTACCAGTTCGAACGGGTGTTTTCATGCGCGGAGATGATGCACCGGAGGCGCTCTTGAATGGCCGGGGATGTCGGCTGTAGCGATTGTGCCGACGAAAGCGACCTGCCCGGTTACAGAGGGCAGGGAATATATATTCGAGTGCGCAGGGCGACGCGCACGATATTGGTGAGTAGTCATGGTTTCCGTACTCATACTACGGCAGCTGTGATTACAAGAGCCAAGGTGGTGCAAACACCTCGGACAAACTTGGGGGACGGCTTTCGGGCCGTCCTCTTTTTTTATGTCCACAGCCGATGGGAAAGGTTGAATCGGCAGATTGTAAGCTGGGCGTGTCACTATTGCAACATTCGTCTTGAACTGTTGTCTTTGAGCGGGCTTTCCATTTGTACGTACCGGTAGCGCGTTCCATCGCACCGGAGAGCATGTGCAGCGTCAGCCAATCTCGCCGCGATAGGCGAGCATGCCGCCGAGCTCGGGCAACTGAATTGCGCGTGAGCATTGCGGGCGGCGATGAATGTAGCCCTTTTTCTCAAGGGCCCGGAGGTGACACATCACCCCGTTCGGAGAGCGAAAGCCGAAGTGCCGGCCGATCTCGCGCACAGTCGGCGCGAAACCTTCTCGCGTGACGTGATCGCGGATATAGGACAGAACTTGAGACTGACGCGCGGTCAGTTGAGCCAGCGTTTTCTTTGTCATCGAAGTGCCTCGAACGGGGAGCAGATCAGGTCCGTTACGACTCAACTGCGGCCCGGAGGCGGAAGCTCGAGCACCATGCCTCCACGTTCGCGGAGTCGTCCGAGTTGAAGATGTTCTGCTGCGGTCGCCGGCATTTCTGCGCTTTCTGTTGTTCATTAGTTGGTCAGGCATATTACTGAACAGCGCACACTCCGGTCAAGCAAAAACTGAACAAAAGTTTATTTAGTGGCTGCTCGCAAAAATACCACAGTATCCAGCGGTGGGCTGGTGTACATTTATGCCAACTTCGGTACGATGAACGGGGGATTTCCCTGATTCTGCCAGCTTGTACCGGAGCACAATCCATGCGGAACCTTTTACTGATCGTTGTGACGTTAGTCGCCCTCCCCATTCACGCGGGCGAGATTCATTGCAAGCACCTTCCCTTCGGGATTCCGGAGGGAACGCCGGAGACGAATGACCTGGTGTTCCGGTCGTGTTATGTGCTGTCGAGCAACGACGACACCAAGTTCGCGGACTGGGTGGCGTACCGGTTGACGCTCACCGAGGTAGGGGGAGAAGTCGCCCTGGACCGGAACTTCCGCGCGGATGAATTGCTGAAACCGGAAGAGACATTAGAGCCCGAGGATTACGACGGAGCGTTCGCGGCACACACCTACCACAAAGGCCATCTGGCTCCGCTGGCGAGTTTCAAAGGGACGCCTTACGCGTCGGAAGTCAATTACCTGTCGAACATCGTGCCGCAGCGGGCGACGCTCAACGGCGGGCCGTGGCGCGTGCTGGAGGATGCGGTGCGGGAGCTCGTGCGGGTTCACCGGACGGTCTGGGTGATCACCGGGCCGATTTATGACGATGGCGAATCCGCGCTGCCGGAATCCGATGAAATGCACCTGGTGCCGGATGCGTTCTTCAAGGTGATTATCGTCGAGGAGGCGGGCGAAACGCGTGTGGCGGCATTCCTGATGGAGCAGGAGATCCCCGGCGGAACACACTACTCCGATTGCCTGGTGACGATCGCGGAGATTCAGGCCCTTGCGGGAATTACGCTGTTTCCGGAGATGGAGGCGGGGTTGCTGGCGGTGAAGGATGAGGTTTGGGTAGCGGAATGGCGTCGTGACGCTAATTAAAGAGTTTTCGCATCGAGCCATAAAACTGTCGGTTGTGATCGGTGCCAAACGAAGGCGATAATTGGTAGACCTAATTATTCCTTCTAGTTGAAAGTCTCATTTAGATGTCCAAAGACGCAGATCCTCCCCCGAGTAAAGATGTGCCTCCCAGTGAAGACTCATCGGCGGATGCGGTGACCGGAGAAGAATCAAATCGCAAAGGGGGTGGTGATTGGAAGAGTTTTTTTTCCGCACTCATACGGCCCCTGTCTGTTATTGTCGCGATGTTTATCATAGCTCAGATCGCTTACAGCGTCTACCGCTATAATACAACCGAGACAATTCTAGGAGACAGCATCCGCACTCACCATGAGTTTTCAGAAAAGTTCGAGGAATTTGAACACGCCATTGCTGCGGCTGAAATAGATACAGAGAGTACAGCTTGGAAAAACATCTTGGAAAAATACCATGTACTCAAACCATTTCAAGAAAGGCACGCCGAATCCGTGTTGCACCTTTCAATTATAAAAACTGCACTATTGAGCAGCATCACCTTTGGCGCAATTATGACGTCGCTTTTATTGATCGTTGGTTTCGCTTTTCTGCTGTATGGGTTCATGGCCGAATCGTCCCGCTCGACCGCCATTTCTTTTGACCAAGGTGCAAGATGGCTGGATCGTGTCGTCTTTGAAAATTCCAATCGGGATGACGCGAGGCGATCAGCGACTTCGGGAAAAAGAGACTCTTCTAAACCAGGACTTAATACCGACAATGCGGCTGACAAGCAGACGTCTGTTCGCAACGACCTAATGAAACAAGCCGCGGGAGACGTCGGGGCGCATCTAAGTTTCTTAATGAATCAAATTACGTCCGAGAAAGAAGACACAAAAACGCGGGCTAAGGTCAACATTTCACTCGGATTCGTCGTGTCCGCGACTGGTATGATTTGTTTGATAGTCTTGATGTTTCTCAGTAACTCCGAGCCCAGCGAAGTTGAGCGAGTATCGACCTATTTGACGCGCGGTTCATTTATTGTTTTTACACAGGTTTTCGGGTTCTTTTTTCTTCGAATGTACAAAGCGAGTCTGGACGAGATCAAATATTTTCAGAATGAGATAACCAATCTTGCGATGCAATACACGGCGCTCACTATCGCCGAAGAAACAGGTGACTCAGAGATCTTACATGATGTCATTATGGTATTCGCTGAGGCCGAGCGCAATTTTAAACTACGGAGTGGAGAATCGACTGTCGACCTCGAACGCGCAAAACAAAATGATGCAGCAATACTGGAGTACTTGAAATTAACCAAACCGGCTGCTCGATGATACTAACGTTAAAAGGAGGGCAACGCGCGCCTCGGCGCGTTGCCCAAATTTAATCGAGAAAATCCGATTAATCATTTCTGCAACGCTGCTCTAACTGCTCGATCGCCCAGTCCGTGCGGGCGTCGATGTTCCGAGCCCAACAGCCGGCATTGCGAATCCAGCGGAAGCCGGACGACTTCAGAAACGCGCGGGTTTCGTCGTCTGGTTTGCCTGGGAAATGGAGTTCCACTTTGTGGAATTCCAAGTTATCCCGGATCTCGATCTCGCCGATGTAGCGGGGCGGGCGGGCGGTTCGCTCGGCTCGTTTTTCGAGCGTTCGGATTCGTTCTTTCAGGCGGCGGATCTCGGCGTTGTTGTTGCTGAGTTCGTATGCCTCTACCGCGCGTTTCACTTCCTGATTCGGCCAGTGAAATTTGCGAAAGTCGACCCGCTGTCGAATCTGCGCGACTTCGCCGGCACTGAGGACATTTGCCAGGGCTACCAGATCGCCGCTGTGCTTGCGGAAGAGCTGGTTCCACCGTTTCCATGTCTCCTGCTGTTCCTCACAGCTGGCGAGCTTCTCACGCAATTTCTGCAGGGCCTCCGGGTCCTGAGAGTAAATCGCGTGATTGTTCTCCGCGGCCTCGGCCCGGCGTTCGAGTTCCTCGGCCTGTTTGCCGAGTTCGTACGCTTTCCGCGATGTCTGCTCAATCCGTTTCCGGTGGGCTCGATCGCGTTTTTCCGAGTGGTGGCCGATGTGGATCGGCTGCCCAAACGGGATGACACTCGCGAGGTCGTGGGCTCGTTTCCACGAGTCCGATGATGCCTGGTCTGTTTTCGCCGCGCGTTCTTTCAGGCGGTCGATACGGCGCTGCCGCCGTTCTTGAAAATCGTTCATGGGTCGTTTCTCCTGTAGATCGTTTGCATAAAAAAAAGAGAGGGCCGGCAATGCCGACCCCCTCCACGTTGAACTTGAAGCAAACGATCTTTCCCTAGAAACGATCAGGAAAAGCTGTTCAACAGTGTCAGTCTAGCATTGATTATCCGGGGTGAACAAGTGCCTTCAATTGCATGGCACATTTGAGTTCGATCAGGCGTCGAACGCTGACCCCCTCCTCTTTCGCTTCGATCTTCAAAGCGGCGTGAAGTGATTTTGATAACTCGAGTGCGATCTTGCCGGTCGACTCCTGGTATATCTGCCCGAATGGATCCTCGGGGCTTTCCGCGAGTGAGGACGTGATTTTGTCGAGCTGTTTGCGGTAGTCGGATTGCGTGAGCCAGGAACGCTCTTCGCGTGTCGTGAATAGTTCGGACGCCTTACCACCGGGGCCGAAAATCAGGTTGTTGATTTCCACCCAGCTATCGACTTCCTTCGACATCTTCTCCGCATATTCGACGAGCATCTGCCCGCGCATTTCCAACGTTGTTTTTTTCTTGGCCATGACTGACCCCTTTCCTGTTGCCCAGAACGAAAAAAGAAGAGAGAGGGGGCCGAAGCCCCCTCCCGGAAGTTCTAGCCTTCCAGAAACTCAACCCCGTCCGCTGGTCGGGCTTCGAAGTAGATCGCCTCTTGGTCGAGAGTTCGACAAATCTGGCGAGCGATTTCGCGGGCCTCTTCCAGCTTCTCGGCTCCGGCGACCACCGTCACTCGCAGGAGCGAGTCTTGGTAGTGTTTGCCGGATTTGGGGTCGACCCAGTGACCTTCGAGAGGTCCCTCGATCGTCGCCCCGCCGAAGGTTTCCCAGAAGAGCCACTTGATACTCTCAAGTGTTTCCGCCGGAACCGGGGTCCCATCATTGAAGTTGATGGGGACGAGAGTGATGAACTGCTTCATCAGCTTCTCCTTTCGTTTCTAGTTGTTAAAGAACGTTTGCTTCGTCTATTGTTATATCGTATACGATATGGGAGTGCAATAACAGGTTCGGCGTTTTCGAGAGAATTTTTCAAATAAAAAAACCCGCCGGAAAGGCGGGCTAAAACGAGGCGCATAATAAAAGGCGACCTCGTCCGCGTGGACAAGGCCGCCAGTCGTCAGTTAGTTATCAGTCGGTAGGAGGGTGTTCGCAATCATTCGAGATTGATTTCACCGGTCGCAGACACAGCGAACCTCTTGCCCTTGAGGGCTTCAGCTTGCGCCGCAGTCACCTCGAAAAACACATCTCCACCTGGCACCACTTCGCCGTCGATCTCATCGTCGACGCCCGTGAAGCCAAGTTTATCCAAAGCATTTAAAACAGCCATTCCATAAGGAGTGGTCATAGTTAATATCCTTTGGCCAAAAGAGGCCAATTGTGAGCAAACGCCCCCAAAAGGTGCTCATCCGCTACGTATGCGCGAATTCGCTACTTTTGCCGAAAGCTAATTTTATTAGAAAAGCGTTCTTGCGGACACGCGTACCATTCGATACAGGTGTAGGGGGTTGATCTTGCTCGATTTTTTGAAAAGATGTAAAACCCCACCCCGATTAAAACGAAATCGGGGCAGGGAAATGCCACTGCCTTCAAGCACGGGATCCTCCAAGCCCGATAACTTGAGGTGATGCTTCGCGCCACGGCACGAACCGCGGCGCGAAAGGGTGAGTAAGATTGCCCATTCGGTGTTCTCGCGAAAGTTACACCGACACGATCCCAAGGGCCTATTGCCTAGGCTTGAATCTCCACATACCGCCACCAGGCTTAGGGATTCTTACCCCATTCCTCGTGATCCACGGCGTGTAGATATAGCCATCAGCATCAGGTTCCCGATACTTCGAAGCCCCTGAGCCTTTCGGTTTGGGGGCTTCTTCTTTTGCGGAGTTTTTCGGCGTCCGCTGGCCTTGGTGGGCTGCCATTTCGGCCTCCTCAGTTGTGCCGCTCCCCTACTGTGCTGCCGTGATCTCTCTGATCACAAAAAACAGCAAGGTCGGTTTGCGGCGTGTTTGGTCCTGCTCTTTTTGATGCAGTGCTCATGTTTTGGCCTTTCGATAGGTGCGGCGGGGTACAAAAAAAAGCGACGAAGACACGCAGGGCGCCTTCGTCGCGGAATATACAAACAGAGTTACTACTTTCGGATTGACATCAAATGTCAAGTTCTGATAGCATCATGCTCTGCTGGTCTCTCGCTAAAAGACAACCGGCAATCTTGAAATAAGAAGCCCGTCAACTGCCCGGTTGGCGGGCTTCATACATTTCGATGAGGCTATTTTCTCCATATCCGCTTCTGACGCAAGCCCAAAACCGGGAGATCCCCTACCCAAAATTCCCGGTTTTGAAAAATACTTGTACAGAGACCAGTTTTGGCTCGATCTGGCATGCTGTTATTACTGCCCGGAACTCGGTTTGAGTTCGATTTTGTTCACCTCGTTAGCACTGTAGACGAGATAGATAACGCCCTCCTCGCCATAGGCGGCTGCGGGGAGTTTCAGACGCAGTTCTTTCGCCGCGTCGACGGGTACCTCAAACGGAAGTAGATCCCCGACCGACTTTTGCGGATAGATCGACTCGATATTCGCCTGACCGGCTACGGTATCGCTGAAACTCGCCGCCCGATACTCGTTGCCGTGCTCATCCGAGAGCGTTGCCCCCCAAGCGGAAAACGTTCCGTGCTTCCATCCCCGGAACTCCATTTTCTTTGCTTCCTGCTTGTTGGTGACCTGCAGAGTAAAGACGATGAATTCATCCCGCGAAGTGGCATCACCGGAAAACGTTTCCAAGGCGACCTTGCCTATTCTCGCCCCGGTGATTTCCACTTTGACCTTTTCGCCATCGTAAACCGCACTCGCGTTCGCCCATGGCGAGCTTTCATCGGTGGTCGGCTTCTCGGATGATTCCTGGGTGTCGGTCGATCCTGTAGCCTCTCCACCGCTGACTGTCGGTTCGGGTGACGCTCCTTCTGTCTTGGTCGTCAATGGCCGATTTCGAGCGGCTTCCTGTCGCTCAATTTCTCTACCGGCTTCCTCTAGTGCCGTCACTCCAGATTCTGCAACCATTCCAAAGAATGCCGCCATCGCCAGAGGAACTCCGACAGCAATGGCGTTGATTGAACCGGCCGCAATCGGGTACCCAATTCCCGACCCCTTGCGGGTAATCGCCATCACCAGCCCGATAGCCGAAAGGATCAGGCCGATTCCACCGAGGGGAAGCGCGACGAACATATTGACGACAGGCACGCACGAAAACAGCATCGCGATCACACCGAGAACCAGTGCCCCAATTCCTAGGCTATTTGATGCAGGTTTCTCGTGGTGAATCTCGACATGAACCGGGCTCTGTTCACGTCTGGGCCGGCGCGTTTTCCTCCGGCGGCTCGGGAGTGGTGGTTCGTCGAAATCAAACGGCGGGGGCGAAGTAATCAACTCCGCTTTCCGGCTTGTGGGTGGAGGAACGCGCAAGACTTCTCCACAGTGTTTGCACTTTCCCTTTTTGCCTGCAGCTGTGTCAGGAACATTGATGGTGTGGCCGCACTGCGGACATTCGAACTGGATCATTGTGGGGACCCTTTTGGTGTCGGAACGCGAAGAGGTCAATCGTACACCAAAGCGGGAAACCGTAAAAGCGAAAAATCAGCATCAGGGATAGAAGGGCTCGAGCATCACGTATTCCGGAAACGCGAATTTCAGGTCGTAGCCTTCGCCGATCAGGAACAGGCGAATTTGTTTGGAGAGCGGATTCTTGTCCGGGACCTCGTCCCCCTCGAAAAAGACCCGGAACAGGAAGGTGAGGTGGAATAGCGTCGGGAGATGCCCGTTGAAGTTGTTTCGCGACCGATAATCAAACCGATTCGCGCCGCTGAGCCCTGCCCCGACATCATCTTCGCCACCGACAAGATCGCGAACCGGCCGAGGCGTGTAAAAGGCGATCGTCCACAGGCCCGTATCGGGTCCACCGAGGTCCTCGGTCCAAATGGGAGAGGTATAAAGCCACCAGGCATTTCCGCCGGACACATCGGTCCCCCATGGCCCCTCCGGTTCTGCGAGGAACAGATCCTCGCTCTGAAATCCGCCGTAGTCGTACCGGCGGCCGTAGGCGAGACGCCACCCGTATTCATAGGAAGATGGTCGGAAAGCGGGCGGGTCCTCTTCAGGATCGAAATACAATTGCTGCGCGATGTATTCCGCCCGGTCCCGTTCTGACTGCGGAGGCGTCCAGAAGAATCCGCCGGGAGCGAACATCGATTCGTGTCCGGTCGCGTCGATCACGTCATCATCGAAGCCTTCTCGGTCGCTGAGCGACTCGTCAAACCGCACCAGCTCTCCTTCCTGATGCGGCTTGTACTGGATGACCCTTTTCCCCGCGAGCGCGGGAACGGCGGCTTCCAGGGCGGTGTGCTCTTCCGTGATGGTCGTGTTGACCTGGTAGTGCAGCGGGAGGGCTACCGCTTCGCTGTCGATCACCGGGCCAAGTTGCCCATGCTCGCCGATCCGGAATCGTTTCGCGGGCGAGTTGCCGGAGGGCTCACTGGTGTTGAGAACGCGACCGGTCATCAGAATCCGTCCCCATCATACACGAGGGCGAACTTCCGGGCTTCCGGGTTCGTCGCGCAGAGGCCGAAGCCCGCGACGGATTGCGCGTAGCAGATGGCCCCGGCGCGGAAGGGAGTCGGATCGGTCACCGGGAGCGCGGACCTCAGTTGCTGAAACGCCCCGCCGACGCGGAGACGATGCCGGGTGATGGAGATGCCGGTCGGCCCGGGGAGATAGTTGTGCTTTTCCCGGAATTGGAGATTGTAGTTGCTGCACGCGACGAACCAGCGGGCGATCCGGTACTCTTCCCCGCGGTGGACCTGTGTCCCGAGAGAAACCTCCAGTGCGGCCCCCTGGAAGATGGACATTTCCCGAAGAATCGGTTCGATGTCCTTGGCGGAGCCCCACCAGGGAATCAGGCCGCTTTCCTCCCACTCGCCCCCTTCTTCGCCCCCCTGCCGGCCTTCAATCACAAACCGATGCGCTTCCGGCTGGTCGTTGTATTGGTAGTAGGGATCCTCGGGTTCCAGTCGGCCCACGACGGCAATGTCGTACACCAACGGAAAGCGGGTTTCGCGGATGAGCGAGATGGCCCAGGCGTCATTGACGCCGGTCAGGTCCTCGAGCAGGCAGTACAGATTGACTCCGCCGGCGGAGGTCTCCACCTTCTCCCCGCCGGGAGTCGGCTGGAAGTTCCCCGCCTCATAATCGCGGCGCATGGCGTTGAATGCGCGGGCGCCGTCTCGATCGAAGACAAATCCGGTCATCTTACGCCGATCTCAGAATGAAGTAGCCATCGGTCGCGTAGGTGACCTCCTCCCCGAGGATGTCGGTCCCGATGCTGTCGATGCCGACATGCAGGATCCCTTTGCCCATGCGGATCGAGCCCCCGCGGCCCTGCAGCAGTCCGAATTCGAAAGAGTCTTCCGGATAGAAACCGATGCCGACTTCCGCATTGTGGACCGTGATTTCCGTCGCCGCGTTATTGGTTTTGATCAGCAGCGGGGGCACGTCGGACTCGACCGGGCCGCCCGTGTCCAGGACAAACAGAAAGACCTGATCGCGTTTGAAGTCGAGATTCGTGCGGCCGCTGCCACTCCCCTCCTCTGACCCGATGACGATCTTCCGGTCCCCCTGAAAGCCGATCTGCAGGAACTGCGGCCGGTACTCGTAGAACTTGCCCGTGGTGAAGCGGGCAAGACCGAGTTTGCCGTTAAAGCTCGATCGCTGGGTGAACGAATTGAGGCGGACACCGACCGTATGCGTCCCTTCGCCGAGATCGGTGATGGAGACTGCGGACCCGCCCTCTGTCGTCGCCAGCTGTAAGGTCCCGTTGAAGCGATCCGCGTTGATGACGTAATACTCGGTTTCGCCATCCAGACCCGTGGGGAGCGTCGTTGTCGATGTGACGATCACTTTCTGGCCGTCGTGCAGTTTGTGCTCCGGAGCGCTCAGCGTGTCATCCGCCACCACGGCGGCGAAGTCGCAAAACTGCGCGATCCCCCACAGAATGTCGACATCCTTGCGGTCGATCACGACATCGTCGCCGGTATGCGGGATGCGGCTCAGCGTCCAGTTTTTCGCGTCGGTCCACCAGTTGGGGCCGTACCCCTCAACTTCGAGCTCCAGCGAGATCGAGCCGGAGCTGGTCAGGTTGTTCTTGTAGACTTCGAATTCCGGAATCGCCTGTTTCGCCAGCGTGGTAATGAATTCCACACTCCAAGCGCCGGGGCCGACTTCCAGCACGCCGATATTGCTTTCCGTCAGTTGGGGAATCACGACCAGGGCCGTCTCGAATTCCGTGGCGTCATCGTCGTAGGAAATCACGCCGGAGGCCGAGTTGTACAGTTTGAGCTGGAACGTGCCGCCGCTGGTCGAGTCGGCGAGTTGAATCAGCTGCTTTTCATTTTGCCCCTGCACGCCGTTCTGAGTGATGGTGACCACGACCGTACCACCGGTGATCCCCGTGACATCGAGTTCCATCAGCGACACATTGTCGCCCGCGTACTGGCCCTTGAATTCCACGTCCCACTGCGCTTCGCCCGATTTGACGACCGACACGTCTCCGCTGCCGATATTGCTGAGGGCTTCGAGTCCAGTCACCATGGCGAGAGCCGTCGCGCTGTAGGCAATGTTGCCGGTCTGCTGACCGTCGAACGTGAGCTTCAGGTTGCCTCCGGTTCCGGAGGTGATTTTGACGCGCTGGATTTCATTCGCAGGGGACTTGCCGGCATGGACTTTGGTGAACGTTCCATCCGACCCACTGAACCGAGAGACGAGAATATCGGCGTTCCCGAGATCGTTCTGAAAACGGATGATGTAGCCATCACCCGTAGAGGCCCCCCCACCGCTGGCCGGGTCGCCGGAGTTGTTCCAGCCATACAACAAAACATTGCCGGAGCCGATACTGGTAAGCCCTGTCAGTGCGGACTGCATACCCGCCACCGTATCGGACCCGATTGTTGATTCGGCGTCAAAATGCACGTCTGGCGAAGACTCCCCGCCGTCATGGAAATAGAACGTGTTGTTGATCAGGCCGTATTTTTCCTGAACCTTGACCCCGTTCCATTGGGTGAGCCCGGCGCGCGACCAGATCGACGTGATGTTGATCTCCCGCGAATCTCCCTCGATAACCAGGAAGAGGTGTTTCTTACTGGTGAAGGTGGAGGTCATTTCCGTGATGGTCAGGTCGCCGGAATTCATGCCGGCCGCGACACACGCCGCCTGCAGGTTAGCGATGTTATTACCGTCGTTGGAGAAGAAACTCCCCGCCGGCGTCGTGACATTCACCCCGCCCGGGTCGAGTGATCCGCCGTCCGACGTGTCGCCATCTTCCGGAATCGGGATGTACCAGCACTCCGGGGTGTCGTGTCCGGGCTCTTGAATCACCGTGACCGTTCCCGCTCCGGAGCCGGTCAGGTTCGCCCCGTCGGCCGTCACGATGACGTTGCTGCCCGCGTAACTTCCCTGAATCGTCAACTCATAGGTGTGCGCCGCTGTCTCCAGGACGAGCACATCGCCCGAGCTTGCGCCGGCCATGTTGCTGATGATGCCAGCTTGTAACGTCGCGGCGCTCACGTTCCAGGGGATGCTGTTGTAGGACTGGTTTCCCGTTCCCCAATTGATCGTGAGGTTCCACGTACCGCCGGTGACTGACGAGGGGAGTTCGAGTTTGATCTTTTGATTGACCGGCGCGACCCCCTGCTGAATCGTGGTGATGGAGATGTAAGCCCCCACAGTGGCCGTGATGCGGAAATCCCCGTCGCGCGTGAAGAGAATGTCGCCCGTCTCGCCATCGACACTCGCCGTTATCTCGCGCATCTCCGCATAGGTGGAGGCGTTCCATTTCTGGACGATGCCGGCCGCGTCCCAGTAGTCGAACGTCATTTCCTTGTTGCCGACTGAGAGGTTGATCTGAACTTCCGGTTCCGGCGGGGCGAGCAGGCGATAGACACGTTCGACCGGGGGCGCGTCGCCGCGAAAAATGTTGGTGGGCACGCTTTACTCCTTATGTTAATGGCAGACGGTTGAACGGTCTGACCTTTTTGGTTTCGAATTCCAGCGAGACGAAATCAGTGGGGTCGAGTTCAGTTTTGACACCCACCTCAATTTGCTGGCCGTCGCGCTCTTCGTAGATTCGTGGCCGCTGTCCATTGCGGTCCAGGAACGTCGGAGTCGTGATCGGGTTGCCCTCGTCATCGACGATGCGGACGCGCTTGATAACCTCCACCGTGGGGACGGGGGCATCTGGCACCGGATTCTCCAGCCCGACCGAAGTCGCTGGGACGCGGGTGCGGACCAGTTCAAACAGCCCGCGGTTCCAGATCTGAGTGATCCACGTATTGGGATTCTGGTGAAGTTCGAACGACATCTCCCGGTACAAGACACCCGTTGAGGATTCCTGATAGCCACCGATCTTCAGCTTCTTGAGCTGTAGTTCATGCTTTCCAAACCGCTGACCGTCGATCGTGATCGCCCCATCGTTGATGGCGTTATCGTAATCACGAACCCACCGCGGTACCGCTGCAACTTTCTTCTTGACGGACAACACCCAGTAACTGACCGGCTCGTAATACTCGAGAATGTCCCCGGCCGTATTGAGAAGCGGGCGTCCCTCCTGATCCCGCAGAATCGGCATCATGATTTCATTGGTAGTCCACTCGATCTCAGCTGGTTCAAGGGTGGGGTCATCCTCTTCCACGCTTCCGCCGATACGATAGCGGACCACCGCCTCCCACAGGTCTGCGTCGTCCACGCGATCAACTTCGACGCCGCTGACCCGCGCGGTGATGAATCGGGGGTGGGGCGATCCGGGCCGCCAGGTCGGGACCCAAGTGAGGACATCGAAATAGGTGAGTGTCTCGTCGCCTTCCGGTTCGGCGGTGATATTGAAACACTCTTCCCACTCAATCGTTTCCTCATCGATCTGCATCGACTCTTCAAAGTTGGGGGTGATCGAAATCAGTCTCATCCGGCATCTCCCGCAAACGCGAAGTTAGGCCCGGAACTCGCTGCCAACAACCGGTTCGTGCGTTCCTGTTCCTTCAGTTGTCGCAACTGCTTGTTGTACTGTTTGGTGTTGATCGCGAGCAGTTGATCGGCGGAGCTGCCATTCATGGCGTTGATGACTGCCTCGAACGACTCTTTCGTGCGAAGCTGTATTGCCTCGTTGCGGACATCACCCGCGCCATTGGATGAACTTGCGAGTGAGCCAATACCTTTGGCGGTAATTTCTTTCGCGCGTTCTTCTGGTTTTGGCTCTGGTTCACCGCCTGGTCCCGATTCCTGCGATTTCAGAAGATCTGCAAGACGCTTCAGCTCGTCTTTGGCGGCGGCTAATTCTGGCGAATCCCCTTCAGGAGTGTCTCCGGGCCCCTCCAGAAACATGTTCAATGCGTCCTGAATTTGGGTTTGGAATTCCTGGTCGCCCGCTAAATCCTCCTGTTTCTGCTTACCAATCTCCCGGTTCTGTTCGCGCATATCTTCAATTTCAGCGTCGCTCATGCCAGTGATTTCACCGTAAGCCACAAGCATCGCGTCAGCCAGGCCCGTGATTGCCTTCTGCCGCAGCGATTCCATCTTCATCAGTAAGGCATCGAGCATCTTGGCCATTTTCTGCATGGCCTTTGAGAAACCTTCAGGCAGGTTATCGACGATCTTCTTCCATGCCGAATCGAGAACCGATTTAATCCAGTCCCGGAAGTTGATCCACTCCACTTTCAGCGCTGCCACTACTACGGACCAAGCTGTTTCGATTTCACCTTTTTTGATGGCGGAGACAATGGCATTGAGCGCTTCAGAGAATCGAGCAGATATGTCCTTAAACCATTGGGATTCGGTGACAAGGTTACGGAACCAGTAAGCCAAGGTGGCGACAGTAGCGATGGCAACACCCACAATGGCGACGATCGCCCCGATCGGTGAAAAAAGGATTGAAAAAGCTGCCCCAACAGCCGCGATCGCTGTCCCGAGCAGGGAAAACACACCGAGCAACGGGGCAATAAAAAGCCCGATCAATTTCAGAGCGGCACCAGCGGCAAACAGTGCAGCCCCAGCCGCGAGAATCGCCCCAGCGACCTTCACGACCGAGATAATGAGTCCTTTGTTTTCCTTGACCCAGTTGGAAATCGTGTTCGACATGCCCTGAATTCGCTTAAACAAATCCATCAATGTCGGTTTGAGCACTTCGCCGATTGTGATTGCGACATCGCCGATGGCCGAAGTCATCATGCGGAAGCCACCCCCAATACCGGAATCCATAATCTCAGCAGACTTCTTCGCCTCGTCATTCGCGACGCCTTGGTTGATCCGGTCAATCTTCGCGTCGAATTTCCCTCCAGATTTCGCCAGAGTTGTTGCTGCAACCTGGCCACGACCGAAGATGGTTTCAAAAGCTCCAATTCGTTCGACGTTGCCCAACCCGCGAACCTTGTTGCCCATGTCTGCCAGAATGTCGGCCATAGGGCGAAAGTTGCCGGCGGCATCCTGAACGGCCACCCCGTATTTTTCGATTTCCTTCCGGTTGACTTCCATTGTCAGATTTTTGTACGCGCGAGCGAGTTGGCTTCCTGCCTCTGAGCCTCTCAAGCCGTGATCCGCAAGGACAGCCAGGGCCGCGTTTGTCGTCTCGATGGATTCGCCCGCATTGTTGGCAATGGCGGCGACCGGCTTGAGTCCCTCCGCGAGATCCGTCAAAGTCTGTGTGGAACCGTTGGCAGTCGCGGCCAGCACATTCACGATCCGGTTCATGTCCGAGGCTTGGAGTTCGAATGCCCGCATGGCGACCGTTGACATATCGGCCACCTCGCCCATGTCGACTCCCGTCGCGCGGGAGAGATTGGCGACCTCCGGAATCGACTGTTCGATCTCAGTCGTATTCAATCCGGAGCGACCCAGTCCGGTCTGTCCACGCGCGATCTCAGTCGCCGTAAACGAGGTGGTCGCCCCCAACTGTTTCGCCTGGTCGTATAGGCGCTGATACTCGGCGTCCGTTGCACCAGTCACCGCTTTCGTGGTGAGCAGCTGGTCCTCAAACCCCATGAAGGCTTTCACGGGAGCGGCAACGGCAAGTCCTGCCATCGCCCCGAACATCACAAAGGACCGCCCCAGATTCTGCATCGAAGTGGCAGCGCCTTGGATTTTCTGCTGAAGCCCGCCGAACACTCGCGACATGAACGAGGGTGCGAAAGCGTTCGTCAATTTCGACTTGGCATCGACTGCGGACTTGCTGAGTTTATCCAGTTTCTCACGTGCAGAAGTCATGTATTCCGAACGCGGCATCTGGCTCACGCGCGCCATTAAACCGGCGTGCATCATCTGGACCCGCTGCGTGGTGGATCGGAAACGCTTCTCGATGTTCTGGCCCATCCGCCCCGTCACTTTGGTCATACCCGCCGTCATGCGGGCGGCGACGTTTTTCAGGTTCGTGACGAGCGATTTGTGCATCATCTTGATGCGGGCAACGGAGGCGCGGATTTTCTGTTCGAGCGCCATCTGCATTTTGCCGATGCGCTTGAACGTGCGCTGAAACTCTTTCTCAGCCGCCTTCAGCTGCTTCAGCAGTCGATCTGATTTCATGACCAGTTCGACAAATGCTTTTCCGGCTCTAATTCCAGATGCGTCGGCCATGTCACCAGGTATTCAGTTGAGAAGGTTTGACGGTGCGAATCTGTTTACTCTTCCGATTCGAACCGGGATGAAAATCAGTGGGGAATTTGGCTTTCTTCGCTCCAAACGCCGAGTTGTGAATCATCGCGAGCAGGTAAGATGTATGGTCCCACCTGTCGTCACTGTGACCGCTGTCTGCCCAGGCGAGCTCACGGAGAGTCAGGTTTTCCCAGCCGGGGAGACGGACCCGTCCGATAAGGCGGAAGAGATCTCGCCAGCAAGATTCTGGAAGTTCTTTTTGAGTCCGTTTTCGATTTCGCTTTGCAGGTCGAGACCGTTGATCTGATTCAGAATCGTGCTCTCCATATCGAGTGACTCCATCTTCTGCAGGACCGCCGCCATCGCCTTGGTCGCCAGAAGATGGCTCTTCACGAGGGAGATGGCCCGTTCGGCCATCCCCGCTGTCCGGAAAAAATCGACCAGCCCTCCAAGGATGGCTTGATAGGACTGGAAATAAGCAGGGCCCGCGAACTCTTCCGCAAACGTCTCCGCCGTCAATCCGGCTTCCACAATCTGCCTTTGCAGGACCACCGACAGGAAGTTGAGCCACTTCTCCGGATCCTGATCACGAAACTCCATCAGCCGTTGCAGGTCATCTTTGAAGATGTCGATCTGCAACTCTTTCTTGATCCGCATCACGAGTCCGATGGTGAAAACGTTCGTGCGGAATGTGTGATTTACCGTTGAGAATTCGACCGGCAAAGCGGGTTGTTCCTGCTCGGTGTTCTGCTCGTGAGTCATGATTGCGGGGTACTCGTTAAGGGGTCTCTGGAAATGACAACGTCAACTTGTGGCGTTCACTACTTCGCTGGTTTCGGGTCCGGCGAAGGCGCGGAGTTGACCGCCGGGGCGACGGTGACTTCCTTGCCGATGGAATCCCGCGGGATGACGCCAGGGGAGCCGTCCTTCCTGGGGAATGCTTCCACCTCCATCCGGATCGGGACTTCAACCGTGGTCCCATCCGGCTGACGCTGCTTGACTTTCTGCTCGACGATCCGCGTCGCCGGTTTCTCTTTTGTGGACATGGCTTTTTCTCCGGGGTCAATTGGGGCTGTTTATGGAATGAACAAAGGAACTGTTGGTTTTTTGATGAA
>PABD01000258.1 GCA_002702685.1 Planctomyces sp.
CGCATTTGATGGACCTTTAGGCACTCCGACGGCTGATAGCCTCTTCGCCAACTGGGACGAGGAACAGGAACCGCTGTTGATCTGATTTAACGAATCGTTAATCGTTTTCCGCGGTCGAGGTCAAGATTCCCCCCGGGCGGGAACGATGCACCGCCAGCCCCCCGGGCGATGTTGACTTTCCACCACCCTCATGCTGTAATCTGGACACACATCGCTCTTCGATCCTGTCCGTGCGGTCGTGATTCTTCTCCATCCCGGCCATCCATTCCCCCAACATCTCAGCTCCCCCAGGCAATTCTTCCCATGCACGCAACTACCTGGCTCACAACCCTGCTGCGCACCCGCAAACAACAAGCCCGCCAACACCAGACACGGAACGGACACTCTGGCCATAGTCAATCAGGCTGGTTCCAAACGGAACGGTTGGAAGACCGCACGCTGTTGTCAGCGCCGGAATTCGGCTTTGCGACAACCTATGGAGGAATTTCTTATGACAACTTATACGATATTGATGTCGATTCGAATGGGAATGTCTATACCATTGGCTACCTCGCCGACATCGTGCAACTGGACACCCAGGAAGGTCTACGAACGTTAAATACGAATGGGTACAACGATGTTATCTTCACGAAAATGACACGGAATGGTCAGATCGCCTGGGCTCGAACAATTGGAGGTAATTTTTATGACGTAGGTAACGGAATCGAAGTTACTCCAGATGGGGGCGTCGTTATTTGTGGCAACTTCAACCAAACCGTCGATTTTGATCCCGGCCCCAATATCTCCACTTTGACCGCGAGGAATAGCGATGTATTCTTTGCCAAGTTCAACGAAAATGGTGAATTCCAATGGGTGAACTCGGTCGGTTCTGCATCTGCCGATTCCGCATACGCGATGACGACCGATAGTAGCGGAAACATCTATGCCACCGGCGCCTATAACTCGACATACGGCGCCTTCCGTTACCGTCAAGGCGACGATTTCGTCTATTTAGATGGCAACGGCGGTCACGATGTATTTACCGTTAAGCTGAATCCCGCGGGTGAAGTTGAATGGGGAGCAATTCTTGGAGGAAATGAAGCTGATCTTGGCCGGGGAATCGCGGTGGACGATTCAGGTGGGGTTTACGTAGCGGGCTATTTCCAAGCCACGGCCGACTTCGATCCAGACACAACTTCATTGAATCTTACAAGTGCGGGAAAAACAGATCTATTCATCACAAAACTAGATAGTTCCGGTAATCTCAGATGGACTCATGGCTTCGGAACCTCGGAATCGGATGGAGCTTTTGGCGTTGAAACTGATGGTGACGGCAATGTGATTGTTATTGGCTACTTCGGCGGTACATTGGATTTTGACCCCGGCCCCGGCATCTCAATGCATACAACCAATGGGGGCGCAGATCAAATCATCCTAAAATTGAGCACGGACGGAGACTATATCTGGTCAAAGCAGATAGGTGGGACTGCAAGTGACTACCCATACGGCTTGGCAATTGACTCCGAAAATAGCGTCTACGTCACGGGATCATTTTTGAATGTACTGGACTTCGATCCCGATCCGGGTATTTTTGAGCTGGACGCTGGCGACGATCTTGACGCCTATGTGTTCGCGCTGAATTCTGGAGGATCACTAAAGTGGGCTCTCAATGCTGGAGGAGATCACACCGTTTCAGCGGATGCCATAGCCGTCGATTCAAGTCGTAATGTATACATCGCTGGTCTCTTTTGGGGAGTCGCGGATTTTGACCCGGGGAATGCCGTCGCCTCACGCAGCAGTAATGGAGATCAGGATAGCTTCGTTCTAAAACTGAATCTCTTACCGCCGACAGATACCGACCTCACCATCTCTAAACAATCTTCAGCGGTTTGGGTTACGCCAGGCGACCGGCACACCTATACGGTTACCGTTTCAAATGAGGGAGAACTCGGAGTCGATGATGCAGTTGTCTTCGACGACCCCACCTCCTTCCTTGATAACGTCACCTGGAGAGCAAGCTTAAGCGGAGGCGCCACGGGATCAATTTTTGGATATGGTCCAATCAATGAAACCGTCGGCCTACCACCTGGGAATAGTATCACCTATACGATCCGGGGAGTGATCAAACCTGGCATTCGCGACAACATCACCAATATCGCGACCATCAGCTCCGCCAACACTCCAGATCCCAACCCTTCGAACAATCGCGCCTTCGAAAGTGATTTTATTATTTTGGCTACGGACGGAGGAAGCGGTTACTTTGTCCCTGGGACGACTTTCGGCGAAGCCGACTACACTGAGAATGTCGATCTCGGCGATATTGACGGAGATGGTGACCTGGACGCTGTCTTTGCAAACGTGAGTGGAGGTCGAGTTTGGCTCAATGATGGAAATGCCAATTTCACGGCTACGGCGCAGACACTGCCAAACTCAGTCAACGCCGCTTTAGGTGATCTCGATGGGGATGGAGATCTCGATGTCTTTCTCACCAGAACCTCGACAAGCCCCGACGAAGTCTGGCTGAATGATGGTAGTGGACACTTCATAAACAGCGGTCAGGCGATAGGAAACTTTCAAAGCCGTTGGGTGAAACTTGGAGACTTCAACGGCGATGGAGCGCTCGATGCGATCGTTTCACTGTATTACGGCCCAAGTGCGAATCGGCTTTTTTTGAATGATGGCACCGGAAACTTTACTGACAGCGGTCAAAATATCGGTCTTACGCCAGGAACTGACCATCGTGGATTGGCTGTTGGTGATTTAGACGGGGATGGAGACTTGGATTTATTCTCTGGCAAATACACTTGGGGCGACGACGACCGGATTTATTTGAATGACGGAACAGGTCTTTTCGTCGAGCATCAAGTCGTAAGCTTGATTGGCGAATACACTGGACAAGTAGATTTCGGTGACGTCGATGGCGATGGCGACTTGGATGCGATAGTTCCCCACGGCTATTTATCATCGAAGATTTTGATCAACGATGGTACCGGCACTTTTTCCCTCGGCCAGGTTCTTAACAATGAAATTGACGAAAGTTCATCTGCGCAATTCGGTGATTTCGACAATGATGGTGACTTGGATATTCTCATTGGACAGTCTTCTGATGAGCCAAACTTGATCTGGCTCAACGATGGCACAGGGCAATTTTTCGATAGTGGTCAGCGTCTCGGTCTCAATCACACTGATTTCGTCAAATTGGGAGATCTTGATGGCGATGGCGACCTGGATGCGGTCGCTGCAAATTATAATGATCAAAGTCAAGTTTGGCTCAACCAGAACGTCACTCTTCCCTACGCCAATGATTTCGACGAAGGCCACTGGGGTGGTCTTTACGTCAAGACGCCGCAGAATATCTCGGTCATCGAAGAATCAGGGGGCAACCATTCCTTCCAGCTGGATAACAGCGGGCTGACCGGACTTACGACGGCAATCCTGGCCACCGAATCTCCTCTGCCGCGGACCTACGAAATGGCGGCGAAGGTCACTTCGCTCTCCGGAGCCAATCGCTGGTATGACGGGTTCCTGATCTTCGATTATCAGCATGAGAACGACTTCAAGTACGCCGGTTTCTTCACGGATCAGAACGAATGGGTAATCGGACATTACCAGGGAAACTTCGACAACCGTGTCGCCACGGTCGATTGGGACAACATCGGTAAAACGATCGATACGAACCGGGCCTACCAGATGCACCTGCGCGTCGACAGGAACCAGGCGACTCTGCATGTCGATGGCCTGCTGGTCACGACCGCGACCTTCACCCGTGGCATCGGTAGGGGCAAAGCGGGCCTCGCCGCCTCCAACGCCGTTACCCGGTTCGACAACTTCGAGATCGCTGAGTCGGTCGACACCGGCCTGCCGCAGTCACTCCCGTTCAGCGAAGACTTTGAAGATGGTGTGGCCGACGGGTTCTACGCGAAACCGAACAGTGGCTGGGGCGTCGTCACTTCCCCCGAAGGCAAAGTCCTGCGGGTGAACAATTCAAACAACACGAATCTCGGCCTGATGTCCGTCCCCCTTGCGGGCGATACTCCCTCTGCGTTCGAGATGTCCGCCCGCATCAATTCGCTGAATGCGGATGCAGGTTGGCGGAACGGATTCATCATCTTTGACTACAAGAGCGATACCGACTTCAAATACGCCGGCATGTTCACCGGCCAGAACCAGTGGATCATCGGCCACTACCAGGGGAACTTCAACAACCGATTGGTCACGGTCGACTGGGACGACACGGGACGTGTGATCCAGTCGAATACGTTCTACACGGTACAGGTCCGCCTTGACGGCAATAAGATCTGGATGTCGGTCGACGGGGAATTCATCGCCTCTGCGACGTTCGCCTCCAATGTGAATGCGCCAATTGTCGGTCTCGCCGCCGAACGGGCTTCCACCTGGTTCGACGATTTCCAGGTCGCCGAATGGGTGGGAGTTAGTTATCCCTCCGACCTCCCCTACTCCGAGAACTACAACGATGGTGTCGCCGATCAGTTCGGCTTCCACAATCCGCAACTCTGGACGATCGGTGGTCCCGCGAGCAACAAGTACCTCGAAATCAATGCGGAGGGTTTCCAGGGACTCGACGTCAGCTACTTCGAGAATCAGTTCCTGCTGCCGGCGACGTATGACATCTCCGCCTCGGTCACCGCCCTCACCGGAACGCAGCGCTGGCTCGATGGTTTCCTTGTCTTCGATTACCAGAGCCCGACCGACTTCAAATACGCCGGGATGTTCACCGGGCAGAATCAGTGGATCATCGGCCACTACCAGGGCAACTGGAACAACCGCATTGCCCAGGTTGACTGGGACGATGTCGGGCGTCGCATTGAGCGGAACAGGGCCCATCTGCTGCATGTGACCGTCGATGGCAACGAGGTCACGCTGCGCGTGAACGGCATCGAAGTCGTTTCAGGCACCTTCGCCGGCGGTATCGGTGACGGTAATGTCGGCGTGGCGGCTGAAAATGCCGTGACCCGCTTTGATGACTTCCATGTCGCGGTAGATGTTCGCCGGGGTAAACCAATACCACTCCCCTACATTGAGGACTTCGAGGACGGCTCCGCTGAAGATTTCTTTATCGACCGGAACCCCACTGCCTGGGGCTTCGCCAACTACGGCGGTAATAAGGTTCTGCGGGTGAATTCTTCTAACGGGGGAGGAAACAGTGTCCACTATCTGCCGATCGATAACCCGAACGGCGACAGGGTGAGAATCTCGGCCGACATCCGTTCAATTTCGTCGACCTCCTGGGCCGACGGGTTCATCATCTTCGACTACAAAAACCAGAATGACTTCAAGTACGCCGGGTTCTTTACGGGCCAGAGCGAATGGATCATCGGCCACTACCTGGGTAACTACACCGACCATCGACTGACGACCGTCGACTGGGACAACCAGGGTCGCAAGATCAAATTCGGTCAGTTCTATCATCTCGAAGTCGTACTGGAAGGAACACGCGCCACCTTGTTCGTCGATGGCGAACTCATCAACGAAGTCGATTTCAACACGCCCATCACCCGTGGCCCCGTCGGCCTCGCCGCCGCCAATGCCTTCACCTGGTTCGATAATTTCCAGGTCGCATTTGATGGACCTTTAGGCACTCCGACGGCTGATAGCCTCTTCGCCAACTGGGACGAGGAACAGGAACGGCTGTTGATCTGATGGTGACCTGCGACCGGACGGCGAGTTCGAGCGATTCTGCAAACGATTGCAAAATCGCTGGCAACATTTGACAAGTGAGTCAAAAGCAGTTCTGATTTCGCTCAACAACCTCCGACATAGTACTTGACCTTTACTTCAGAGGCGTCGCCTTTAGTCGTCGTCGAGCAGAATGCGTTTCTCGCGAAATATTTTTCGGAGAGCTCTGTTTTCAGTCCTGAGCAACTGAGTTCCAAAGATTCAAATGAAAGTGAGCTAATCGAACTCCTCGCCCCACCGCTCTTTTATATGTGGGCGGAGTGCCTGTTCCAATGCGTCGAGATACTCAGTCAGTGTTTTCTGGCGTTGACTGAATTCCACGATCATTCCGCCACAATCATGGGCCATTGCTTTGGACCGTGTCCACTCCTGGTCGCCAATTTCGATCCAGCCATGTTCTATCCAGGACGCAATCGCCGGAAATCGTTCTTCGAGGTTTTCCGTTTCTTCCTCCTGTCTGCTGAAAAATCACTTGTCACCATCATTTAACTTCCAGCGCGGCGCGTAGATCAGCGTGCTCAAACGCTGACTCCATCCGCTTGATTTGCGATTTCGGGATGCCCACTGACGACGCCTCGTGCTGCCAACCTGTTACAGCCACGGCAACTTCCCGCGCGACCTGTCTGGCTTCTGTTTGGTTCAGTTCGAAGTAGGCTGCGACGCTGAACGCCAATTCGATCGAGGCCGTACCATCGTCCAGGTCAATGTTGGTCGACAGGATTCGGGGTTTGAGGTCTGTAGGTACCGGATTCAAGTCGTAAGCGGGAGATAGGCGCCACCCATTGGTTCCTTCGTACAGGAACCCATGATTTCTCAGATGATCGTCCGTATTGGAGATCAGTATGTTGAAGACAATTCTTCTCCATAAGGCATGCATATCAGCGACCGGAACCGCTCCATATCGACGTAAAGCATCAACCATTTCCAGGTAACTCCGACGTTCGTTGTCGCGGGCGTCCAGCATGCTCATCGCTGACAGAAAAGGGATTCGGCTATTCTTGTCGCGATCGAAACGCCTCAGCAATAGAACCGGAAAGTCTCCCACTTTTTCAATTCTCCAGTCGGGTACCACCAGTCCCCCGTTGCGTGCCAATCCCAAAGCAACGGCTTCCCAGCGCACGACGTCAATTTCATCATCCCGATGAGCAAACTTGGCAATCAACAGATGTCCATCGTGGTCTCGAACAGACGCCTTCGGTCTCGCTCCGCCGAGAGACGATCCCGGGGCCAGCAGTAGTCGTAGTTCCTCAGCCGTGTCGCTCTCATCTGCGATCTTGTCCGCGGCGGAAAGTAAACGAGGCAGTTCCACCAAAGGCGGAATGCGCATTCCTCCGGATTCAGCCAGAAATGGCCCCCCTTGCGACTTCGAGAAACGGAGCGCCCCCTGTCGAGCTTCATCATCGACTCTCAACAGGAAATCAATCTCTCCCAAGGTGCGGGGCATCTCTCCTTCCTGACGTGCCCGTTGACGTTCCGCACGCCGCATCAATGTTCTTCCCCACCGGTCGGGCGCGGAGTCTCCGATTGCTCCAAAGATGACTTTATCGCCTGCGGTGTGAAATGGCCCCGGCCCGAGGCTGAGGGCCGGTTCCAATGCGAAACGTTCCTCGTGCGACAGCCAGCTTTGATCGTATTCGAAACTGGCACTTTCTCGAGCCCCACGCGAGCGAGCCCAGAGACGCCCCACCAGCGTGGAAGCCCCTGCGAGATCGACGTAAACCCAAACGTCCATTTCCATGGTCTACTCCGGTCGATTCCGTTTGGACCGAATGCGCTGGGGCAATCGTTCTTCCTCCAACGCCATTCCAATATCATCTTCGCGCGCATCGACAAGCTGCCCAATCCGGTCCGTCATCCCGAGAACAAACAGGACGGTCGCATAGGCGCCCATGGATACAGTCGGTTCTCCCTTTTCCACTCGATTGAGTGTCATACGACTGATGGATGCGCGCTCCGCCATAATAGCGACCGGTATGCGACGTCGACGTCGGGCAGCGGCAATATCTTTTCCCAGTTTTCGCATGGCTCGCTGCACGGGAAGCGGAAGTTTCGTTGGGATAGATTTCACTTAGCGTCTCTTATCTGGTACTCAATGATGTAAAACGTCTATTACATTAGACGATAAATCCGCTCTTTTGCAGTCCGATTTTGAAAAAAACCGAAGAGCCAGAGTATCGCTGGAACCTAAACTGTTGCAAATCCATGGTTTGCGCCCCGTAAAGAGATCGAAGGCTAATGTGATTCGCAAAGCACAATCTTTCACGGCCCGCCGTTTGTTACCCATAAAATGACTCTGTCGTTCCGATGTGGGAGCTATACCGCCCACAAAGAACATCGCCGCCATACGCCAATCGACCCGCCACCGTTTTGCAAACGATTGCAAAATCGCTCGACACCATCAGCCAGTGAGGCAGAAGAAGTTCCGATATCGCTCAATAACTTTCGTCCGAGGACTTTTCCTGTCACAGCCAGACATCCCCGCTGGTCGTCAGTTAGCTGAATGTGTTTTGTGCCAAGCCTTTCCCGAAGGACATGATCCTCGGCCTTCAGGCACTCGATTACCTGTTGTTGCTCGCGATTCAGCCAACTGGCGAGGGCAAGAATAAGCAGATGCCAGGGCTGCATCAGGAAGTTCATCAACATAGATCCAGAGCGAGAAGAGGAAGTCACTCTGAAACTCTGACCATTTACAGGTCCCATGGGACTCGCGAGTCGGAGGTCGCTGTCAGTATCGACCGTTAGCATTTCTGGTTGCGACGTTTGTAGCGGCGAACGTCGTTGCCAGACCGTCTAAGAATGGATGTCGCGCGTGTCTCGCAGACATCATGATTTGCAGTGTCTCGAGTTCGGCTTAGTTTTCAAGGTAAGGTGCGAATGACGTGTTCAAGCGATTTTACAGACGATTGCAGAATCGTTAGAACCCTCTGGCAGCCGAGGCACGCGCGATTCTGATTCCATGAACTTTCCGGAACATGCATACATTCAGCGACGACTCAATTGGAAGCCGCCTACTTCGAACTCAGTACTCTCTCCGCTTCTTCCGCCCAAGCCATTGTTTCGATGTAATTCCACCAGTACTTTTCCAAAACTCCTTCGGCAGCCAGCTTGTCCGCGGCATCTTTCAAATATTGCCCACTCTCCTGCAGAAGTTTGCGATTTTCTTCGGTTGGGGATTTTTGAAACTGTGATAACCGAACTCGAATTGCTTGCCCATTCTTCAACGGGGAGTCTTCGGCAAGGCGTTCGTACCACGCGTCAAATTCACCCAGTCGATATACGCCTTTTCCTACCGTTGCTTGTTGGTACTGTTCCTTTCCATTGGCGCAGCGTTCAGATAGTAGTCTCATCGCAGGATATAAGTCAGCTTCGATCGGCAACAGCGAAGAGACGGACAGGTGCCCGGCATACTGCCAGTCCTGTGTAAGGGACTCGGCTTCGGCCAGTAATAGCTTGCGGACATCTCGATACTCTTCAAACCTTCCCGTCTGAAAAAGCAAGTAGGCTTTATCCCGCATGAATATCCCTTCCGAAATCTTCGATCCGACCTCTAATGCTTTCTCCCATTGCATCGTGCGGGCGTAGAGTGAATACAATGTCTTGCAGTCTGCCCGGTCCACTTGAATCGCCAGTATCTCTTCGTAGACCGGTATTGCCTCTTTGACGTCGTCGTTGTTCAGAAGCTCTCCCGCTTTCGCGCGGAGCCTGGATAATTCTTCATAGTTATTTTGATCCGCAACAGCAGCAAGCGTTGTCTGCCACCGTTGTGATGCTTCAAGAGAGTTCGTCTGGTATGAATCCATTACTTGAGTTTCCTGGGGACGCAGGACTTCGTCGGACAACCCATCTGTATCCCCCGGTTGCTGGAAAGCCTCGCGAAGACTGTTCCAATCCTTCGCAGAAAGAAACTCACGTTCACCGGAGGTAGACAGCCTGACGCCAGTTGCCAGTTCGACTTCTGTTTGGATGCGTTCACTGGAACGCGGTTCAAATTGAGGTATCGCCCAGGACCTGACGTAACTTCCCGCGTCACCTGAAATCAGTCGTTGGTTTTTCCAATTGAAGTCCATCGAAGTGACCCCCATGGGGTGCATCCAGGTTCTGCCAATCTGGCGTCTGGTGGGGATATCCCAGATTTGAACGATGCCTGATTCTGCTCCAACAGCAAGCGTGCGACCATCCGGCGCGCATCTCATCGCACTTATTTTCGTGCCAACATCAAGCGGCTTTCCGTTCGGTTTTCCCGTCGTCGAGTCGAACAGCCGGATGATTCCATCGAAACATCCCGTTACTAACATTTTTCCGTCAATGGTAAATCCGACCTCATCAATCCAGGCCCCATGTTGAATCGGTGAGAATATCTGCTCGCCAGTTTGTGCATCAAACACATGCGCCAAACCTCCAGTTGTGCCAGCGGCGATTAACGCCCCGGAAGGACTGTAACAAACACCCAGCGGAGGGCTGTTCAGTTTCAATGGAGACAATATTTTCTGGCCTGTCCGTACGTCGAAAATCTCAATCTGCCCCTCGGACAAGTCCGTCGCACCCGTTCCCACAGCCAGATGGGTGCCGTCTGGAGCTGCAGAACAACTTGACACTTTGAAATTGTTTATTAGCGGCGGAGCAATCTGAATACCCTTCTTAAGGTCCCAAAGTTCGACGCGGTTGTTGTCATGGTCGACAAAACCATATTGACCACCGACGGCCAGACAACTCAGATAACCATGGCTTTCTTTGAGAGACATTTGAACTTCGAGTGTTTCTGCCGACAGGACTTGTGTCTCATGCAGTTTCTGAGCGACCAGCAGGAATTCATTCTCCGGTGACACAGAGAGCGAAAAGATTGGACCATCCAGATCAGCTTCTACCGGTTGCTGCTCCTCGGCCACTTGCCAGATGCGGACGCAGCCGTCTTCCGCACCCGTAACCAGTTGTTTTCCTCCCGGGTGAAAACAACACGAGTGCACGAGGCCCTTATGGTGTAGCATCTGTCCAATACGTTTTTCAGTCGAGAGACTCCAGATGTGCACGGTTCCATCAATGGCGGAAACGGAAATGGTTTCCCCATCAGACGCAAACTGGAGGCTCTTGGGATCGACATCGAGAAGAAACGGACCGATGAGGCGGTTGCCGGAAGTGATATCCCAGACCGAGATGCCACCCCCTTCTTTGGTCGCAAGCTTCGAACCATCAGGTGAGAAGGTGGCCAAACTGGTGGTTTCCGAAAATGTAGACGGGAGTTCTTCAAACGTTTTTCTCTCCAGATTCCACAAACGCAGTCCATTATCTTCCTCTGCCCCTATTGGTCTGGAACTGATTAAAAGATCGTCGCCGTCCGGGCTGAAGCCTTTCGCGGTTAACTTAATATCTTCTGGAAACTCTTTGAAAACCGATTCCGTTGACCAATCCCACAAGAGAAATTTCTGATTGTGTGTCGTGGCAGCCAACACGCTTTTGTGCGGATGCACAACCATCGACCGAATCATCCCCGGAATCACCAGTGTTTGTTTTTCAAAACTATTGGTTGCTCGATTGAACAGCGAGAGTTCCCCCCCGGAATAGTTCGAAACACCGACGGCGATCAGGTTGTCATCGTGGCAGAACTTGACAGCCCATCCTGACTCATTGAGTTTCCTGGGTAGACCATTAAGTTGGCCTGTCGCGGTGTCAATGAGATACAGTTCGCCGTTGGGGTGATGATATCCGCCGGTTACGGCTGCGATCGTGCTGCCATCTTTCGAAATGTCGACGCTGGTCACCTCATTGCTGATCTGCACTAGATGTGCCAACTGGTGAACGGGTTTGGCAAACGCATCCAGATCGCGACGTATTGCCAGCTCCATGTCGCGTTCATGTTCCGGCACCGCCGCGAGCGCGCGGACCAGCCACTGTAGCCCCAAACCCTGATTTCCAGCTTCGCACAGACTGCGGCCCCGGGCGACGTATTGCTCGACGAGTCGTTTCTCCGCACTTCGTTGAGCTCGCTTCGACTCGTCCAATGCGGCCTGACTTTCGTTCGCCAGTTTCGCGTTGTTATTCGCCAGGTCAAGATTCTCTGTGGCGAGTTGTCGCTGTTTCTGCTCCTGTTGACGAAAGTAGCCAACCGCGACTGTTGCGCCCAACAGCCATACGACAAGGAGGATGGCCACGGCTCCCAATGCCGAAGCGAGGGAGCGATTCCGAGTGGCCCAGCGCCGAGTTTTTTCCCAGCGGCTGATCGGCCTGGCTTTCGTTTCCCGCCCCGACAGCCAACGCTCCAGGTCGCTCGCCATCGCCGTCATATCCGGGTAACGATTTGCCGGATCTTTCTCCATCGCTTTGGAACAAATTGCCGCCAGATCAATCGGTATTCTGCGGTCTAACTGACGAAGTTCAGGGGGCTCAGTACTGGCAATCTGCGCGATGACGGAATGGGGCGGACCAGAAAAGGGTCTTTTTCCCGTCAGGAGTTCATACAGCACGACACCCAGGCTGTACTGATCACTGTGCGTCCCAACGTTCTCGATGTCCCCGCGAGCCTGCTCGGGTGGCATGTAAGCCGGCGTTCCGATGACTCCGCCATCCGTCGTCATGGATGAGTCTTCATCCAGTCGCTTCGCCAGGCCGAAGTCCATGATCTGTGGATTACCAGACTTGCTCACCATGATGTTGTCAGGCTTGATATCGCGGTGAACGATGCTGAATTCATGCGCATAGGCCAGCCCCTCCGCAAGGGCGACCACCCATTTCGCCGCCTGGCGGTAATCACACGGCCCTTCAGCGACGATGGACGACATCGGCGTCCCGTCGATGAGTTCCGATGCGATATACATTCGGTTATCGACTTGGCCGCTTTCGAAGACAGCCACGATATTGGGGTGGTGTAAGCTGGCTGCCGCTTTGGCCTCGCGCACGAACCTTCGTATCTTCCTCTTTTCCGACGACGAAAACTTTGGAATTTTCAGCGCCAGTAAACGATCCAATACCGGGTCGTATGCTTTGTAGACTGTACCGAAGGCCCCCTGACCGAGCGCGGACTTCAATTCGAACCGCCCGATTTTCCCGATCGTCAGCTCCTGGCTTTTGGGTAGGCGACTCCGTGTCTGGGTAGTGGTATCTGTCATGGCGACATCCGTCGTTTGTACGGCGTCCAAGCTGGGAGAGGTTGAATCCTGTTTCGAGATCTGCAGGCTGCTTACGGTGAACCGCTCACTACACGCGGGACAGCGTACGGCTCGTCCGACTTTGCTGGCATCGACGCGGAGCGCGCGATCACAATGGGGGCATTTGGTAGACAGCTTTTGAGGCATTTGTCAGCTCCACGTCGACGGACACCCGGGAAATCTCAAACCAGCAATATGTAAACAGAAAGCGATAGTCTTCAGGAAAATGTCGATTCACGACGCTTGGAAAAGGGGAGCAGCATTTCACGCATTTCCCCCGCGGATGAAAACCGGTCTCCAGGTTCTCTCGAAAGTGATCGATGGATAATCGTCGCGACTTCCGCTGGAATATTTGGACAGTGATGTTGGATGGGCACGATTTCATCCTGCAGAATCTGGGCGATGGCACTACGGTCTTCGGTGAAATCAAATGGATATTTGCCCGCCAGAAAATAATAGAGTGTCGCACCGACAGAATAGATATCAGCGGCCGGCTTGGAGAATCTACAATCAATCAACTGCTCCGGAGGCATGAACGCAAGCGTTCCCCGCGCCTCACCGTCGCGTGTGATTTCGCTGAATCCTGCATTTGTGAAATTTTTGGCGAGTCCGAAATCCGCCAGCTTGCATTTCAGTTTTCGATCAGGTTTCGTCACCAGGATATTGGCAGGTTTTATGTCCCGGTGAACATACGAAAGCGAATGGGCGTATTCGAGCGCTTCCAGAACCTGGCAGATAATGCCGCAGCTGATGCGAAGCTTCGATTCCGCGGACTGGCTGCAGAGAACCTTGGCGAAATCGACTGTGGGGACATTTTCCATCACCAGGTAAAACTGCCCGGCCGCCATACCGAGTTCGTGAAACTTTACGATCCTGGGATGATCCAGACTGCTGAGCACACTCGCTTCACGCAGGAAAAGCTGCGTATCCCGTTGATTGCCAGCTCGTTGAGGAACGATCAGTTTGATGGCGACCTGTTCCGAAGTTGATTTGCGAACGCCGCGGTAAACGGCCCCCATGGCGCCGCGTCCCAACTCTTCCAGCAACTGATATCCGGGGACGGGCTGAAATTCCTCGAGATGATCCCATGACAAACCCGACTCGGGGGTGAGGCGGGTTTCCGCCAGCAGTCTTTCATCCATTCCGTCTGATTCTGCATGACCTGCCTCAGGCACGACGGTTTGGGAAGCCACCTGACTGATTTCGACCCGAAACTTTGTTCTTCCGACCTGTATCACGTCGCCGGTTTTCAGGAAACATTCGGAAACCCTTTCCCCGTTCACCCGGGTGCCATTGCGACTATCGAGATCAACGAGGTAGCACTCCGGAGGACGGACTTCCAGTCGGAAATGAAATCGGGAGAACCGGGGATCCTCGGGGAGCGACAAATGGGCTTCTGAAGAACGCCCCGCCACGAATGTGTCATGCCGGTCGAATTCGAATCGTCGGCCTTCATGCGGACCACTGATCACCAGCATGGAGACTTGACTCTCAGCGTGATCCGACATGGTGGGGACCTTCAGGCTAAAAGGCTGTGTAGAGGAACAAACATTGCTCGGCAACGACAAGACCTTGTCTTGGAGAGGCCTTAACAGCCCGTTGAAGATCCTAACTTTACGCCGCGACCAATGACTGGTTTTCGAGCGGGGGAAAACAGGTTGCGCGGGGGAAGATGCGGGTGA
>PABD01000259.1 GCA_002702685.1 Planctomyces sp.
GAAGAGCCGGCAACGGAAGAGCCGGCAACGGAAGAGCCGGCAACGGAAGAGCCGGCAACGGAAGAGCCGGCTGCTGAAGAATCGCCCAAGGAAGAAACTGCGGAAGCAGCTCCTGCCGAGGAGGAATCTGTCGAGGTGGCCGCGGTGGATGCCGCAGCTACGGAAGCGAAGAGCGACGAGAAGAAGATCGCGGGCGACTGGCCGACGTGGGGGGGGGACTATTTCCGCAACATGGTCAACTCGACCAAAGGGATCAATCTCGATCTCGGAGCGCAGGACATCAATGAGTCCAACAGCGTGAAATGGACCTCGAACCTCGGTTCTCAGACTTACGGCAACCCGGTCGTCGGCGGTGGCAAAGTCCTCGTCGGTACGAACAACGGTGCCGAATACCGTCCCCAGCACGTTGGGGACCGGGGTGTCGTACTCTGCTTCGATGAAAGTTCGGGCGATATGCTCTGGCAGCTCACGCGCGAGAAACTCGAACAGGGACGCGTCAACGACTGGCCGGAGCAGGGGATCTGTTCGACTCCCTGTATCGAAGACGGAAAAATGTATGTCGTCACCAACCGGGCCGAGGTCATGTGCGTCGACATGGAAGGTTTCCATGACGGTGAGAACGATGGCCCCTACACGGAAGAAGCCGATACCGAGGAAATGGACGCCGACATCATCTGGTCGCTCGACATGATCAACGACCTGGGTGTCTTCCCGCACAACCTGGCGACGAGCTCACCGCTCATCTACAAGGATCGGATCTTCCTGTTGACCTCGAACGGGGTCGACGAAGCCCACCTGGAGATTCCCGCTCCCCGCGCTCCCTGTTTTCTCTGCATTGATAAGAACTCGGGCGAGGTGATCTGGGAAGACAATACTCCTTTCGACCAGATTCTCCACGGTCAGTGGGGCTCCCCCGCGATTGGGATCGTGAACGATCAGGCCCAGGTTTATTTCCCGGGTGGAGACGGCTGGATTTATGCCTTCGAAGCGGAAGCCGACGAAGCAAACCTGATATGGAAATTCGATATGAACCCCAAGGATTCCGAATGGATCCTGGGGGGGCGTGGTACTCGTAACGCCATCATTTCGACGCCGGTCTTCCTCGACAACAGCATCGTCGTCGGTGTCGGGCAGGACCCGGAACACGGCGAAGGGATCGGACACCTTTACCGGATCGACGCCACCAAAACAGGTGACGTGACCTCCGTGAACGAAGATGGAACGCCGAACGAAAATTCCGGCGAGATCTGGCATTACGGTGGTGTTGATACCGATGGCGAAGTGACCGGGGAAGAAGGCGCGGAGGTCTTCCGCCGAACGATCTCCACGGTCGCCATTCACGACGGTCTCGTTTACGCCGCCGACCTCTCGGGACGCCTTCACTGCGTCGACTTCAAGACCGGAAAACGGCACTGGGAATACGACCTGTTCGCCGCCGTCTGGGGGTCACCGATGGTCGTTGACGGGAAAGTCCTCATCGGAGATGAAGACGGCGACCTGGCCATCTTCAACGAAGGCGCGGAGCTCGACGAAGACGCCATCGTGGAATATCGATTCGAGTCGTCAATTTACAGTACGCCGACCATCGCCAACGGGGTCATGTACGTCACCGACAGATCGCACCTGTATGCGATTCCGATCATGGATTGACGCGCAATAGTCCGACAGAATTGATGTATGAAAATAAGAAAGGCCGGAGCATTGACTGCTCCGGCCTTCTTTTTGTCGGCACCGACTGTTTGCTCAGGTTTGGAGTGCAAACAAAAAAAGCCGGATCGACGCGTCGACCCGGCTTCGGTTAAAGCTCTCTAATAGAGCATCATGTTCAATCGTCGTAGTCGACTTTCACCACGCCGTCATCGGAGGTGATTTCGACTTCGTATTCGCCGTAGTCGTATTTGACTTTGGAGCCATGACGGCTGACTTTAACTTCCGGGCAACCGCACGGCGGAACGCAGATTTGCACGAACACACATCCGCGAGGGCAACAGGTGCCGCAGCTGTTACAGGAATCACAACCACCGCAGGAACCACATGCCGGCGGGCACGGATCCAGCACCGAAACGATTTTCGTGACGGCACAGGGATGGATGTTGTGACGGTCTTCCACTTCGACGCAGTGGTACAATTGCATCGGGGCAGCGGACATACCGGAAGAAAGGGCAGGCCCATCCGAGTAAACCGAAGTCGGTTCCTGCGGGTAGGGGAGCGGTTCCGCCGGAGGTGCATCCGGTGCCTGGAAAGATACGGTCAGCAGTTCAGGTTGTTCCTTCTGCAGGCGGGCTTCTACTTCGTGCGACACGACTTCTTGCGTGCCGGGAACGTAGAAGTAACCGACTTCAGGCGGGACAGGTGTCTTCTGTTTCGATTTGGCCACCGACACTTCGGCACTCACAGCCAGAAGTGCGGTCACCAGCATGTATGCCAGTAACTTCTTCATTGATTTATTCCTTCCTTGTGAATTCTTGTCAGGAGTGAATTTCGTGTCTGGTAACGACCCCATCGAGATCAAGTAGAGCGGATGGTGAGACCTCACTCGCATCAGGACAGAACATCCTCAGCGAGATTCGTGAACCGGATTCCATCAGATTGCAGAACTGTCTGATCTACTTTGAGATGACAGACGCCGGGCAGGGAATGAATGGAATTCATTCTCTATTGGATTCGTGTGGTCAGTTCTCCCGTCGATGGCTGCTATGGCCATGTTCACAGAGATCGAACAGGGCAGAGGCATAACAGCAGCGGAGCCAGCGATGGGATGTCTGCTCAAACATATCGCGCCTGCCGAAGCGCGAAAAAGTTTTTTTGTCGAACCCCTGAATTTGACCGCGAGACTTTTCAGGTTGTTGCGCTCAGTCGAACAGCGCAAGAAAACCGGACCCGATTGCGGTCATCGTGAGTTCTCGATCGGCAATCTTTCGCTCTTAATGAAGGGGGATGGAAGTTGTAACCAGTTGATGTTTACCGGAGGCAACATGCCTCACATCGGTCGTGTTTTCTTCCGGAAACATCCTTAACCCGTACTTTGAGCATATCTTCCCCAGCTTACTGCGGGGAACTGTTCAAATTGGTGGTTCACCAAAAGTTTGTAATTTGTCCGCGACCCGGGAGAAAACGGTTTCGATGGCGGAACACGGTTTCATAAACTGGGAGGGGTAGGTTTTTTGTGTCACCTGCACGAGCTGTGCTACAATTCGGGGGCCGGATCCTTGACGGGCGTATCGGTAGCTGCTTACTTATAGATGCGTCCCATATTGCGACCAATTTTCTCATGGATGTGAATTTGAAACGGTTTATCCACCACAATCAGGCCCGGTGGACTGTCCTCCTGTTTTGTCTGATGATCATTCCAGGCTGCGGGGGTGAGTCCACGCCCCCGACGACCGCGAACCCGGTCCCTCCGGCTAACGCTCCGACTCCTGCCGCTGAAGCCGTTCCGTCCACCGCTGTTTCCGCCTCCAACAAGATGCCTGAAGGTGTCACCATTGATGAGGCGGGAAAGAAAAAACTCGACGATATTCCGTATGATATCTGGTTCGAAAAGCCGCTGTCATTGATCAAACCGACCGATATGGAGTCTCCGCAATCAGCCTCGAGCCCAGCCGCATCGACCGCATCGATGGCCGTGGCACCGAATGAACGCGCCCCCGCCAATTCAACGGTTCCCGCCGTTGCGGAAGAGAGTACGAATGATGGCGAATGGGACGAACTGGTCACACCGGCGATTCTTGAAGAAGAAGTCACTCGTATTTCGATCAGCCTCACGTCGTATCTGAACCAACTGGCGAGCTTCAATCGGTCGCGAAATGAGATTGCCGAAGAGGCCGAGGCTCTGATCGCCGCCGCGCTGGTCGCCTCGCGATTGAACGCGGATCTCCGCTGGAAAAACCAGACGCTGGTACTCGCCGATTGCGGAGAACGATTGGTCAAACAATCCAAAGAGTCGGGGCGGGCTTCGTTCAATGCCGCGCAGATACCGCTTCAACAGGTGCGGTCCGTGTTAAATGGGGAAACTGTCAATCTGGAGGCGGAGCCTGACGCGAACTCGGATTTCAGTGATCGGGTCGATCGCGGCGCGATCATGTATCGCATGGAAAGCGCATTCGAATGGCTGGCCACAAACATTGACGCCGCGAATAAACTCGAGACCGAACAGAAAACCGCCGAACGCGAAACCGCCATCCTGGCGATGCTGGGGAAGATCATCGGCGAACCGGGCTATCCTTACGCCGAAGAAGCCGGTTATCATGAAGAGGCTGCTGGTTTTGTCACCTCGTCACTCGAAATGAAGTCAGCGGTTCTCAATAAAGACTTTGATCAATTTGTGACGAAACGTGATCGTCTCGAAAAACATTGCGCTGACTGTCACGCCAATTATCGATTTGAATAAACTCCGCGACTCGGGGTTCAGGATAGACAGGAATTTATTTCCAGATGAGTTCAACCGCGACACGATTTCGAATTATATCAGCCGCCTTCCTCCTGCCGTTCCTGCTTCCGACCACCGGGATGTCGGCGGAAGTGGTGGAATTGCGGTCCGGGCACAAGATCATGGGCGATGTTCTCAAAGCGGATACCTCGCTGCTCTACGTCGATATCGGTGTGGACGTGCTGAAAATCCCGATGGAGGAAGTCAAATCACGACGGCCGGTCGAGCAGGAAGAAAAAATCGAAGAAGTCAAAGGCCAGACGGAAACGGAAAGCCTGTATATGACGGCCACGCTTCCGGACAAAGGCCTCAAGGAACTGGTCGAACAATTCGGAAAAGGGGTCGTCCTGATTGAAACCCCCAGCGGCCTCGGTTCCGGGTTTATCATCAACGAAGATGGCTACTGCATCACGAATTACCACGTCGTCGAACAGGAGACACGCGTTGCCGTCACCCTGTTTCAACGTAACGAGCGAAACGAGTTCGCCCGACAACGAATCTCGGATGTGAAGATTCTGGCTCTCAATCCTTACTTCGATCTCGCCCTGTTACAGATTCCGAAACGGGAAGGGATACCATTTCACCCCGTCTATATCGCAGAGTCCGAAGACTACCGCGAAGGAGACGATGTTTTCGCGATCGGCAATCCGCACGGTCTCGAACGATCCGTTTCTCAGGGGATCGTCAGTACGCGGAATCGAAACTTTCAGGGCATCGTCTATATCCAGACGACAGCACAGATCAACCCGGGCAACTCGGGAGGCCCTCTCTTCAACGAACGTGGAGAGGTAATGGGCGTCACCAACATGAAACTGCAGTTCGCCGAAGGGCTCGGTTTCGCAATTCCCGTTGCGTATCTGAAGCACTTTCTTGATAATTATGATGCGTTTGCGTTCGACGAAAAGAATCCGAACACCGGGTACCACTATCTCGATCCACCTGAACGGACCGATTTCGGTGAACTTCCCCGATGAAGGTTTCCGTAAATTCCCTTTAAGGATCTAAGGGCGCCCACGAATAAGATCGAGTAACCCCGATCCCCCCAACCAGACCCAACCAGATAAGTTATCATTACCATTTACCTGTCACTATAAGGCCGATGCGGAAGGGCTGTTTTCCTGACGGAGCATGAAGCAGAATCGGGATTGTTTGTCTCTGCTATCGTGAATGTAAAGTTGTTTTTGACCAACTCATTCAGGCCTGAACATTTTCAATGTAACCCAGATTGGATACTAACATGAGCTTGCGAGATTTCCCTTCTCCGAAAAAAGCACTCCTGAGCAGCGTCGCTGTCCTGCTCGTTTGTGCTCAGACAGTGTTGGCGGCGGATGCGACCACACTCGACCAACGTCTTCCTGACAAGACCTACGCGTATATCTCCGTTCCCAATGTCGAAACGCTCAAAGAGAAGTATAAGGAAACCAAGTTCTATGCCCTCACCCAGGAGGAGGGGGTTCAGGAATTCTGTACTCAACTGACCGATCTCGTCAACACCGCGATTGAACCGAAAATCAACATGACCGTGGATGACCTGAACTCGATTCTGTCGGGTGAGGTTTCGTTCTCGGTCTTCAAGCCGAGTGAAAAACCGCTGGCGATGCTGCTGGCGGTCGAATTCGGCGACAGCCGCGAGAAGGTCGACTCGCTCATCGAAAAAGCGACGAGTGCCGCGGAAGCCGAAGGATCTGAAATTGTCGAAGAAGAATACGCCGGTGCCACGCTGAACATCGTCGAAGTTCCCGGATCCGATCCGAGTGTGCCTGTCGAGCAGAACGTCGTGTTCTGTATCAAAGACAGCACGTTCATGGTTTCGAACAGCACCAACGGCGTCAAAGATATCCTCGATTCCTGGGAGGGCCGCGAAGAAGGCTCGTTCCGGTCCAGCCCGGTTTACTCGCAGGTGCTTGAACAGTGTGTCACCGATTCCGGTACGTCGATGTTCAATCTGTTCGTTGATCCGATCTCACTGTTGAAAGCGATCGCGACCTCGGCCGGCAATCAGGGAATGCAGTTGCAGTTCGGACTGGCGATGCTGGAACCGCTCGGACTGGGAAATCTCAAAGGAATCGGATCCTGTTCGGAAATGATGGTCGACGACTTTGAAACCATCAGCCGCACGCTGTTCTACCTCGACTCAGCACCAAGCGGTCTCTTGAACGTACTCAAGTTCCCGGCCACGGCTCAGAAGCCGGCTGACTGGGTGCCCGCCGAAGCGGGTTCGTTCCAGGCATTCAACTGGGACGCTCAGTCCGCTTACAGCGCGATCGTGCAGTTGATCGACAGCTTCCAGCCACCTGGAACAGCCGAAGCGATGATTGAAGGAATGGCCCAGCAGCCCGATGGTCCCGGTGTCCACATCAAGAAAGACATCATCGATCAACTCTCTGGCGACATTCAGTTCTTCACGATGGCTGGTGAAGGCGAAGGAATCGAAAGCCTGCAGAGCCTCGTCGTCTTCGGTGCGGAAGTGAACGATGAGGAAGTCATGAAAGACGTTCTCGTTCGCGTTTCGGAAAGCCCCGGTTTCCCGGCGGAAGCCCGCGAGTTCCAGGGAACCACCATCTATGAGATGGTGAACCAGAATCCGGCCGCTCCGACGGTTGCCTTCGGCGTCGCGAAAGGGTACTTCCTGTTCGCCACGGAAGTGCAGATGCTCGAGCAGGTCATTCGCGGCATCGCCGCTGCAGACAGCCTCGCGGAAAGCGAATCGTACAAAAAGCTGGCGGCTCATTTCCCCGCGGAAACCTCGATCATCGGCTACACCGATCCCCGCAGCCAGATCAAACCGGTTTACGAAAACCTGCGGTCAGGCGATCTGGGCGCGTTGATCCCGCAGCTTGACTTCTCGGTTCTTCCTCCGTTCGAGGAGATCGAACAGTACTTCGGCAATTCGGCCTCTTACACCGTGCCGGTCGAAAACGGTGCGATGATGGTACAGTACCAGCTGAAAGACTGACTCAGCATCGACTGATCGAGATATCAGTCTGAAGCAATACAAAAAGGGGCGGGAAACAGTTTGTTTCTCGTCCCTTTTTTATGTGCGGTTGAATTTACCGAAGCGGTGGAAAGCTTCAGGCATGAGCGTGAGTAGAATAGCGCCGGATGGCTCCAGCCTGAATCTGCTCGAAAATATCAAAGCCAACCATTTCGCTCCAAGCCTGTTGCAACTGCCGGACGACCGGCCCGGGTTTCCCGGTTCCGATCGGCAGTTGGTTGATCTTAGTGACCGGCATGACGCAATAAGGAGTCGTTGTCGTCATCGCTTCGTCGGCGTTAATCGCCTGGAATGCCTGAAAGTCCCGGACTTCGACGGGGATCCCCAGTTTCTCGGCAAGCTCAATCACGACTTGACGACTGACGCCCGGCAGCGTATTTCGCAGTGTCGGCGAGACGATCTTTCCCTGCTCGACAATCAGGAAGTTGGATCCGCTGGTTTCCGTGACATTACCGTCAAGATCAAGCAGGAGGGCAGCTGCTTCCGGGTCGACCTTTCTCGCTTCGAGGTCGGCCAGATAGTAGTGCATGCGGCTGCGGTACTTCATGTTGGGATGATAGCATTGCGGGGGTACATGACGGGTCGACGCAATGACCAGGTGTGAACCTGTTTCCATCTTCTTCGCCCAGTATTCGAACGGCAGCGGGAAGGTGTGAGCACATAGTGTCGGCGTCAGGTTTGCTCCCATGGCCGCTCCCCCCGCGTACATGCGGTTCTCTCCCGGTGTGACGAAAATCACCAGGCCGAGTTCATCTTTCTGATCGATCAATCCGCAGTTGTGTGCGACCAGTTCCGTCACTTTCGCCGACAGTTCGGATTTGGAATGGCCCGTATCGAACTGCATGTATTTCATCGACCGGTACAATCGATCGAGATGTTCGTCGAGGCGAAAGAGTGAATGTCGAAACGTACGCACCATCTCCGTCACAGTTGCTCCCAGCACAATTCCCTGGTCGAAGATATTGAGGTGTGCCCGGGATGCGGGGATCATCTCCCCTTTGAGGTAGACGAGAGGTTCAGTCATGTTGTAGGGCCTCAAAATATATTGGAACACACTGTTCAAAAGAAGGAGCCGATTGAGAACAGCACTCTGTTGTATCAGCAAACGGACCCTCGAACAAACGATCGCCTCGGCCTCGGAGGAAAAAGGTTGGGACGCACCGGTTCCGATTGCTACAGTAGGGACGAAATATCCTCTACAGGTTCGTTAATCCGGAGGTTCTGCTTGTTCCGCTGCTGTTCGTCCCCACCGAAATTCTTCCAGTCGATTGTGCTGCTGCTGTTCGCGGCATTCGCCGTGCGGGCGGTTGCGGCCGTGGGGCTGCAGATCTACCTCGATCGGCAGCCCAACCGGGATTTTCTCATCGCAGGCGATGCCGAGGGATACTGGCAATTGGCGAAGAATATCGCCGCGGGGGAACCTTATGAAGTTCACGATCCACCCCGGCGGATCCTGCGGATGCCCGGCTTTCCACTGGTGCTGGCGATTCCCATCAGGTTAGCCGACAGTTCGTTCCTGGCGACGCGGCTCTGGTTGGCGTGTATGGGAACGTTCGCTGTCTGGCTCTGTTACCGGCTGGCGTGTTTGTTGGTTGATCGTCCCGTCGCTCTGGTCGCTGGTTGGATCACGGCCCTGCACCCGGTCTTCGCCGGATTTTCCGTTTTAATTCTCAGCGAAACCTGCTTTGCCGCCGCGCTGTTGGCGAGCTTGATCAGCCTGCGCCAGCTGGAATCTTCGGGCGGTTCAGTTCTAAAGCCCCTCGTGGCGGGATTGCTGGTGGCAGGTGCGACCTACATGCGACCGGTCTGGTTGCTCTTCCCGATACTGTGGGCTGTTTATCAACTGCTCGCGACACGCGACTTCCGCCGGACGCTTCGTCAAATATTATTCATTGCGGTGGGTATGGCCATCGGGTTGGCCCCGTGGACCTATCGTAACTACCGCGTGAGTGGGCATCTCATTCCTACGACATTGTGGGTCGGTCCGAGCCTCTACGATGGCCTGAATCCGGAGGCCACCGGGGCGAGCGACATGCAATTTTTCGATCGCGATCAGTTGCCCGAATCGATGACCGAGTATGAGGTCGATCGAGAATATCGTGCGCGGGCGTGGCGATTCGCACGGGAAAATCCGGGACGCGCGGTCGAGTTGGCGGGTGCGAAAGCGGTGCGATACTGGCGGCCGTGGCCCGCGTCGGCAGAGGTATCACATCCAGCGGTAGTGGTTCTTATTGGAGCGGTGAACACCGTGGCGTTTCTATTGGTGATCATCGGAATCTGGCATTTCCGTCGCCAGGGGAGCAGGCTGTTCTACACCTTGGCGCCGCTTTTTTACTTTGCCGCCATACACTTGATCTTCGTTGGCTCGCTCCGCTATCGATTACCGGCGGAGTATCCGCTGATGATTCTGGTGGGAATAGCGATGGTTAAGTGCTTGTGCAGTAGTAAGATAGAACGGGGTTCGGTCGCGGGAGATCTTCCCGATTAGCGTCACTTTTCGACCGAAATGGGGTTGAGGAAACGGCGGGAGGTGGCGACAATGCCGGCGTGCTATTCTTTCTTGCCTGCGTTTGCGACAGGACGTCGCCGACGAATTGATCTGACACCGATCTCGTTTCGATCTTCGCTTTCCGTATTCGGAGCCATTGCTTAAAGCGGCTCCGCCAATTCACGGATGAATTTGGAATCAACCCGGCCCGCAGACAGGCACAGACTGCTTCTTCCCTTTTTATAATCAGCGAAACAAGGCTGTTTCTGATTATATGGCCCGACTTGGGAAATCCATCCGCTGGTATCTGCTGTTCACGTTGCTTCTCCTGATTGCGGTTGGGGGAGGTGTCGTGTGGTTCTGGATGCGTTCCGACGAACTGCTCCGGGCGCAGATTTCCCAACAGCTCGACCAACTTGTTCCCGATTGGAACGTGCAGATCGGCCGTACGCGCTACGACTGGAAAAGCCAGGTCCACATCTACGACGTCGCCGTTCAGGGGCAGGGCGAGGGACAGTCCCTGGTGCAATTGCCGGAAGTCATCGTCAAAATCGATGTCGAGCAGTTCAAAAAAAACCAGCACCTGCTGATTCAGAAGATCATTCTCAAACGCCCCACTGTCAACCTCGTGCGGGACGCCGGAGGGGAATGGAACTGGCAGAAACTGTCACCGCCACCGCAGTCCGAAGAGCCCGTCCCCGAGATTGAAGTCCGCGACGCCCGCTACCATGTCGTGCTCGAAAATGGTGGGGGACGTCCCCCGGGCGAAGTCATTATCGAGGAGGCCAACGTCCGCCTCGTTCCCACCGGTCGCCGCAACGTCTCCATTGAAGGGCTGACCCACATCAATCAGGTGGGACGGTTGAAGATCAAAGGCAACTGGAGCGTTGATACCGGCGAATGGGACGTGCAGGGTTCCGTCGCCGAAATCCGAACGCAGGGGGAATTCCTGTCGCTCGTCGCCGGACAGTCGCCCGAGCTGTTGACGAAATTGCAGGACCTTGATCAGTTCCTGAAGAACTATCCGGGTCAGCAGGAAGAGGTCATTGCACAAACCGCGCTGACGACGCCGATGCCGACCGGAACGCGCGCGCCGGATTCGGACCAGATTCCCGATTTCGGAATCGGTGTATTATTCGATCTCGACTTCGCTGTCTCCAAAAAAGCGGGAGTGCCGGAACCCGATTTTCAGTTCAAGTTTGATTTCAAGGATGGTCTGCTGACGAACCGTATCCTGCCGTTCCCCTTGAGCGATCTGCAGGGGACGGTCGTCTGGAACAACGAGTTCATCACGATCGAAAGTCTGACCGCTTTCAACGGACCTGCGGGAATCCAGACGAGCGGCAATATTGGTCGGCAACCGGACAAAGCGAGTTTCGATCTCAATTTTTCCTTTCGCAACATCACGCTGGATGAAGACCTCCGAGCGCGGCTGACGCCAGGACTCGGCAAGCTCTATGACGACTTCCAGCCGGCGGGTGTGTTCGACCTCGACATCGGCGTCTATTTCCGGCCGGAAACGGGGTTCAAGTACCGTAACCTCCTGGCGAAAGTCCGCAATGGAAGTTGCCGATTCGTGAAGTTCCCCTACCCGTTCACCGGCGTGGAAGGAACGGTTCAGCAACCGGGGGACAGCGATGTCATGCACGTCAAGCTGACCGGTCTCGCGGCGCGTCGGGAAACTTCCATTGATGGCTGGCTTCGCAATCCGGGCCCGGAGGCGGAATCGGAATTCACACTGTCGGTTACGAACCTTCCCGTGGACGACTCCCTGTTAACGGCGAGCCCGCCCCCGTTGCAGAAGACACTTGAGTCGTTGCAACTGCAAGGTCAACTCAATGCCACTGTCCATCTGAAGCGACCTCCCGGACTGGGGCAGAAATATCATCAGCGAATGTTCGTCGAATTGCATCATGGTGCGATTCAGTACCTGCATTTCCCGTATCCCGTCAACGACATGACCGGCAGGTTGAAGTTCGATAGTGAAGAGAAAATCTGGTACTTCGACGATCTGACTGGAAGCAACGGCAATACGAAACTGATCGGCAGCGGGACGTTTGACGATTCCGTCGAGCCGGGGCATTTGAAGCTGCATATCGAGGCCCGACAGGGCTCCTTCGACTCGCAGCTCAAGCAGGCGCTTTCCCCGGAAATGCAGACTGTCTGGGACAAGATGTCGCCCCGCGGTGGACTTGATCTGAATGCGGATATCGAATGGCGTCAGGGTACGCCCCCTTACATTCATCTCCCTTACGTGAAAGTTTCACAGGGGGAAATGACGATGGACTGGTTCCCGTATCCGTTCAAGAATATCGACGGGCAGTTTGAATATGGCCAGCGCGTTTCTGATTTCATGAACGGACAGGTTCATCCGACGATCAAAATCAAATCGTTTCGGGGACTGCACGACAACACCCAACTGCGGTTGAGTGGGGATATCGACTGGGCGGACTATCAGGACGCCAAAGACTGGCGCGTGCAGTTGTCGACCCTGCACGTTGACGACCTTATTCCCGACCGGATGTTCCGCCTGGCGCTGCCACCTGATTTGCGGAAGGTGACTGAGGAACTCAATCCGCGCGGCAACCCGATTTCCTTGTCGGGCACCCTCGACCTGCGCGGCTCGACCGATCCGAAATTGCCCGTGACGGCGGGATGGGATATCGCCGCGGTACTCTCCGGAACCGATGTCTGGGCCGGTGTCGAACTCGAACATGTGCGCGGCAATGTGACGAGCCAGGGAATCTTCGACGGGCAGAGCGTGGAGATGCGGGGCGAAATCGATATTGAGTCGGCAGATCTCTGGGGTGACTACCAGCTGACCGATATTGCAGGGCCTTACTTTCTCGTAGATCGTCGGTTCTGGGTGGGCTCTGTTCCCAAACCTCTGCGGCCGGTTCGATTCAAAATCGATCCGAGTCAGATTCGGCCCATCACGGCAAAAGCTATCGGCGGGCAGATCTCGCTCGAAGGAGATTCTCTCATTGAGGAAGAGACAATTTATAAACTCAAGATCATCATGGAGAACGGTCTGCTCGAGGAATACGCGAGGTTGTACCTCCCGGGGACGCACAACCTCAAAGGGGTCATCAACAGCTGGCTGGAATTACAGGGGCAGGGGAACAACCCCGCGACGATCACCGGCAAAGGGCAGGTGTTGATCAGTCCCGCAGCGCTTTATGAACTCCCCGTCTTCGTGCAGATGTTCAACGAACTGGGAGGGCTGATTCCCCAGGATAAAACGGCGTTCAAGACGGCTTTCGCGGAGTTCGACATCCTGCAGAAACAATTCCGGTTCAATCAGATCCGGTTGCAGGGGGATGCGATCGGAATGTACGGTTACGGAACCGCCCGATTCGATGGCCAGTTGAATCTCGATTTTTACTCGCGGGTTCCCCGGAACAATTTGCCGCTGCCGCTGGTCAACGAGGTGGTCAACATGGCCTCCCGGGACTTTATCGGCGTCAAGGTGCGTGGCAATGTGAACCGGCCGGTGGTTACGTTTGATAACGCGCTGCAGCGACTGTTTGAAAGCAACCCGGTACGTGATGCGATGCGGGCTCCGGCGATGTTGGTTCCTCCGTTCACATTCCCGAATCAGCCGTTCTTTTCGCCTGTTCCGAACGGAAACATTCCCGGGAACCAGTGACTGTGGCGGGGAGAATGGCCTGCTTGACTGTCCCTGCGTCTGTGAATATAGCTGAAAAGGGACTCGGAACAGGCTTTTGGGACTGGGGGCAGATAGTGTTGCCCTGTTTGACACGTTTGCAATAAAATAGCATAACTTGTTTCAGATACGACTGATGCATCGATGCGGAATATCGAACCTTTGACGGCCGTCCCCTCTCCATAGAGGAGTGTGTGCCGTTTCCCTGCTTTCAGGGCTTCAGCGAGAGAACCGGACGAACGCAACCCGCTTTCGTCTTTTCCATTCAAATAAAGGAGCGCCCCGGATGGCCGTTTTCAATGACAACTCGGAAAGCATTGGAAATACTCCCCTTGTGAAGATCAATAAGATCACCTCCGGACTCCCGGTTACGATTCTCGCCAAGATCGAAGGTCGCAATCCCGCCTACAGCGTGAAGTGTCGAATCGGCGCGTCGATGATCTGGGATGCCGAGCAATCGGGCAAACTGAAGCCGGGAATGCACGTTGTCGAGCCGACGAGCGGGAATACCGGTATCGCCCTGGCCTATGTCTGTGCCGCTCGGGGGTATAAATGCACGCTGACGATGCCCGACACCATGTCGATGGAACGTCGCATGATGCTGAAGGCGTTCGGTGCCGAACTTGTACTGACTCCGGGTGCTGATGGCATGAAGGGAGCCATCCGCAAGGCCGAGGAACTTTCCGAGCAGCCCGACTATTACATGCCGCAACAATTCAAGAATCCGGCCAATCCGGCGATTCACTTCAAGACCACCGGCCCGGAAATCTGGCGCGATGCTGACGGGAAGATCGACATCTTCGTCGCCGGTGTCGGTACCGGAGGTACCATCACTGGTGTCGGGCGATACCTCAAGGAAGAGAAAAAACATCCCGTGAAAGTTGTCGCGGTGGAACCGGAAACGAGTGCCGTTCTGTCCGGTGGCGAACCGGGTAAACATCGTATTCAGGGAATCGGGGCAGGTTTCGTACCTGATATTCTGGATACCAGCCTTATCGATGAGGTTGTCACCGTCACGGACGATGAAGCCTTCGATATGTCTCCCCGTCTGGCTAAGGAAGAGGGGATCATCTGTGGCATCAGCTGCGGTGCCGCGATGGCGGCGGCCCTGAAAATCGCCAAACGCCCCGAAAGCGAAGGCAAAACGATCGTGGTCGTGCTGCCTGACTCTGGCGAACGGTATCTGTCAACGAACCTGTTTGAGTACGCCAAACATTAGTCGCGGCCGCGCCCGGCTTCACGTGCTTCTCAACGAAACGACGGAAGTTGAGTCTTGAGAGCCCTTCGAAAACCGCTAAACTCAGGGACTTGCCGCGGGCAGACCTCGCCTGAAAATGCTTGTTTCACGGTACGCGCCGTGTCTGCTTACCTTTTTGCTTCGTAACTTCTGACTCCTCCTGGTGGATGACCTCCCAATGAAATTCGAAACTCGTTCCGTGCATGTTGGCGTCGATAAAGATTCCGCTTACAACTCGGCCACCACTCCGATTTACCCGACATCGACGTTCTCCTGGGACAACCTCACCACCAACCGGGGTTTCGACTACACACGTTCCGGCAACCCGACCCGCTCGGCACTCGAAGAAAATATCGCGTCGCTGGAAGGGGGAACTCAGTGCCGCGCGACTTCAACAGGGATGTCCGCGATCGTCACGACGCTGCACCTCTTCAAACCGGGTGATCATATTATCGCCGGGGACGATATTTACGGTGGAACCTACCGTTTGTTCTCCGACGTCTTTACGCGGATGGGGCTGAAATTCAGCTTCGTGAAAATGCGCGATCTGTCGAAACTCGAAGCGGCGATCACACCGGAGACGAAATGTATCTGGATTGAAACTCCGAGTAATCCGCTGATGAACCTGGTCGACATCGAAGCCATCACCGCCATCGCGAAGAAGTCGAACATCATCACGATTGCCGATAACACGTTCATGTCGCCCTATCTGCAGCGTCCGTTCGAGTTCGGAGTCGACGTGATCGTGCACTCGACAACCAAGTATCTGAACGGGCACTCTGATGTGGTCGGTGGCTGCGTCGTGACCCGCGATGATGAACTGTCGCAGAAGATCGCGTACACGGTGAATGCCCTCGGCCTGGGTTGTTCGCCGTTCGACGCATGGCTGATCCTGCGGGGAATCAAAACACTCGGGCCTCGGATGCAGGCTCATCAACGGGCCGCGATGGCGGTCGCCGAGATGCTGGACGGGCATCCGAATGTCGAGCATGTTTATTACCCGGGACTCGAAAGCCATCCCCAGCACGCGCTCGCGAAAAAGCAGCAAGACGGTTTTGGCGCGATGCTCAGCTTTGATATCAAAGGGGGACGCGCGGAAGCGGAGAAGGTCTTTGAACGGTCCGAACTCTTCCTGCTTGCGGAATCCCTCGGCGGAGTGGAATCGTTGATGGAATACCCCGAGACGATGAGCCACGCGTCGATGACGCTCGAAGCACGTCGTCAGGCGGGGATTACCGAGAAAACGATTCGCGTCTCAATCGGAATCGAGCACCCGGACGACCTCGTCGCTGACCTCAAACAAGCCCTCGATTTCTAAGCGTCGAACGGCAGTTATCTCGATTCAGTATTCGCGGTTCCGCATTCTCAGTTCAGGCGACTGAAGCCCCCATGTTTGACGGGGCTTTTCAGCAGCTTGTCGACGGTTCGTTTTTCGACGGGCTCCTGTAATTCCGCGTAGATGGCGCGGTATGCTTCGAGGTACCGTTGAATGTGCTGCGAGGAGTGCGCGAGTGACGCGTAGAAACCGGCGCCGGCAAGAATGTTGCGTTCCAGCATCTGAATGGTGATGTAGGTCTGAATCTCGGCCGCCTGCGGGTGATCGTACTGGAAGTGCGTGATCGGCGCGTGGCCGAGGAGCTTCAGCGGAATACCGAATTTCTCGGCAATGGGTGTGATCCCGTAGCGAAGTTCGTGTCCAAGCGCGTTCAGCTTCGTGGAGAGGTCTGTCTCTTTCATCCTTTTTAATGTCGCCAGCGCGGCGGCGGGACCGACGGCTTCGGTCCAATAGGTGCTGGAGATGAATGTCTCTTGCGCGGCCTGCATCGCGGTTTTGGTTCCGATGATCGCGGCCATCGGATGCCCGTTGCCCAGCGCTTTTCCGAAGACGGCGATATCGGGTTCGATGCCGTATTTCAAATGCGCGCCGCCATAGTGCATCCGCCATCCGGCGGTGATCTCATCAATGACGAGCAGGCTGCCGTTCTGATGGCAGAGTTCGCGGACCTGTTCGAGGTATCCCGGCTCCGGATCGGAGTATCGTGTCGGCTCCATCACCACCGCCGCGAGCCGTTTCCCTTCTTTCTTGATGATCTGCTGCAGTTGGTCGATCTGATTGTACTGAAACGGAATCGCGGTTCCGGCGAGTTCCTCCGGAACACCATTGGGATGAAGTCCGGGAAGCAGGTGGCCTTTGAGCGAATCGCCTTCGCCTTTGGGCCGCCGGTTGGCGGCCAGATACCAGTCGTGCCATCCGTGGTAACCGCAGAAGGCAATCAAGCTGCGATCGGTCGCGGCGCGGGCGATGCGCACGGCGACTGTCATCGCTTCACCGCCCGTTCTTGCATAGCGGACTTGTTCCGCCCACGGGTGAATGCGAATTAGTTCTTCCGCGAGGAGAACTTCCTCGGGGGCATTGAGCGTACACATGGAACCGCGGCGAATCCGTTCGGTGACCGCATCAGTGACGTCCGGGTCGGCGTACCCGAGCAGGCAGGCCCCGATCCCCATGATCGACATATCTGTGTATTCGCGTCCATCCAGGTCGACCACGGTGCAACCGTTGCAGCTCTGGTAGTAACCCGGCCAGACTTCGGGGGCGAACATCTCAGGCCGTTTGCTGAGCAGTTGAGTTCCCCCCGGAATGAGCTGCTTCGCCCGAAGGTACAGTGCCTGTGTGAGCGAACCGGGGTGCTGAGGTAAGGTCATGGGCGTGGTTCCCGCGGATAAGGCGTTGCGAGTTGGCAGGTGGAGATGAACCGAACAAGGAAACAGTACCACGGTGGGGAAAACCGGGTCAACTGCTCGCCCTGCCGCCCGAGGACGACACTGCCACGAAGGATGCCTGTTTGCGCTGCGATATCCCTGGAATCGACTATCTTTTCGACAGGTGAAATATCTACGATAGAACAGTGTCCCTCCACGATTCTCTTAAAAGGCATTCTCCGATGATGCGTCCTTCCGAAATGCGTTCACCCATGAATCGGTCACTGCGGCCATGGCTGTCGATGTTGTTGGTCACCTTTATGGGAGCCCTCAATTCAAACCTGATTCTGGCAGCCACTTTAACAGCGGGCGTCGCGCAGATTGATCTGACACCGCCATTGGAAATGAAATGTTCGCTCGGAGGCTACGGAGAGCGGATGAGCAAACCAGCAGAAGGCATCCACGATCGCATCTGGGCCAAGGCGCTGGTTCTGTCGGATGGCGAACAGAAATTTGCCATCATCACTGCGGATATGCTTGGCTTTCCGTTTCCATTCAAGGCGGAACTGCTGGCTCAATTGGAGGAGGGGGACTGGAAGCCGGAGCAGATTATGATGATGGCGAGTCACTCGCATGCGAGTATCGAAATGAACGCGATCCATTCCGGGAACACATTCAATATTCCGCAGATTGGCATCTATAACGAGCAGGTGCATCAATTTACGTTGGCGAATTTCAAGAAGTTAATTGAGTCGGCGGATCGTCAACTGCGGGAACACCCCGTGGAAGTCCAGATCGGGACGAGTACGACTAAAATCGAAGGCTGGAATAATAACCGTCGGCAGGAGGGGTATACCGACAACGATCTCACGATTACTCGAGTGGATACAATCGACGGCCTGCCATTGGCGGTGCTGGTCAATTTCACGGCGCACCCGACCTTCATGTCGGCCGAGCAGATGTGGTTCTCCGCGGGCTGGCCCGGTCATCTGCAGCGAACGCTCGAGACATTAATCGGCGTAGATGCGATGGTCATGTACTACAACGGTGCTCAGGGAGATCAATCTCCGCGCTCCCGGCCGGATTCAGGTGACAGTCGCTGGGAGAAAGCGGAGCGGTATGGCGTGGAACTGGGAGTCGTCTGTTTTGAACAATGGAAACAGACAGAAACGAACCGCGATATACCCTTTCGCTACCAGACGGAAAACTTCGATCTCCCTCCTGCAAACTGGCATCCGGATTTCATGCAGACGGGCGGGAAAGAATACGGCCTGAGCGTCGCGCTGCTGCGGCTGATGATTCCCCGGTTGTTCGCCGACAAATCCAATTGCACGACCGTACAGATTGGCGACCTGTCGATTACGGGGATTCCGGGAGAAATGGCTGCGGGAATGGGTGCGGAAATCAAACGGGCGGCGGGAGAGAAACTGAACGTTAAATCTCCTACAATAGGGGGACTCGCGGACGTCTGGATCAGCTACATCCTGACGGAAGAGGCTTGGGAAGCGGGGGGTTATGAGGCCAGTGTCAGTTTTTACGGTCCTCAGCTCGGGCCGGTGGTGAAGAAAGCCGCTGAGGCTTCCTTTCCCGACTGAACCGCGCCATATTAAGGCATCTTCATATTTTCTTAGTGAGTTCTTCGTATTACGGAATTGAAGCACCCATGACTACGCCCACGGAGCAGACAACATCCTCTACAGACGCCCCCGCTCAGCCGGAGCCCAAATCCAATGGGACACCGGCCACGGAGATGGTTCAGATCGACGTCGTCGAGCCACAGGAAGTGACCGACAAGGTCGGCGGAAAATCGAGCGGGAAGGTCTGGATCGGATTCGACCTCGGTGGCACCAAAATGCTCTGTAAGTCGTACACCGACAAGCTCAAGGAAGTCAGTAGTCGTCGAAAGAAGACCAAGAGCCGGAAAAGCGAAAAATCGCTGGTTGACCGCATTATTGAGACGATTGAAGACACTCTGAAAGAAGCGGGTAAGTCGAAGAGCGATATCGCCGGCATTGGGCTGGGGTGTCCCGGGATCCTGGATCTCAAGACAGGGACGGTATTGAACGCTCCCAACCTCGGATGGAAGAAAATCCCACTTAAGAAAATCTTAGCCGATCATTTTGACTGCCCGGTCGTCATCGGAAATGATGTAGACCTCGGCGTTTATGGTGAATATACCGAGGGAGCCGGAAAAGGCGCCTACTCGGTGCTCGGAATTTTTCCGGGGACGGGAATCGGTGGTGGGTTCATCTACCAGGGTGACATCCTGACCGGATCGCGGAGTTCCTGTATGGAAATTGGTCATATGTGTATTCAACCCGAAGGGCGTCTCTGCGGATGCGGTCGCCGGGGTTGTCTGGAAACCGTCGCCAGTCGGCTTGCCATCGCCGCACAGGCGGCAAAAGCGGTTTACCGGGGAGAAGCTCCTGTACTAAAGGAACTGGCGGGCACCAACATCGCGGAAATCCGCAGTGGAGTTCTAGCCGAGTCGATCGAGAAGGGGGATGAATCGATCAAGGAAATCGTGACTTCCGCGGCGGAACATATCGGCCGGGCGATTGCCAATATGGTTAACCTGCTCGCCCCGGACGTCGTGATCCTCGGCGGTGGTCTGGTGGAGGCGATGCCGAAACTCATTGTCGATACAGCTTATAAGACATCCAAAAATCACTGTCTGAAATCGGCCCAGGATTCCTACAAGGTTGTCGCCGCGAAACTGGGGGACGATTCCACCGTACTCGGAGCGGCGGGCTGGGCCCGGCACATTTTTGATGAAGGTAAGAAAAAAGAATAACGACCGTATCACTCACTTCATCTGCGCTCGAGGGTGGTATGAGACTTGTTTTCATTGACGAAATAACCGGAATGTTATGACCAAGATCGAATCTGCCTCTGATCTGCCGGCACTGGACGACCAAAGCGCGTCCTGGAGACCAGTTGCCGTCATCGACATCGGCACCTCGCTGATCCGGATGGTGATCGCCGAGATTTCACCGCAGGGGGAAATCCATCGGCTCGAGGACCTGTCTCGCGCAGTCAATCTTGGGAAAGATTCATTCACGCGCCGCTCAATCCGCAAGCAGACGATCGAAGAGTGCGTGCAGGTCCTCAAAAGCTATCGCGCACTGATGGAGCAGTACCACATCCGGAACGCCAGCCAGATTCGCGCGGTTGCAACGAGTGCGGTCCGGGAGGCGATGAATAAACTGGCGTTCGTCGACCGTATCTACATCGCGACAGGGATCGAGATTCAAATCCTGGACGAAGCGGAAGTCAACCGGATCACCTACCTCGGCGTGCAGCCCCGGCTCGCCGAGGAACCTGCCCTGCAGGAAGCGAATATCTGCCTGACGGAAATCGGGGGGGGGAGCACGGAACTGCTGCTGATCAGCGGCAAAGATGTGCATTATTCGAACACGTTCCGACTCGGTTCGTTGCGACTGCGGGAGATGCTGGAATCGGCGGGAAGCACCGCGACCTCTTCCTCGCGCAATCTCTTGAGGCCGCACATTCAGCAATCGATTGAACGTATGCTGGATGAAACGAGTGATTACACTGGCATCCAGATGGTGGCGCTCGGTGGAGACATGCGATTCGCCGCGCACCAGTTGCATCCGGAATGGGACCGGGAGGCGCTGGCCCCACTGTCGGCGAAAGAAGTGAGCGACTTTGCGGAAAAAATTCTGGCGATGTCGGAAGACAAGCTGGTCCGCAAGTATCATCTCACCCTGAACGACGCGGAGACTTTAGGCATTGCGCTGTTGGCTTACGCAGAATTGGCGAAAGCGTTCAAAGTGCGGACCGTGTATGTCAGCAGTCAGAATATGCGCGACGGTCTGCTGCTGGAGATGACCAGCCAGGGAGCGTGGTCAACGGCGTTCGAAGACCAGGTCATTCGCTCCGCGATTGATACGGGGCATAAATTCAACTTCGACGAAAAGCACGCCAAGCATGTCGCGAACCTGAGCCGAATGCTGTTCCGTGAACTCGTCGGGCAGCATCAACTCGATCCGCACTACGAGATTCTGCTTTACGTGGCGGCGTTATTGCACGAGATCGGACTTTTCATCGGGCAGCGGGGTTATCACAAACATTCAATGTATCTGATTCAGCACGCGACCTTGTTCGGAATCAGTGAGAAGAACCTCGTACTGATCGCCATGATTGTGCGATACCACCGACGGGCCTCGCCCAAGCCGACCCATACGGCGTTCGCCTCGTTGAACCGTGAGTCGCGTGTGATTATCGCCAAACTGGCGGCCATTCTTCGCGTGGCGGTGGCGCTCGATCAGTCGTACAGTCAGCGAATACAAAGTTTCACGACCAAAATGACGGATACCCGGTTCGAGATCAATGTTCGAAACGTGGAAGACCTTTCGCTCGAGCAGATCGCGCTCAAGCAGAACAACATGATGTTCGAAGAGATCTACGGAGTTCCCGTCCTGTTGCGCCGTGATACCAAGTCCGTGTGACGGTCGACTTCGACCGCCAGCGCGCTTTACCTCCATCCCATCGATACTCAGCACTCAGCACCAGTAATCAGCATCAGAGGGCCATTCGGAAAAATGGACGATATGACAGAGAAATCCAAACGATTCATCAATCGCGAATTGAGCTGGCTGGAGTTCAACCAGAGAGTGCTCGATGAAGCGCAGAATGAAGCGAATCCGCTCCTCGAACGGCTGAAATTCCTCGCGATCACGGCCTCCAACCTGGATGAATTTTTCATGGTCCGGGTAGGAAGCCTGAACATGATGGTGGAGCAGGGAGCCTCGGGGACTGATGCCGCCGGACTCACGCCGCCGGAACAGATGGCCGCCATCCGCGAGCGATGCCAGCAGATGGTGAAGGATCAGTACGATATCCTGCTGAACCAGTTGGAACCCCGCCTCAAACAGGAGGGGATCGTCCGCCAGCATCGTCAGGAATTGACTGAGAAGCAGTACCAGGTGTTGCAGAACGTCATCGAAGAGGAAGCCTTTTCGATTCTGACGCCGATGGTGGTGAGATCCGATCAGGAATTTCCACTCCTGATCAACCAGTCGATGAACGTCTGCGTTCAGATTGAGAATGCGGAGAAGGAACGGCGTTTCGTTGTGGTTCCCTTTGCCCGAACGAATCTGCGGTTCATCACGCTCCCCTCCGAGAGTGGGTATCAATACATTCTCCTGGAAGACGCACTCGCCCTCTTTATACCGCGACTTTTTCCGGGAGAGACCGTCCTCGAGACCGTCCCGTTTCGCATTACCAGAAACGCCGACTTCGAATTGCGGGAAGATTCCGCTTCCGACCTGATGGTGGGGATGAAGGAAGTTCTCGACGCGCGTAAGGAAGGGACCTGTATCCGCTTGGAAACCTCGGAGTTCATCACCTCGGACATGTTGCGGTTCCTGTGCGAGGGACTCGAAATCGATGGTCCGGAAGTTTATGCGGTCCCCGGGCCTCTCGATCTCGCCGCGTACTTCCGCATGTCGAGCCTGGGGGGATACGATCACCTTAAATACGAGGACTGGCCTCCGCTCCGGGAAGCGAGCCTCGATCCCCGGGCGACCCTGTTTCACGAAATCGCGAATCGGGACCTCATTCTCAGTCATCCCTACGAAAGCTACGACCCGGTGGTGCGGTTCCTCGAAGAGGCGGCCGCGGATCCGGATGTGCTCGCGATCAAGCAGACGTTGTATCGGACCAGCAGCCAGAGTGCCGTCATTGCGGCGCTGAAGTCAGCGGCCGAACGAGGTAAACACGTGACTGCCCTCGTCGAACTCAAAGCCCGTTTTGACGAGGCGCGTAATATCAAGTGGGCGGGTGAACTTGAACAGGTCGGTATTCAGGTGATCTATGGCGTCAAAGGATTGAAGACGCACGCGAAGGTCTGCCTGGTTGTCCGCCGCGAACCGAGTGGCATTCGTCGCTACATGCACTTCGGTACCGGAAACTACAACGAATCCACCGCGAAGATGTACAGCGATGTCAGCTTCATGACGTGCAATCCCGATCTGGGGGCAGACGCGTCCAATTTCTTCAATGCGATCAGTGGTTATTCGCAGCCGATGAAGTTCAGTAAAATCGAAGTTGCCCCGATCGGGCTGCGTGAAAAGATTCTAGAACTCATCAACGTGGAAACGGACCGGAAAAAACACGGCCAGAAAGCGCGCATTACGGTCAAGATGAATTCACTGGTCGATTCCGAGATCATCGAAGCCCTCTACCAGGCATCTCAGGCGGGGGTGAAGGTACGACTCAACATCCGGGGGATCTGCTGTCTCCGCCCCGGCGTCAAAGGACTGAGTGAGAACATCACTGTTGTCAGCATCATCGACCGGTTCCTCGAGCATAGTCGTATCTTCCACTTTCTACACGGCGGAGATGACCGGGTATATATCTCGAGTGCCGACTGGATGCCGCGCAACCTGGATCGTCGGGTTGAATTGCTCGTCCCCGTGGATGATCGGGACTGTAAGGTCAAACTGGTCAATACGCTCAATATGTATTTCAAGGACAACGTCAAAAGCCGGACGCTGCAGCCCAACGGGACGTATAAGCTGGTGGAACCGGGAAACCGAAAAGCGGTCCGGGTTCAGGAATACCTGTACTCACGGGCGAGGAAAGATCTGGAAGATGCGGAACGTTCGCAGCGGATGGTCTTTGAACCTCACCTGGCCGCGGAAAACTGACCGCGTGACCAAAGGATTTCGGGGAATCCGTGCTTTTTTGCCATGGCCGGGTGACCTCAGCATCCACAGGTGATCTACAACTGGATGAGTGGATGCGGGATCGGGCCAGTTTCGTCATAATACCTCAACGTGCGGTTTGGTCCGTTTACCGAATCGGCTCCCCGCGAAGCTCTCGTCCGGCTTTCTGATGGAGAGTGTCCCCTTTACTCGCCGATCGGTTATAATCAGGGGATAGATATCCTTCCCGGCACTCGCGCCACATTCTCCCCGCCATCCGCAGCCCGATTCGCCCCGGAGTTGTCCTTTTCATGCCTGACATTGCTAACGTGACGGTTGTTTGTTTTCTGGCAAGCTACATCGTCGCCCTCATCGCGGAATTCTTTCGCCTGAATAACCCGAAAGCGTGGCTGCGCTGGCTGGTCCTGTTCTTCTCCCTTGCGGGATTTCTGGCTCATACGGTCTACCTCATCGTCCGCAGCCGGGTGCATGGTTTACCTCCGCTGGTGGGGTCATCGCACGATTGGTCTCTGGTGCTTTCCTGGTTGTGCGTGCTGTATTACCTTGCGCGGACATTGCGCGATCAGAAACTGGCTCTCGGAGTCTTTCTCTTTCCGATCGTGATCCTGCTCACTCTTTCCGCGTATTTCGTCAGCACCGATTCGAGTGAACTGGTCCAGGAGAAGGGAGATCGTGGTTGGGCCCTGTTGCATGCGGCATTTCTGGTGTTGGGGATCGCAGGCGTACTGCTCAGCTTCATCACCAGCATGATGTATCTGTTCCAGCATCATCGGCTCAAAAACAAACAGGCGATCCCGGTGGGGTTGCGGCTGCCGAATCTCGAAAAACTGGCGAAAATCAACTGGTGGGCTGTCATCGTCTCCGTGCCGCTTTTGACCCTGGGGCTCATCTCCGGATTCGGGCTCGCGCTGCATCTCAAGAAGACCAGTGAAGCTCATGAACTCAGCTTCGGTGATCCGGTGATATTGACGAGCGCGTTCCTTTGGATTGTCATGGCCGTCGTGTTCGTCTTCCTGCTGGTCAAGCCGCGTACCAAGTCGCGACAGGTTGCCTGGATGACACTCTGGGTAGCCGGATTTCTGGTACTCACTCTGGTGGGTCTGCAGATTCTGCTCGGTGGTCGCGGCGAACTGATCGACACCTGGCACTCCGGCATTGATCCTCATTCGACTCCGCTTTCTCTGACGGAGGGAGCGGTCGGGTGAATTTTCAGGTAGTTGTCTGCAGTCACGAGCAGTCAGATCTCGATCTGCGCGAGAAGATCGCGTTTCCCGACGAGGAAACCCTGATCAAGGGGTACGACGTCCTCGGTGCACTCTTTCCAAAGTCCGAGCAGGTGATTCTCTCCACCTGCAACCGGGTCGAGATTTACACGGCGCAGGAGGATGAAGAAGACTTGCCGACGCGCGATGGGATTCTGCATTTCCTCGCGGACTTCCATCATCTGCAACTCGACGCGCATATTCTAAAGATCCCGGCATTGACGGATCAGCAAGCCGTAAGTCACCTGTTTCGAGTCGTCTCGGGGCTCGACAGTATGGTGCTGGGAGAACCCCAGATCGTTAATCAGGTCAAGCAGGCTTACAAAGTCGCGCATGAAAAAAGCGCGTGCGGTCCACTGATCCATGCCTGGTTTCAGGATGCCATTCATGTCTCGGCCCGCGTCCGCTCGGAGACGGCCCTCGCGGAGGGGAAGGTCTCCATTGCGTCGGTGGCGGTAGGCGAGTTTGGGAAGGACATCTTTGAAACATTCTCCGATAAGGAAGTTCTCGTCATCGGTGCCGGGGAGATGGCGGAAGAGGCGCTCACCTATCTTACGGATGAAGGGGTTCGCCAACTGTTCATCGTGAATCGGAACGAACAACGGGCGGCGGGGCTGGCCGCAAAGTTCGGTGGAGAGTCCCGACCGTATACGGACCTGGATGAACTGCTCGCGCGGGCGGATATCATCATCTCGGCGACCGGGGCAAATCGACCGATCGTCACCGCCGAGCAATTCGCCCGCACGCGAAAGCTGAATCGCCAGAAGGACGTCTTCATTCTTGACCTCGGGGCGCCGCGCGATTTTGAACCGGCGATCTCCAAACTGGACGACAGTGTTTTCCTGTTTGATATTGATGACCTGGAACAAACCTGCCAGCGGAACCGCGAACTGCGCCGGAAAGAGATCAACCGGGGCGAAGCGATCATCGAGGAGCAGACGCAGAAATTCATGCACGCGCTTTATCATCGCGCGACCGGCCCCGTGGTCAAACGGCTGATGGAACAGTGGTCCCAGGTGCGTGACCAGGAACTCGAAAGACTCTTCGCTCGGATGACGCATCTGAGTGAGACGGATCAGCAGGAGGTGACGTATGCTATTGACCGCGTCCTCAAGAAGTTGCTCCATCCTCCGCTGCAGACGCTGAAGGATCAGGCCCGTGAAGGAACTCCCCACACCCTGATGGACGCGCTGCGGCGACTTTTTCGCCTTTCCGAGTAGGGACAGAATTTGCACCGCCAAGTCCGTTGCGAAAGCACCGGAAACTGTACATGCTGGCACCGTGCTTGGTATTAAAGGGCTGGATCGTACTCTGGCGCCGATTCAAGCCGGGACAAGGTCTCGACCCTCGCATCCATTTTTATTATTCTTAATCTGACCATAATCAGATACACTGACGCAAATACAGGAACGCAAAGACATTTGAGCCCGGGTATGGCGTGTTCGCGCCGTCGACGTGGATTCGAGGTCCAATCTTAGGTTTTCCGCACCATGTTTTCACAGACTGTTGAATACGCACTCCGCGCCGTTGTTCAGTTGGCCTATAAATCGCCAGAACCATGCACGACCGAACAGATCGCTGAAGCGACGATGGTCCCGAAGGCTTATCTATCCAAGGTATTGCAGGTTTTATCCCGGGCCGGCATCGTAAATTCGCAGCGTGGAATTCGCGGCGGCATGTCACTCAACAGGTCACCCGAGGAACTGACGATCCTCGATGTTGTCAATTCCGTCGATCCGATCCAGCGGATTCACCAATGTCCACTGGGACTGAAGTCCCACGGTTCGCTCCTGTGCCCACTGCACCGCCGCATGGACGAAACCCTCGCCTCCGTGGAAGCGACGTTTGCGAACACGACGCTGGCTGAGATTCTGAATGAGCCGTCCAGCAGCACGCCTCTCTGCGAACGGCCGAGCCAGAATCCGTTTATCAATCTGATTACCCCGCAGCCCCGCAAAGACTGAGCCCGGTTCCGTATCGCGTCTCCTGCTTTTGATCCATACAGGACGATCTCTTTCCGCACGCGACGTAAATTCTTGAGTGGAAACACTGTACGGTGATTCGCCTGCAAATGTTCGCGGATTGGCTTTCAGGGCAAGACCTCGTCCCAAGGCCGGATTGAGGCGCTCGTAACGCATTCGCCGGTTTTCGCAACTGCGCGTGTCACAACGGAGGGGTTTTACGGATAAGCTGCGCTCCTCTGGCGAAATCGATGGATAAATCCCATTGTTATTACCGAATCGTTCCGTCTCCAGATCCTACGATTCTGACACGATACTAACGAGAGCGAGGCCGATTCACTGCCTCTTCTTTTTTGCGGGACCGGGATTAGAACATGACTTCCCCTCTCGAGGCGACATTCAATTTACTTGCCACGCGCAAGACAAAAGAGGCGCAGGATCTTCTGATCGCCGCGGTGGACGTGCCGGTCGGATCAATTCAGGCAATGGCAGTCCGATATCTGCTGCGACTGCATCAACTGCCTTCCCAACTGCTCATCATCCGGAAATGGTCCGAGCTGCATCCGAAAGCCCAGGAAGTCGTTTTCGAAGAAAAGCACACCATTCGCGAGACCATCAAGCATTGCCTTGAACGGGACGATGGCGAATTGCGTGAGCTGGCGCTGGAGATCTCCGTCTCCATCTCGGACTTCACTCAGATTCCGATGATTCTGGACCTGATGGAGACGGCAACCGGCAAACAGCTTTCCAAGCTGACCCATGCTCACCGGATGCTCACAGACAAGTTTTATGACGCGCTCAACAAACTGGAAACCGAACAGGAAGCGTTCAGTCTCAACACCGAGAGCCTCTCCTTTCAACTGAAGACGGTTGTTCAAAAAATATCGGGCATGATCCCGAGGCTCGAAAATTTTGAAGAGCCTGATCTCATTATCGAATCATTGCTGATTCTCGGATCGCCCCAGCTACCGAACTTGCGCGAGCTGATGGCGACCAGGGATTCCAGTCTACTGAAACGGATTGAGAAAATCCTGCTTCAGAGTAAACATCCCGGCGTAATGAGGTTCATCTTTGATTCGATGAATCTCAAAGAGCCGAACTTCCGAATCTTTGATGCCATTCGGACTCGCACGGATCCGGAATTCATCAATTTTCTGCTGTCGGTTTTCCCGGAGAAACCGAACGCGATTCAGTCGGACAATTTCAAGCAAATGCAGTCGCTCCGCTGGCTGTCGTGGCCGGAAGAGGAACTGCCGCTCATCCTGCCCGCACACCAATTGGCGCTCATTCGCCTGCTGATGGCGGTGAAACTGCCCGTTGGGTTGCAGGTCGATATTCTACGGTGGCTGATCAATAACAGCACCCCGGAAGTTCGTCTGGCGGCGACAGAAGTGTTGACGACACTCGATCAGCGCTCCGCGGAAAAGTTAATCGACCAGAGCCTCGAATCAGATGATCCGGAAGTGCAGGCCTGGGCGACGAGCCAGCTCCGCTCTCAGGCGGGGGCCTCTGCCTTCGAAAAACTGATCAAACGGCTCGACAGCGACATGCCCGAAGTGCAGGCTGCCGCAAGGCAGGAACTCGAAAGTTTCGATCTCGATCTGATGATCAAGATCTTTGAGGATACGCCGCCTAAGGCGGTGCGTGAAGCTGGGGGTCTGCTGCAGAAGCTGGACGTCGACCTCAACCGCAAACTCGCCGAACGATTGCGTGATCCGATGGCAAGCAAACGCCTTCGAACCGCGAAAGCGGCGTATGCACTGGGGCTGCACCGGAATGTTTCGCAATCGTTGATTGGCCTTCTGGGTGATCCTGATCAGATGGTGCGTCGTACGGCGGTCGAAATCCTGGGTGATGTTCCCAAACGTAATGTCTACGACATGCTGTACCAGATGCGCAATGATCAATCCGTGCGTGTTCGCGAAGCGATTCTCAAATCGCTCCAGAGAATCCAGATGGAGTTCCAACGGATGAAATCGGAAGAGATGTCCAACAGGTCCAAGGGAATACTCGACCGCCTGGCGGAAGCGGAAATGAGCCAAGCGGGTGCTGCCGCCGGCGACAGAGAGGAAACATGATATGCACTTGATCACACTCTTTATGCAATTCGACAAGATCCAGCACAACCTGAATGGATACAGCATCCGGTCCGGCCAATTGATGCATTACTGGTACCTGGTCGCTATTCCGATCATCTTCCTGGTGATCTGGAAATATCTCCCGCAGATTGAAAAGCAGGTGAAACATGCGTCGGGAATTGCCGATGATTCCCCGAACGCCAGCATCTTCGATCAGCTCTGCCGACTTCATCACGTCAACCGCCACGAGAGAAAACTGATTCAAAACGTGGCGATGATGAATAAAGTGGCGGACCCGGCGCGAATCTTCATTGATAATCGTCCGTTGGCGAAGCTGAAGGGTTCGGGCGTGCATGAGAATAAAGAATACGCCGCGCTTTATCGCAAGCTGTATGGCGACGTGAGCGTTTGAACCCTCGCTTCGAAAGCGTTCGGCTGAATCAGGAAACCGCTTTGCTCTTTCCCATACCGATCGAACAGAGCAGCATCGCGACGATGAAGGCGATGCCGACGTGGAGTGTGTTGACGTACTCGGAATAGGTATGGTACCGCTCGAATTCCTCATTCCGAGGTTGCCCCGCAGGAGTAATGATATTCTGCAGAGGCATGTAAATCGCGAAGTAGTCGATCAACATAATGGCCAGCGCTGCCGAGAGCAGACCGATCGACAGCCACCAGCGGACGCGAAATTGTCCGCGCTCCGTCAACGCGAGTGAGGCGAGGCTCCCTCCCACCATGATAAAGCCGACGAGGTAATAGTAGGGAAACCGGATCAGAGCGAGTTGATCCTTGACGACGTCGTTGAAGTTGTCTGATGTCTGCTCGGCGACACTGGTGATCACAAACAGGATCGCAGCTCCCACCCATGCGCAAATCAGAAAGCGTGAGAGTACGAACGTCAACTGGCGTAGCAGATTCATGAGCGATAGGTTCCCGTCGCGGATAGCATGGAGCGGAAGTCTTGTCAGGCCAAACTTGGCAGAAATATTTTATCTGAAAAAGTCACGAAGAAAAACGGCGGGAGTACCTGCCCATCTCCCCAGTGCACTTTTAGAATGAAAGTTCCCACCTTCGGTACGAACTGAACTGCATCGCGATAGGGGCCAGTTTCCCGAGCGAAAGCAGAGTCAAACCGACCTCCCGCCTCGCATCACGTTCTGAGAACTCCGGAAGATTTCATGGTATTCGCAACCCGCTCGTATGTTTGCCGTATCGCGATACTCTCCTGCATTGGTTTGTTGGGCAGCTCATTCTTTCTTCATTCGTTGCGGTCGCAGGAGCAGCAGCCGCCCGCGCATGAAAAACCACTCGTCAACAGTCCGTTGGATCCGGAACAGGCACTTTCGACGTTCGAGTTGCACCCTGCATTGGAACTCCAACTGGCCGCCGCGGAACCGGAAGTGATCGACCCTGTCGCCGTGCGATTCGACGAAGTCGGGAACATGTGGGTTGTCGAGATGATCGACTATCCCCTCGGTCCAAAGAGTGAGGACGGTCGGCCTATGTCCCGTATCCGTCGGTTGCAGGATCAGGACCACGATGGTTACTACGAGACCAGCCAGGTATTTGCCGACGAACTGCTGTTCGTCACGGGTGTCCTCCCCTGGAAAGGGGGCCTTATCACCACGCTCTCGGGGGAAGTCGCGTATCTCAAAGATACGGATGGCGACGGTCAGGCGGACCTGAGAGAAACCTGGTTCGTCGGTTTTGCGGAAGAGAACACACAACTCCGGGCGAATCATCCCACGTTCGGGTTGGATAACAAGGTGTACATCGCCAACGGACTGCGCGGCGGCGAAATTCGGAATGTCAATCCTGCGTGGGCCGACCAGGCGCAGGCGGTTCCTGTGACCCTCCGGGGCAAAGACTTCCGGTTTGATCCGCAGACCGGAGAATATGAGGCCGTCGCAGGGAATGGTCAGTTTGGATTGACGATTGATTCCAACGGTTCCCGTTACATCTGCAGCAACCGAAATCCGTGTATGCAGGTGATGCTCGAAGATCGCTACCTCAGTCGTAATCCGCAGTTGATCGTTCCGACGACGATCAACGATGTTTCCCCTGCTGGTGGCGATTCTCGCGTCTACGCCATTACGCGTGCCTGGACGACATCCAACCTCCACGCGGGACAGTTTACCGCTGCTTGTGGGGTTCACCGCTACGAAGGAATGACGCTGCCGGCGGAATTCTTCGGGAACAGCTTCACCTGCGAGCCGACCGGCAATCTGGTTCATCGCGATGTATTCCAGCCGAGTGGCGCAACCTGTACGTCTCATTATGGTCGGGAAGGGAAGGAGTTCCTCGCCAGTCGCGATGAATGGTTCCGGCCTGTCAATGTGCAGACCGGCCCGGACGGCGCACTCTATGTCTGTGATATGTACCGGGCGGTGATCGAACATCCGCAGTGGGTTCCCGATGAACTGAAAAACCGTCCTGATGAACGCTACGGGGACGACCGGGGACGCATCTATCGAATCGTTTCTAAAGAGTCCACGAGTGATCTCGCCACGACGGTGGATCGCTCATCGGTCGACGCATTGGTCGCCGCGATTACCTCGCCCAACAGCTGGCAGCGGAATACGGCGGCCCGTCTCATCTATGAAGATCAGCGGACCGATCTCGTGGAAGGACTGCGCGAACAATATCTTGCAACGACGTTGCCTGCCGCGCGGGTGCAGATCCTGCATACATTGGACGGCCTTGATCAACTCTCTGAACCCGATGTCCTCGCCGCGTTCAGCGACAGCAGTCCGCGCGTTCGCGAACATGCGGCTCTCCTGAGTGAGCCATGGCTGGCGAACTCGATGGCACTGCGGGAGGCGATGTTGAGTTCGACATCCGCGGGAGACGGACGAACTCTCTTTCAATATGCCCTGTCCGCGGGGGCTGGTCAGGATACGAACTTCCGTCAGCAACTGCTGACCGAGGTCGTCAACAAGGGAGTGCTGGATCAGTGGACCCGTGCCGCAATTCTCAGCTCGGCTACAAATCTCGAAGGGGAGATACTTGTTGATCTGCTTCGGCAAGTCGCCCATTCCGAAGCCGCACCTTCCGCCGGACAGCGAGACCTGCTCAAGGAACTCGCGTTGATCGTCGGGGCGAACAAGGATCCTCAAGAAATCACGACCGTCGTCCCGTTACTTGTTGAATTACATGGTCATCCCGGCGAAACGGATCAGCTCGTCTCACTGGAAAGCCTGCAGTCGTTTCTGACCGGCTATCGCACCCGTGGCGATCGGAAGGCTGTTTCGACGCTAGATGGCTATCTCTCGGCAGAATCGCAGGCAGGCCTTGCGGAGATTTGGGATCAGCTCATCGCGCGCGTCGAGGTGGACGGTGGACAGACCCCGCTCTCTTCCGCAGCGATTCCTCTTCTCGTTTATACGCCCACGGAAAAAACCGTTCCCGTTCTAATGGAACTGTATGAGCAGGCGGAAGAGCAGAGCTTGAAGCAGCAGGTTCTCGATATCCTCGGCGCGCACTCTGGTACCGGACCGGTCGAGTACCTGTTTGATGAGTACGAGCTCGCGTCTCCGCAAATTCGCCGGGCTGTTCTGGCGTACCTGTTGAAAGACAAAGGACGGGTGCAGCTGCTTTTCGATCAGATTGAAAAAAAGAAAATCCGTGCCACGGAGCTCGATCAGAACCAGCGGAAAATGTTGATGGAACATGCCGACGCCGATATCAAGAGTCGGGCTGTCGAACTGCTTAAATCAAACGTATCCGAGGACCGCACGAAAGTCATCGAGCAATACAAAGCGTCACTTGAAAAAAATGCGGACGCGGCTCGTGGCAAGAAGGTCTTTGCACAGGTCTGTTCGTCCTGCCATAAAGTTGGAGACGTTGGTGTGGATGTCGCGCCGGATATCTCCGACTCGCGGGTGCGGAAGCCGATTCAATACCTGACCGATATTCTGGATCCGAACAGGGCTGTTGACAATAACTACTTCAGTTACTCGATCATGACAACAGAAGGCCAGGTCCATACGGGTATCATCGCCAGCGAAACGTCCACGTCGATTGTTCTGAAACAACCGGAAGGAAAAGAAGTGTCGCTGTTGCGGGAAGATATTGAAATGATCAAGGCCGATGGCATCTCGCTGATGCCGAATGGACTGGAGCAGAATATCAACGTGGATCAGATGGCTGACCTGCTCAGCTTCTTGAAGAACTGGCGCTACTTGGATGGCCAGATTCCGATCGACGCCAATCAACCGCTGCAGTAGGTCGCCGTCTCTCTTGCTTCCCACGGCATACCAGCACCTTTCATGAAAACGATTTCTCACCTGACGCTCACGATTTGAAATAACCTATGAAAATAACTTCCCTGTCGCTGCTCGTTGTTGCCTCAATGTTTTTCTCTCTGGTCTCTACGGCCGGCGCTGCATTGCGTCAACCCGATCTGAATCAGAAGTACGATCTCGTCGTCTATGGAGGTACGTCTGGTGGGATCGCTGCCGCGATTCAGACCAAACGGATGGGAAAATCTGTCATCCTCATCGAGCCGGGTCAACATCTCGGTGGACTGACGTCGGGCGGGCTCGGTGCGACAGATATCGGGAATAAAGGAGCCATCGGGGGCGTTTCCCGCGAGTTCTACCAGAACATCAAAAAATACTACGACGATCCCCGGCACTGGAAGCAGGAAGAAGCAGCCGACTTCGCCGGCTACTCGAAAGAGGAGGATGCACTCTGGAAGTTCGAGCCCCATGTCGCCGAGTTGGTCTATGTGCAGATGCTCGAAGAGGCGGACGTGCCCGTTTTCTTCGAAGAGCGGCTGGACCTGAAATCGGGCGTCGAGAAATCAGAAGGACGGATAGATGCGATCGTGATGGAAAGCGGCAAGCGAATTCGCGGCGAGATGTTCCTCGACACGACCTACGAGGGAGACCTGATGGCTGTTACCGGCGTCTCCTACCATGTCGGCCGGGAAGCGAACGACACATACGGAGAGACGCTCAATGGCATTCAGGTGAAGAACGCCGTTTATCATCAGTTCGAACATGACGTCGATCCCTACATTGTGTCGGGCGATCCCTTCTCGGGGGTGTTGCCGGGTATCAATCCGGAGCCGCTGGCGGAGGATGGAACCGGCGATGATTGCGTGCAGGCGTACTGTTTCCGAATGTGTACGACGGACGTGGCCGAAAACCAGGTCGATTGGGTCAAACCGGAAGGTTACGATCCGCTCCAGTACGAGTTGCTGCTGCGTAACTTCGACGCGGGAGATCGCCGTATTCCCTGGAACCCGGTTTTCATGCCGAATCGGAAGACCGATACGAACAACAACTTCGCCTTTTCCACCGACTACATCGGAATGAATTATGACTATCCGAACGCGAACTATGCCGAGCGGGAAGAAATCTTCAACGATCATCTCGTCTATCAGCAGGGTTTAATGTGGACGCTGGCGAATCATCCTCGGGTGCCGGAGGAAGTGCGGGAGCATTTCCAGCGGTTGAAACCGGCAAAGGACGAATTCACCGATCACCACAACTGGCCGCATCAGCTTTACATCCGTGAGGCGCGTCGCATGGTCTCTGATTATGTGATGACCCAACATGATTGCCAGGGACGCACTATCCCGCAGGATGCCGTCGGTCTCGCTGCCTACACGATGGATTCGCACAACATTCAACGGCACATCGTTGATGGTGTTGTGCGTAATGAAGGGGATGTTCAGGTCGGTGGGTTTTCGCCGTATCCGATTTCGTATCGTTCCATTCGCCCCAGCAAGGAAGAATGTCGAAACCTGCTTGTGCCGATGTGCCTGTCGGCCTCTCATATCGCCTATGGATCGATCCGCATGGAACCGGTCTTTATGGTTCTGGGCCAGTCAGCCGCCACAGCCGCCTGTCAGGCCATTGATCAGCGGGTCGACATTCAGGATGTGGACGTGGAGCAACTTCAGGCAAAGCTGTGCGAAGACAAACAGGTTCTCGTCTGGACCGGAGCAATCAAGAAACCACCGATTTCTCTCACGGACCTCGAAGGAATCGTGCTTGACGAAACCGACGCTGTTCGCAAAGGGGCGTGGCGGTTCAGTAAAGGGTCGCCTGTTTTCGTGGGTGGTTATTACGCTCATGATTTCGACAATGGCAAAGGGGAGAAGTCGGTTACCTGGACGCCAAAGTTTGAGAAGGCAGGTGAATATGTCGTCCGCCTGTATTTCCCGCCGCAGGGGAATAGAGCGTCGAATGTACCGGTGACCATTGAATACGAAGGCGGAAAAAAGGTCATCATCGTCGATCAAAGGGCGACTCCGCAGGAACGCCCGTTCACGACATTGGGGGCGTTCCGTTTCGCCGCGGGAGAGTCGGGCTCGATCACGATCTCCAATGAGGGTACCGACGGTTATGTGATTGCCGATGCCGTGCAGTTTATTCTGATCAAGTAACAGAGGCGGAGTTGAACGCCAGCCTCTTTTTAATCTTTGTTTAGGTACTATTTGAGTTTTCTGTGAAAAGTCAAATAGGAGATCGCATACCCTGTGAACTCCCCCTTGAACTGATAAGATAAATGTAGGCGTTACCGGGCTTGTCAGATACCGGTGATGTTGTGATAGAGATTTTGCCCGTGGAGTTTGATCAACTCCACGGGTAATTTTTTTGTAGGTAAAGCATTACCTGGTGGCGACGTTCACACGTTTCTTTTCTGCGCGAATTGAATCCGTTAATCTGTGGAACAGCAGATACGCCGAGCCCATCCTTTTCAAACAGCGCGCAGAACCAATAGCGATTATGCCGGAAGACACAACGACAAATAATGTTCCTGAACTGACTGCGGATCAGCAGGAGATGCTTCAGCAGATCCGGCAAATTGACGTGGACGAGCAACGCTCGTTCGCCGGAATACAGAGTAAGCTCTCACTCGGAGTGCTCGCGACGGGTGTCGTCATTTCGCTGTTCATCGAGGACAATTGGCATCTTGTCCTGATTATCGCCGTTGCCATTTCGTTTCTGTTTTTCGTTGTCTCACGCGCAAAGTATGGTTTCTGTGAACTGCAGGAACTGATCCAGGGAATGGACAGAAAACAAACGAAGACCGATCAGGATAAGACTGCAGACTGATCCTATTCGTTGCCGAGCTTCAGCAGAATTTTGCCCGATTTTCCGACCGCCTCGGAATCACGAACGGCGTCTTTGATTTGCGACAGATCATAGGCATGGTCGACATCTGCCTGCAGGATCTTCTCGCGCATCAGGCGGGTGATCTTCTTCACGAGTCGCATTTTGCCGAAGAGACTGAGTTCCTGCATGTGACGGGAAAGCCAGAAACCTTCGACGCGGACATCCTGCGTGATCAGTTGCCTGGGTGTCACTTCGATCGGTTGATCGGACAGCGAACCATAGACGACCAGTCGCCCACCGCTCCCCAAAGTTTCTGCAACTCCCGACCCCGTTCCACCCCCAACGGGGTCGAGGGCGTACTTGACTCCCTGCTTGCCGACGATTTCCTTTACTTTGCGGACGAACTCTTCGCGTCCCTCCGGGTTGCCATCATAAACAACGACTTCGTCGGCACCGAGATCCTTCAGCTCAGCAGCCTGGGCTTCCCGGCGAACGACATTCACGGTCTTGAATTTGTATTCCTTCGAAAGCCGAATGATCATCCGTCCAAGCGCGGACCCGGCGGCGGTTTGCAGTAACCAGCCCCCTTCCGGCACAGCGAGCA
>PABD01000260.1 GCA_002702685.1 Planctomyces sp.
AACAGGCGGGCATTAAGCGCGGTTCGCCTGATAGCATCCAAAGCCAGGACATAATTGAGCCCGGCTTATCATGACACGGTTTGCGCTTGGCGGAATGTTGATAGCTGTCGCGGGAAAAACGTGCGACCATCCCGTTGGCAACAATGGCGACACCGGCTACGAGAGCGGCTTGGACCTGATTGACCACTTGGATGTTTTGGACGTTGAATCGCATCGTTCTACCTCCTGCGTCATTCCGCAGTTCCAGAAGTTTGAGACCAGTAAGGGGCTGTTCTTTCAAGTATGCCCCGGAAAACCGGCCTGAGTTTGCACGCTATCACTTTCTTATCGTGCAGAATAAAAAAAGTCGTTCAAAATCGGGGCCATCTTACGACACAGGGTGCTCACGCACCGGTGGAACCTCAACGTGATTCAGACCTCAGTATGAGTCTGAACTCACCGGCTCCAGATGGACCCTCCTCTGCCAGTTTAGAGCGAACCGTTAGACAGTTGGTTCGCGCTACCTGTTCTCATTTTCGGAATATTTTCGGAAAAAGCCATAGTGGATTCCAAACAGCGGCAGAAAAGAGTGTAAACACGTTCCCTGTTATTGCCCAATTGAAGCTCTAAGTCCTTTATTTACAGGCATCTTCTGCTTGCTCCTTCACGCGCTAAGTATTTTTGGAAATTCACCGTCAAAACCTGCGTAATCGGTAAAGTTTAACAATTCAGCTGGTCGATCTTAAAAAACAGCCACGTTTTTCGAGCTTTATCCGAACCCGCTGAATAAACGCAGGATTCCCCCATGAATCGTTTCTACCTTGTCGTCGGCCTGATGCTGTTGTCGTTCACTGGAGTTGGTTGCTGCTGGTGCGGCCCCGTCTGTGATCCCTGCACCGGTCTCTCCTACGGGGGATGTTTTGACCCCTGCTGCGGCATCGGGGGATCAGGCGGCATCTTCGATACCTGCTGCACCGGCGGTTACTCCGATCCCTGCTGCGACCCCTGCGGCGGGATGAGCTACGGCGCCGCCCCGATGATGTCCGGTCCCGACTGCTGCACCTCACCCGGCCCGACCTATTACTCTCAGCCCGGCGCCAGCATGTCCTACCCGTCATCGCCCGGCCCGCAACTCTCGGTGCCGACTCCGATCGGTGTTCCTTCCGGTCCGACCTCCTATCATTCATCACCGTCGGTTTCCTCTGGACTGAAAGTGACGAGTCACCCGGAACACGCGGAGCCCGTCTACCAGCAGTCCTCGAAGTCCCCGTGGATTCGCGCTGGCTATTGAGCAGGGCCATCAATGCAGCAAGCCGTCCCGACGAAAGTTCGGACGGCTTTTTTATGCGAGCATATCGCCCGTGAACCATAACACCATCGATCGCATCTCACCCACCCGCAGGCCCGCGGAAAAGCCGGTGGGCCATCAGTCGTGGCGCGATCTTTTTTTTCTGCACTGGTCCGTTCCGGTCGATCTCCTCCGCGCCGCTGTGCCGGCTCCGCTCGTACTCGACTTATACGAAGATCAGGCCTGGCTCGGCATCGTTCCCTTCAAAATGCGAGACGTCCGCCCCGCCTGGTCACCCGTCGTTCCGTTGCTGTCGCACTTTCTCGAAACCAACGTTCGCACCTACGTCCATTACAACGGCGAACCGGGTGTCTGGTTCTTCAGCCTCGACGCGAACGCAACCATTGCGACCCTCATCGCCCGTTATCGCTGGAACCTCAATTACTGCCGCGGCAACTTGAGCCTGAAAGAGCAGGGGCACACATTCCACTGGTCAGGCCAACGGCTCTGGCCGTCTCAATCCGATGTTCCAGCGCACTACGACATCCAGACGGAAACCGATCCGGCGTTCACGCCCTGTCGGACTGCGGAACCGGACACCTTCGAACACTTCCTCGTCGAGCGTTACCTGCTCTTCACACGCACAAAGAACGGCAAGCTGCTCCGCGGTCAGGTCCACCACGACCCTTATCCGTTTCAGACCGCCCAAGTGGCGAAGTACACCGGCACGCTGGAAACACAACTCGGCCTTCCGGAACTCGACCCGCGCCCGCAACACGCGCTCTACAGCCGTGGCGTCGACGTCGACATGTTCGCGCTCCGGGAAGTCTGAACACGTCGCCAACCATCAAGACAGGCTGACTATTGTTCGATCTATCTCTGGATGTCACATGAACGGTGTTTATCTTGACGCATTTAACCACCAGGTTCTGTTTATCGGAAAACAGACGAAAAGGGTGGAGAACTCTCCCCGGTTCCGAGGTTCTTCATGGCATGCCATTTAGAGATAAATGGCCCTTCTAAAGGGGTGTCGCCTCAAGCGGATGACGGTCGATGAAGTCCGCCAGTTCGTCCGCCGTGAAGACACTTGTCGTCGCCCCAACAGCACGCACGGCACTCGCTCCCATCGCGCTCCCGCATGTCACGCAGTCCCGGAGCGACTTATGATCGAGCAGACCATGCATGAAGCCCGCGACAAAGGCATCGCCACTACCCGTACCATCAACAAAGTCGACCGGATAACAGCGGGTCCGGAAGCGATCGTCTTTACTCATCACGACCGTCCCTTCGTCGCCACAGGTAATGAGGATTGTCCCCACCCCGGCGTCGTGCATCTTGCGAGCCTGCTCGACCGGATCACTCAAGCCCGTGAGCAGTTCGGCCTCATCGTCGTTCGGCATGAAATAGTCGGTCCAGGGGAGGACATCTTTGATGTCGTTCCAGTAATCCCGTTGCTGCGGCGTGACGACATCAAGAACGGTCGTCACCCCCGCTTCCTTTGCCAGTTTGAAGACGTTGATGACATTCTGCTGGCTCAAGCTCGACGCCAGCAGGTAACCGCCGATACAGAGAATCTTCGCCTGGGAGATCAGTTCGCGGGTGATTTCTGTTCCGTCGAATTCACCATTGGCCCCGACGCTGTGAATGAACCGGCGATCCTCCCCCTTCACATTCACGATGAGCGTCGTCGAGGTTTGCACTGTTGTCGACTCATACAGGTAATCGCAGATAACCTGTTGTCGGGCGAGCTCATCCTTGAGGTGCTGACCGAAGATATCACTCCCGATCCGTCCCAGCACGGCCGCCTTCCGGTCGAGCCGCGTAAGGTCGACAGCCACATTCGAAGCACAGCCTCCGACGGACAGTTGCGTGCTCGGTGTCAGAATCAGTTCGCCCGCCCGCGGCATATGCGTGATCGGTTCACAGACATGGTCCGAAACGATAATACCCGCGCACAATACATCGATGGTTGAAGTCGTCATAAGAGAAATCAATCAGACAATCAATGGTCTGATTTCTGAAGAGGCCGAGGAGAAGCGAGAGATGCCCTTCAGTTTAATGATGTCGCGCAAATTCACAACGGACCACCGGAGAATTACGGCGCCACAGTTCAGTCCGCCGGCACGCACCGGTTCCGGGCCCACTCCCGCAGTTCAGTAATCTGTTCCCGCTGCAGGACGGAGAGAGGCCGCGTCTGTTTGATCTCGTCGAGGAGATGCCGCGTGGTCAGCTTTTCTCCGGCGGAAAAGCCACTGAACATGGCGGAGAGGACGGCCTGTTCGATCTCCGATCCCCCGAAACCGTCGGCCGCTCGGGCAAGTTCATCGAGGTCGAAGTCCGCCGGGTTCTGCTTGCGGCGTCGGAGATGGATTTCGAAGATTTGCTTTCGAGCCGCTTCTTTCGGAAGGTCAACGAAGAAGACTTCGTCAAACCGGCCTTTCCTCATCAACTCGGGAGGAAGCGCGGAGATGTCGTTCGCGGTCGCGATGATGAAGATCGGATGCCGATGATCCTGCATCCACGACAGCAGCGTACCGAACATCCGTTTCGACAGCCCTCCGTCGGCGGAACTGGAAGCCGCGGAAGCGAACGCCTTTTCGATTTCGTCGATCCACAGAATCGCGGGAGCCATCGCTTCGGCCTGGGCCAGCGCCCGGCGCAATTGGCTCTCGCTCTCGCCAATAAACTTCTGAAACAGCATCCCCGGGTCGAGCCGGAGCAGCGGCATGTGCCAGTCGGCCGCGACGACTTTCGCGCACAGACTTTTGCCGCAACCCGCCACCCCGAGCATCAGCACACCCCGCGGTGATTCGAGCCCGTATTCGACCGCTTCGGGCGTGAATCCCTTACGCCGTTTTCGCAGCCAGACTTTGAGCGCGTCGAGACCACCGATGTCGTCCGCGTCGAAGTCGGCGGAGATGTTCTCAAGGCAACCAGTCGAACCCAGCAACGTCCGCTTCGCCTCGACCACGCGTGGAAGGTCGGCCCCGGTCAGGCTGTAGTCGTCGTAGATCGCAGAGGCAATCACCGATTCGACCTCACGCGTAGTCAACCCGCGCAAGCATTGCACCAGGTGGTTCATTTCGCTGCGGGTGATGTCGCTGGTGACATCCCGCATGTTTTCACTTTTGATCCGCCGAAAGGTGTTCCGCACTATCTCGACGAGTTCTTCTTCACTCGGCCAGTCGAGATCGAAACGGATCGTGAACCTTCTGATCTCATCCGGCAGGGGGAGCGCATCGACCATGATCATCGTCGAACCACTATTCCCCTGGTCATTCATGAAGTCGCGAATCGTTCGGTGCAGATTGGCATCGCGACAGTGCGGACCGAGATCACGAAACAGATAGACCGCCTTCTCGGGAAAATGCAGAATGTGTTCGACAGCCGCATTGGGTGGACCGGGGGATACCAGAATTGGTCCGAGGACACCTTCTCGCGTGGTATCGTATTTCCGCAGTCCGCCTGTCATGGACCAGTCGTAGACGGGGAGATGTAAACGGAGCGCGACTTCGCGCACCCGCTGCGAGGCCCGCTCTTCATCCGTAGTCTCGATCGCGATCAGGGGGTTTCGGGATAGAATTAACAGGCGGAGGGCATCGGACATCGCGCAGCTCTTGGGGACGAAAGACACAGGACAGACCGGAAGCGGTCAGAAGGGGCTCCCCGCAGCATAGCGCGCATGCCAGTGAATTGCCAATCAGGAGAGTCAAATCCGCGCCCGCGATTTAGTTAAGAGGCGAGTCGCTTCCACATGGAAAGGGGAACGCACAACGGGGCGAAGCGGATCACGATTTCGCGAACGAAATCACAAATCAAAGAGCGGAGTCGCTGGTCACCATCGTGGGGGGGGGTGATGACTCTTCTTCGAGGAGAGCGTCGCGCGATTTCGACTCCGGTGCGTCGTGCCGTTCACTCTGTTCGATCTGAGTTGCAGGTATCGTCGCCTCGGGAGCCGTTCGCCGGCCATGGCGAAAACTCTTGAGCAGCCACATCATGAACGGATAGGTGGCTAAGCCCGCGAATGTGCCGAGGATGAGTGACCCCAACACGAGCGGCCAACCGAACTCGACGAGCAATGTGTAGATCTGCGTCCACCAGTTCAGATTCTCTTCGTTGCTCAGGATTTCCGTGAATCGAGAGAAAGGAGCTTCCCCCTCCAGGAACAGGCTGCCCACCAGGTAGTCGAAGTAGTAGAGCGGAACCATCGTCAGCGGATTGGAGATGTAAACCGCGATCATGGCGGCGATCACGTTAAAGCGGAAGAAGGGGCGGGTCAGCAGCGAGAAGGCGAAGACCAGCAGCATCTGAATACCGACGGTGGGGGTCATCCCGAAAGCGACGCCAATCGCCGTCCCCAGTGCAATCGAATGCCGGGAATCATCCAGCATCAGGATGGCGCGCAACAGCTTCCGCGGGCTGCTGTACCATTTCAATCCTGTTTTGGGAGCCGATTCCATATATGCAGGTTCTCAGTGACGTGAGATTGCGATTGAGAGACAGGGGATCACAAACTGGGGGCGAATCAGATCATGTCGACTTTGGTTCGTCCCTTTCGAGCGAAGATTCGCGATCCGGGAGACGATCTCGTCCGACGAGGTGGGCACGGAGTGGAGGGGGAGGCCTAGGTCTTATCGACGGTCGCAACAGGGAAGGCGTATTATTTTGCCTGAACTAACGACCGCACTTGAGGAATTATATCTTTTTCGTAGGTAAATTCGTCATCAGGCGACTCAAGCCGACTGTTATCGAACTTTTTCGCGAGATTACCCTGTTTATCATAAACGAAAACTGCCGGAAGGGAATCGAAGTCGAGTGTTTTGTAAACCGCTTCTGAGTCCTGTGTACAAATGTAGTTGGTCATCCGGGCGTCGTATTTCTGCAGGCGAGCCAGAACATCGGATTCGAACGACGTGGGGGGCTCGTCTTCAATTCCATCGTAGTTCAGGTTGAGCGAGATGCAAACGACCTCTTCCGGGAATTGCTCCTGTAGTGCAACGAGGTTCGGAAATTCCCTGAGGCAGGGAAGACACCATGTCGACCATGTGTCGAGCACGACAACCTTCCCTTTCTGCTTCGCTATAAACTCCTGCACGTCGTCGACATCACCATAGACGACCTCGATTTTCCGGGGGGCTTCCGACTCTTCAGCAGCCTGAACAGCCCCGGGAATGTCGGCCCCGCTGTTCGGGGTACAGGCCAGTCCCGCCATGGCCACCAGTGCAACAAGCAGAAGTTTCACTCGAATCATAAGACCAACTCTCGAATCAGGTTGTCGAATGCGTAAGATGGAGGAACGGAATGTTCACAGTCCGCTCGAAAGCGGCTGAATCGCCAATAACCACTGTCATGGCCCGCAAGCCCGTGTTATCCTTAAAAACAGGCGTCTCTCCTCACCAATAATGGTGGGGTGCGCTGCTTGCCTTTCATCATACGGCAGGCTGTGCGGCGCGGCTATCGCCAATCCGGTCGGCTCACTGTATTCGAACATGGCACGCGAAAACAGCATTTGAGAATTGAAATTCAGCGACTGTTAAGTTGCTCACAATCACCACTGAATCACATGAACATGATCAAAGCGCACCTCTCCAAACTGTTCGTCGCCGGTGGCGTCATTGCTGCTGGCCTGCTCGTCTGGCTGAACCTCAACGCGGCCTCCCTTACTTCGAATGAGGAGAACCAACCGCCCGAAGCGAATCCCGATGGAATGGTCTGGATTCCCGGCGGAGATTTTCTGATGGGGAACGACGCGGGGCCTCCGCAGATGAAAGACATGCCGACGTATCTGAACGATGAGGCTCCGGCGCACCTCGTCAAGCTGGATGGTTTCTGGATGGACGAGACGGAAGTCACCAATCGGCAGTTCCTCGAATTCGTCGAGGCGACCGGCTACGTCACCATCGCGGAAAAGAAACCGAAACGCGAAGACTTTATCGGTCAGATTCCGGACGTCTCGATCATTCCGGAGGAGAACCTGAAACCCGGTTCGATCTGTTACGACTCGAGTATCGATCCGAAAACAATCGTCAAGGACCATCCACTCTGGCCCTACCAGATCTGGGACTACGTCCATGGCGCCGATTGGCGTCACCCGCAGGGACCGGACTCATCGATTGAAGACAAGATGGATCACCCGGTTGTGCACGTCTCCTGGGAAGATGCCCAGGCCTACTGCAAATGGGCCGGCAAGCGTTTACCCACCGAAGCCGAATGGGAATACGCCGCCCGGGGTGGTCTCACCGACAAGCGTTATCCTTGGGGTGACGAGCAAATCCCCGAGGGCAAATGGACAATCAACATCTGGCAGGGAGTCTTTCCCGATGAAAACCGCAACGAAGATGGTTTCGAAACCAGCGCGCCGGTGAAGAGCTTCAACCCGAACGGTTACGGCCTGTACGACATGTCGGGCAACGTCTGGGAATGGTGCCACGACAATTACCGTCCCGATTACTACGCCAACAGCCCCCGCCGGAACCCGCAGGGACCCTCCACGAGCTTCGATCCGCTGGAGGAAAACATCCCCAAGAAAGTCCAGCGCGGCGGTTCCTTCATGTGCAGCGACACCTACTGCTGGGGCTACCGCGTCTCCGCCCGCATGAAAGGCGAACCGACCTCCGGTGCCTTCCACACCGGATTCCGCTGCGTGAAGTCGCTCGCGAAAAGCGAGTAGAAACGAGACGTTCTTCGTAGTGCCATCACGTATGGCACGCACCCCGCACAACGCTGGCGCGATTGTCCGGTTTGCGAAGCAATGAGCCGAGTGTCGAACCCGCCCGCTCATGCACTGCTGACCGCGAGTCGCCGCTAGACGACGTAGTTGTCCAATCGCGTACGAATCGTTTCGACAACTTTGTCCACCGGCACGCGATCCTGCTCCAGCGTGTCGCGATCGCGTATGGTGACCGTTCCTTTATCGACCGTATCGCCATCGATGGTGATGCAGAACGGCGTCCCGATTTCGTCGTGCTGTCGATACCGGCGTCCGATCGCTCCCTGGTGGGCGTACGCGCTCGCGATGCCGGCTCGTTTGAGCTCGCGATATAAATCCGCAGCGGGACCGAGCATTTCTTCTTTCTTGATGAGCGGAAAGACCGCGGCTTTCACCGGGGCGAGCAGGGGATGGAACTTCATCACGGTCCGCTTCTGCATGCTTCCTTTGTCGTCCGGCTGTTCGTCTTCCGTGTACGCTTCGCAGATGAACGCGAGCGTCGCGCGGTCCGCGCCCGCGGCCGGTTCGATCACGTGCGGAACGAAACGTTCCCGGGTCTGATCGTCGAAGTAGGTCAAATCTTTTCCGCTACCCCGATGACGCGGTTGTCCGTTTTCATCTTTCTCGACGACGAGCTCGTCTCCCTGGCGGACCAGTTTGCCTTCCATGTGCGAACGCAGGTCGAAGTCGCCGCGATGCGCGATTCCTTCCAGCTCTCCATATTCACCCTGTTCGAGGAACGGGTAAGCGTATTCGACATCCGCCGTGCCAACGGAGTAATGCGAGAGTTCATCTTTGGCATGATCGCGCAGAATCAGGTTGTCTTTGCTGATGCCGAGATCCGCGTACCATTTGTAACGACGATCTCGCCAGTATTTGTACCACTCGAACGATTCTTCCGGTCGGCAGAAGAATTCCATCTCCATCTGTTCAAACTCGCGCGAACGGAAGATGAAGTTTCGCGGCGTGATTTCATTTCGGAAGCTCTTGCCGATCTGCGCGATACCGAACGGAAGCTTGACGCGGCTGCTGTCGACGACGTTCTTGAAGTTGACGAACATTCCCTGCGCTGTTTCCGGACGCAGGAACGCCGTTCCTTCTTCGCCCGCCAGCGCGCCAATCGTCGTTTTGAACATGAGGTTGAATTCACGCGGGTCGGTCAGTTGTCCATGACAGGCGGGACAATGAGCCACCGGAGCCGAGGCGCTCCCTCCGGTCGATTTCAGGTAATTGTCGAGCGACATCGTCTGCTCAATCGTCGGTTTGCCATACTCGTTGCCTGCTTTGTCGAGTCGCTTCTGCTGCGCTTTCGAAAGGCCGGACTCGTTTTCGACATCGACGATGTAGGTTTCACACGCAACCGGTGCCTGGGTCGCCGCGTCGGCGAGGACGCGTGTCTGAATATGATCGACACGGAAGCGGCTCTTGCACGATTTACAGTCGACCATGAAGTCGTGGAACAGATCGAAGTGACCGGATGCTTTCCAGACGTTTGGATGCATGATAATCGAGGTCTCGATACCGACCATCTGGAACGGACTCGGAGCGCCGGCCGGAGTGGAGATCTCATCGTGCTGAGTCACCATGCTGTTATACCAGGCGTTACGGACGTTTCGCTTCAGCTCCGTACCCAGCGGGCCGAAGTCCCAGAACCCCTGCTGGCCACCATAGATATCCGAGTTCTGAAAGATAAAACCACGTCGTTTGCATAAAGCAACAATTTGTTCCATCGATTTCGACATGTTTCGTTCCACAAAGCTAAAGCTGTATATGCTGAATTCAAATGCGGCCAGATAAAGTGCCGCGAAGAGCAGTCGCTGACGCCGCCCGGCGGACTGCAAAGCGTTACGAACTGGCGGCAAAAAATGAGGACAGAGGATCCGCTGTATGGTAGCGGCCTAAGCGGTGATTTTCCCGGTCTCGGGGTCGTAAATCGGCACAATCTCGTAAAGATCCTGCTCTGCCGCACGCTGGATATCGGCTTCAAACCCCAGCTTCACCAGATTCGCGCCACCGCGACTGTGACAGAGCGCGCGATAGAATTGTTCGGGCGTCTGGCTGTGCGCCCGCCACGTGTCGTGAGCCAGTTTGGCGGTATCGTTCCCCGGCTCCACATTATCGGCCGGGGCTCCCAACTGCTCACAGAGTGCGCCCGCAAACAGCACATCCTCATGCGTGATCAGGCTGTCCGTTCCCGCGCATAGAATGTGAACCTCTTTCGGACTTTCGGTCCGCAGCCGGTTCACGATCGCAGAGATGTTATTGAACGAACCCAGATAAATCTGCTTCGCCATCCGACAATGAGCCATCGCGCGGGTGCCGTTGGTCGTCGTGAAGATGATCTCCTTGCCACTGACGACATCCGGCGTATACGCGAGGGGAGAATTATCCAGATCGAACCGATCGATTTTCTCACCATGCCGTTCACCGCCGAGTAGAAACGTTCCCGGTTCCAGTTGATCGGCAAGCGCGAGTGCTTCGGGGACCTCCTGTACCACATGCACGCTGTTCGCCCCATTGGCGAGTGCGGTGGTAATGGTGGTCGTCGCGCGGAGAATGTCGATCACCACGGCGACTTCGCCGGAGAAATCAACCGGCGAACAGATGCGGGGAAGTAGATGTACGTGGATATCGAGCGATTGCATCGTGGCGGGTAACCCGTTTATTTCTGGGAGGTTTACTCCGGTCTACGTTCGACGGGTCGAAACCAGCTTTTGACCCGTTCAGCGACTTTATGGACGGTACGGCCTTCGACAGGAACGTTGCGTAGTTCCTGCACCGAAGCGGGCCGCTGATCGGGATTGCTGCGGAGTGCGTATTGGATGGCCGACTTCCAGATCTCGCCCATAAGTTGCTCCGAGCTGCCGAACCGACCGGGAGCGAACGACTTCATGGCGGCCATGTAGGTCTTTATCAGTTTTTCCAGATTCACCGTCAGTTTGTCAAGTTCGTCCTTCGTGAGCGGGACTTCATCAAGAGGTTCCCGCGATTCCAGATCAACTCCCCCCACCAGTAAGAGGGCCAGGCATGCCCAGTTATAAAGATCCGCACGCTTGTCGAACCCGGCACCTGCCTGGCGGATTTCCGGAGCGGCGTAACTTCCCGGGTACCTTGCAGGCGGATAGAACCAGCGTAAATGTTCGGTCTGGTTGACAGGCAGAATGCGGTCGGTCGCGAGAATCTGGAACTGCCCCGACCGGTCGACGATGATTTCCTCCGGTGAGATCGCCCCCAGACATTGCCCTCGCTCATGCAGCAGGTCGAGAAAGTTCAGCCATTCCGTCAACACACGGATACGCAGCAGCGAATCCTCTGGCCATTTCCGCTGCGCTTCCGAAAGGCGATCACCCTGCATCATGGTAAAGACCATCAGCGCGGCGGGCAAGGGAGTTGCCGGCGCTTCAGCCTCTTGCGGTGGAGGCTCTGTTTCCGATGACTGTTCATCACCGCTTTGTTCACCGCTGTTCTCTTCGCGGAACTCAAGCCAGTCGAGAGGATCGGGCGTCCAGGGCGAACCGGCACGCAGTACGGCATCCATCTCATACCGCAGCAATTTGACGCGAGACTGCAATTCGTCGGCATCGTTCGATTGCGAGGGAACGGTCGTGCGAATCCATACGGGCAACCATTCTTCCGGAGCGGTCTCGTAGAACTCCTGTTCATCGTATCGATGGTTGAACAGGATCTTCAGCGCGGAATACAGCGGCGAGAATTTTTCACCGCTCTGCAATTGGTCAATCTGATAATGAGACCAGCGTAAACCGGGAAGTCGAAATCCGGAATCCAGAGTCATGCGGTTGGTCGCCAGCTAATTCTATGAGGCTCTAATGAATATCTGCAGAGTAAAGCTGCCGGGGCGATCCTGTTCCACCGCGGCACGATGAACTGATGCGAGCAGCGGGACAGGGCGTCAGCAAGCCTGTAATTCCGCACAAGGGTGACACGATAAGTCTTTCCGCATGGTACGTGATTCCCGAGGGTGAAGTCAGCAGCACAGACGAAAAAGTACTTAGAATTCGTGAATCAGCGGTTTCAGCCGCTCCCGGAATTCGACAGCCGAGGGTAAGCGGTCT
>PABD01000261.1 GCA_002702685.1 Planctomyces sp.
GAAATCAAACGTCGATATCGTCCGCGAAACTGGATTCGTCCATGATGATCCGGTACCGCTCCGAAGCATCTTTGCCGAGGAGCTGAGCGAACGTGCTGTCGGCTTCCAACTGGTTTTCAATCTCGACCCTTAGCAGAATTCGCTTCGACGGGTCGAGAGTTGTTTCTTTCAGCTGTTTGGCGTCCATCTCACCCAGCCCTTTGAAGCGGGTCACCTCCACCTTCCGGTTTGCGGGAAGGCTGGCGATGATTTCTTCCTTCTGGGCGTCATCCTGGGCGTACAAGGTTTCTTTACCCACCGCGATCTTGTAGAGAGGCGGTTGCGCGATGAAGAGACGCCCCTGACGGATGATTTCCAGCATATGCCGGAAGAAGAAGGTGAGTAGCAACGTGCTGATGTGGTAACCGTCGCTATCGGCATCCATCAGCAGAATGATCCGCCCGTAACGGAGTTGGTGAACATCGAAGTTCGGCCCGATGCCCGTACCCAGCGTCTGCACGAGATCCTGAACCTCCTGGTTCGTCATGATCTTGTTCAACTGCAGCGATTCCGTGTTCAGAATCTTACCTCGCAGGGGCAGCACCGCCTGCGTCTTCGCATTCCGTCCCATCACAGCCGTACCACCGGCGGAGTCCCCTTCGACGATGAACAGTTCGGAGTCTTCCGTCGAGGAAGCCTGGCAGTCGAGTAGCTTGCCGGGGAGCGTACTTTTGCGGGTGGAGGCGGTCTTGCGGCGGATTTCGGAAACGGCTTGACGACTCGCCATCCGGGCCCGCGCGGCGAGTACGATACGTCCAATGACTGCATCCGCGATCGTCGGGTTGGCGTTCAGCCAGTTCTCGACACCCGAGCGAACCAGTCCCTCCACAATGGAGGTGACTTCCGGGTTGTTCAGTTTCTCTTTGGTTTGACCCTGGAACATCGGGTCGCCGTGGAACAGGGAGACCACCGCGACAATACCTTCACGGATATCGTCGTTGCTGATCGTGATCCCTTTGTGTTTGATGTCGTGGACATCCATGTAATTCTTTACGGCTTTGGCGATACCGGAACGGAAACCGGCTTCATGCGTGCCGCCGCCATGCGTCCGAATGCCGTTGACGTAGCTGCGGATATGTTCGTCCGTCGCTTCCGTCCAGCAGAACGTACACTCGATGCGGACATCTCCTTCGTCCTTGTCGGCGAAAAAGCGTTGTTCGTGGATGGCGTTCTTTGACGTCTCCGAAGTCAGCTTTTCCAGATACGCCTTGATGCCATCGGGGTGGCTGAGTTCGAAGGTTTCCCCCTTGGGCTCATCGATGAACTTGATCGACAGACCACCATGAATATAAGAGATGTCTTCGAGGTGCTGGCGAATCAGATCACTGTTGAAATTGATCCGTTTGAAGATCTGCTCGTCCGGCCGGAAGAAAATCGTTGTTCCATGTCCGCGGAACTTGCGGATCTTCTTGACGGGCGTGGTTTTGGCTCCGTATTTGAAACGTTGTTCCCACTCATGCCCGTCACGATGAACGGTTGCGATCATCTCCGAGGAAAGCGCGTTCACGACGGAAGAACCGACGCCGTGCAGACCACCGCTGCGGGCGTAGTTCTTATTCGAGAATTTACCTCCCGCGTGAAGCGTAGTGAGAATCAGCTCCAGGGCGGACTTTTTCGTCTTGCTGTGGATATCGACCGGGATACCGCGGCCGTTGTCCGAGACGGACATCGAACAGCCATCCTTGTGGAGCGTCACCGTGATCTGGTTGGCTTCGCCCGCGAGGTATTCGTCGACGGAGTTGTCGACGATCTCCCACAGGAGATGGTGCAGTCCGCGAGCATCGACGCCACCGATATACATGGACGGACGGCGCCTGACCGCCTCGAGTCCTTCCAGAACCTCGATGTCGTCTGCTTGATATGATTTGTCAGTCGCTGTGGCCATATTCGGATATTCGCCGTTCTCGGTTATTCAACTTTGCGTTCAGATAATCAGTTTGGAAAGTCACTCAGCGCTGGTCCCAAGTAGGTTCAGGTTTCTTCCATGTTCGCCCAATCCACCAATTCGATTTCAGGACGAATGATGGAGAGGAATGTATTCCGCTGGCTGGTGCGGATTCCTTTGCCGCCCCGGGAGGTGACATTGTATTTAGTCTGCCCCATGCTGACCTCGTTACCATTCGAGCTGTTGACCTTGAGTGTATCACTGGGGCGCGACATCAGTGCGGCGCCGAGCAACCGGTCTTTCGAGTCGAGCTTCATCCCCCGCACTCCTTTTCCGGCGCTGGCGAGGACGGGAACTTCATCGAGTGAGAAGTGAATGATACGGGCCTGTTCCGATGCGAGAAATACTGTTTCCGCTTCGCCAATCAACTTGACGAAGATGACGCGATCCCCCTTTCCGAGACGACAGTATTTGCGACCTGCCTTGGTGGAAGGCTGTCGGAAATTCGTCAGCGGAATATGCATCACCTGTCCTCGCTCGGTCGCGACAAACAAGTAAGGGCCGGGAACGGGATAGCCTTCGTATTCGAAATCTTCGTCGGTGAATCGGCTGTCGGTGGTGATGGCCGCCACGATGTTGACCCCATCCCCCATCCGCACATGTTTCGAAAGAGGCTCTCCGTATCCGGAAGAGGAAGGGATCTGGTCTGCGGTCAGGGTATAGGCGACGCCATCGCTGGCGAAGAAGACGAGCTGGTCGAGCGTGCTCGTCGGGATCACGTTCAGGACTTCGTCCCCCTCGCGGACCCGGGTGCTTTCAACTTTCTGCAATCGACCCACCCGCTTCACCCATCCTTCGCGAGTGACGACGACGTTGGTATTTTCTTTCACGATATACGCCTGCGGGTCGTATTCGATGACTTCTTCCGAAGTGCCGATCGCCGTACGACGCTTGTCGCCGAACTTGTCCGAGAGTTCCATGATCTCCGTGCTGACGACCTTCCACAGCCGCTTCGGCGACGCGAGGATCTTGCGAATGTTTTCAGCTTCGGCTTCCTTCTCGCGCAGTTCCTCCTTGATGTTGTCGATTTCCAGTTGCGAAATGCGATACAACTGGATTTCTAGAATCGCGTAGGTCTGGATTTCGTCCAGCGGAAACTCGGCCATCAATTTGACGGCGGCATCCTGTTTACCGCTGCTCTGACGGATGATCTGCAGCGCGCGATCCAATCCTTTAAATACGAGTGCCATCCCCTTGAGGATGTGAATCCGCTTTTCCAGTTGTTCCAGCTGGTATTCGAACCGGCGGGTAATCGTGCGGAAGCGGAAGTCGAGGAACTCTTTCAGAATCTCGACGAGGCTGAGTCGCGCGGGAATCGTATTCCCCTGTCCGTCCGGAACGAGGCAGGTCAGGTTCAGCGAAAAGTTCTGTTCGAGAGTAGTGTGCTTATACAGATACGCCATCACTGCTTCCGGATCGGAACCGGGTTTGATGTCGAGCACGATTCGCAGACCGTTTTCGTCGTTCGTTTCATCGGCGACATCAATCAACTGCGGCAGTTTCCGGTTGGCGACGATGTCCCCAAGATCGTTTACGAAGTTGCCCGACTCAATTCCGTAAGGAATCGAATAGATCACCAGCTTATTGGGATCTTCCTTCTTCTGCTCTTTGTCGATTCGCCACTCACCGCGGACTTTGATCGAGCCTCGTCCTTCCTGATATGCTTTGCGAATCGTGGCACGGTCGGTGACGATGCGACCGCCGAGCGGAAAGTCGGGGCCTTTTACATATTTCATCACCTGCGCGACGGTTGCTTCCGGGTTCGTAATCAGGAACTGGCAGGCATTGGCGATTTCCGTAAAGTTGTGGGGCGGAATGTTCGTCGCCATCCCCACGGCAATACCCGACGTGCCGTTCACGAGGATATTGGGGAATCTGGCCGGCAGCACGATCGGTTCGTCTCGCGTCGCGTCGTAATTGGGACGCATGTCGACGGTGCGGTAACGGATCTCGCTCAGCAGTTCTTCGGCCACCAAGGTCAGTTTGGCTTCGGTGTATCGTGCGGCGGCGGCCGGTAACCCCATAATCGAGCCAAAGTTCCCCTGGCCGCTGACCAGAGGGTAGCGGAGCGTAAAGTCCTGCGCGAGACGCACCATGGCATCGTACACCGCCATGTCACCGTGGGGATGATAGTTCCCGGTCGTGTCGCCGGTAATCTTGGCCGACTTTCGAGTCTTGCTGTCAAATGTCAGGCGAAGGTCTGAGAACATCACATACAGAATGCGACGTTGCACCGGTTTCAGCCCGTCGCGCACATCGGGCAGCGCGCGAGAGGTAATCACCGAAAGGGCATAGTTGAGATAGCGGCGGCGGGTTTCCTGGCTGAGAGAAACATACTGAATGTTATCCGCGACAGGATCCTCGGGGGGGGAGGACGCGGAACGTGTTTTTTTAGCCAACGGTGAATTCCTTTGGAGGTGAACTCTTTAGGGGGGCACGTTTTCGGTGATCAGAATCGGTGAGAATCTCGGAGAATGAAGTGGTGAGGGGCTCAATCCCCGGTGCGGGAAAGAGCGTATCCGGGACGACTTGGCTCTGGTGTCAGGAATCAGGAGTGAAGATCGATCAGGCCGGAGATCGTAGTAGATACCTTTCCTGATGGCCCTGTTCCAGTGGGTGATCGACCGTCCGGGACACCTCCCTCTCATCGGACGGGAGACGCATTCTCTTCAATTTCTTCCGAATGTCAAATTATACCGATTATAGCGGTTTTGAGGGTCAGCAGAAGGGATCGGGTTGTAGCGTTCGCTGGCAAACTTTGACAGGAAATCGGGTTATATGCATTGCTCCGGCCCTGCCAATGGAATCAGGGGCGTAACCCGTAGGGGACACACATAATGATTCACCGATTGAATCGATACCAGCCGAATAATTGAACAGCCCGGAATCTTCAGGGTCCTGTTACAGGCTGATCGTCGGTTCGGAGCAAACCGATGGATGCCGGACCCCAGCGAAATACTCTCCGGGAAACAACAAGGCAGGAAGGAGTCTTAACATGCCTCATTTAGAAATCAAACTGGCCATGCTGACAGGGATGATCCTCAGCGTGTGGTCAATCACCGCTCAGGGCGCGGATCAGATCGTTTATCGCCCCAACACTCAGCCCGTTCCCGTATCCCGCATGCAGCAGGTGTCGCAGCCGGTACCGAATCCGATTCCGCATGGAATCGGAGGTACTCCCCACCAGATGGGCGGCTATTTCACTTCTGCCGATGGATACCCCTACCTGAACGCACCGCTGTATCCGTCCCCCTCGCCGTTTACTCCGGCCGAAGTCGGTACCGCTGTCATTACGAACCAGGCGTTCGATCCGCATGAAATGCTGTACCCGCATCGATACCGCGCACTCTACGGTCCCTACAGCTACCAGGTACACGGTGGCTGGATCTGGACTCCGTTCGGAATCATGTCGGAAGAACATTGGAAGCTGCAGGGAACCATGGTTGATGTGAAATACCACAGCGAAATCAGTCCCTTCGCCCTCTTCCATCCCAAATGGATTCACTAGAACTTGATATACCGTATTGGCAACGGCGTCCCCGGCATAGATGAATTTCGGTATCCAACCCGAATACCTGCGGATCAGGAATCGCGCAAGTTCTCGAGCCAGTAAGTGCTCGATGAATCGCCCTGTCGATCCGCTCGCCCACGCCGCGCCCAGTGTGAACTCTCAAGCAGACATTTCCTCCAGTTTATGAGGTATTGATAACATGTTTACCAAACAGACTTTTGCGGGAGCCATCGTGCTCCTGTCGATGATGACGCTCAGTCTCCAGGCAGGAGACGGAGCGGGGGTCGTGCGAATCAGCGACGGTCCGAAACAACAGATTCAGCAGACATCTCTCAACATCTTCCGCGCACAATCGCCCGCTTGTGACAGCTGTCATTCGACCGATGACTGCGCTTGCACATCCATGCCGATTGCTGATTGCGGCTGCCCGGAACAATTCCCGATCGCCGATTGCGGCTGTCCTGAAGATTGCTCCGTGGTGACCCCGTGTGATTCCTGCAACAACTGGGATCAGTGCGGTGTCGCTTCGACCTGTGCCGCTCCCGAAGCCTGCTGCCCGGCGGATTCCTGCAGCACCTGGAACGCAGGCTGCTGTGATGGCGCCGGAGCCTGTGGAAGCGGTTGCTGCGACTCGGGTTGCTGCAACGGTTGCGACGGCTGCAATGGGTGTGAAGAATGCGAGCAGGGATTCTGCGATAAATACCACTCCGCCAGCTGCAGTTTCATCGGGCGGAACCAGCGTGCCAGCCGTGCGATCGCTACGCACCTGTCACACAGCATTGATCACTGCTTCCGCCAGATGTTCGTCAACGGCAACAAGCACTGCTACTTCTGTCCGGAAGGCAGCGGCGGCAAAGGTACTCCGCCGATCGGATGTTACAACATGGTTTACTCGGGTAATTCTAAGTACTTCGATCAGCGTGATGGCGAAGTCTATGCCGCTCAAGGCTATGGCATGCCGATCGCCGTTCCCCTGGCTCCGAACGTCAAGCAGGCTTACAACTACAGCTGGGGTGTCCCCGCCAGCCGGTTGACCCGTATCTCTCGTGTCGCCCCTCCCCGGATGCCGTAATCAGGTTTACTCGAAGCGTCGGTGCCGCCCGCGGCTCTGCCTGAATCGGCACCGACGTCATTGGGAAAGTGCGAACTTGAAAACACGACCGGCTTCCGGACGTGATGATAACCCAGGGCGATCTCTTCAAGGATGAGAAAGCGTCCAACCGTATCGCCGGTTGTAAGGTTCCGGTGGCGGATGTAAATCGAACAGCAAGATTCAGTTTTCCTCATGGGAGTAGACAGGATAAGAACCATGAAGATTTTCCATATCAAAATGAGCCGGGTCGTGCGAACAGCGATGGCTGTCGCTCTGTTCGGCGGATTGACCATGTCCGCTCAGGCGGACGAAGGGGTTGCCCGCATCGCGGACGCCGCTTCTGCAGGTGAACCTCAACTTCTTTCCTTCGAAGGACAACCCGTTGATGGCGGCGTCTACTACGAAGGTGCCTACGGCTGCCCGAATGGCGAATGCTACGGCGGCTGTGAAGAAGGTGGATGTGCCAAAGACGGATGTTTCAATATGTACCCCGCCGACGCTGGCTGGGGACGCCCCATCCGGAACTACATCGAGCACGTACCCGTTTCTTACCTGAAACGGTGGCCGGATCGCGTTCACGGCATTCATCATCCCGGCCCGATGAAAATGTATCCGATTGTCTATCAGCCGACGGATACCACTCAACTGGGCTTCACTTACCAACGCGTGCCGACCTGGCAGCCCAAGCCCTGGATGGTTCCGCCCATGCCGATTCCGAGCCAGTGGCATCGTCGCGAAGCTGGGTACCGTACTTACAGCTACGGTTACGGTGACGGGTATTACCACGGCGGTCACGGTGGATACTACCCCGGCTCGGGCGAATACTGTCCGAACTGTCCGCAGGGTGGTGGAGTGATCTACGAGAGCCCCTCGCCCTCAACCGAACCGACCGTCGTTCCGGGTAAAACCGCTCCGACCGAAGTCCCGCCGGCTCCGCAGGTCCGTCGTTCGGTACCCGATCGACTTCTGCCCGCCGCGTACTAGGGCGATCAACAACCCTGCATTGCTGTCCCCGATTGTTGCGACAAACCGCAATGATCGGGCCAGAAGCGGGAACTCTCAACCCCGAACGACCGGAAAGAGTCTTCGGTCTCTGGACGGGTTGAGAATGCAATCTATGTCGAGTGCCCACGAGATGGATTTGGAGCGGGAACACAGAGTACGATCACGGGTGAATTCCCGAATCGTATCGATCGCGTGACCGCACCGGATGGGAACTCGAATAACGATCCATCTCAAATCCTGCCTTGCTCCTTAAAGATGGCATCGTTCCACCCGAATGATGCCATCTTTTTTTGATTGACGGCTTGCCGCCGCGGAGTAATCGCATTTTCTATAACGAATCGAATTTCGTTTTCCATTCTGAATCCACGGGCAGTTTGTGCAGGAGCAGCGTCAGCCGTTTTAACTTGTTCGCCTCTTCCCGCTGACCGAGATCATTCATGAGTTTGATCTGGTAATAGCGTGTCTCGAACCAAGCTTCCGTACCTGCCTGGAATTCTGATTCCAGTCTTCGCCAATGACCGAGCGACGCTTCCAGTCGTTCGCTGCTATTGGGGGAGTCCATCAGCAATAGCGCGATCTCCAGGGTCTGCTCCGGGCTGAGTTTCAACTTCTGTTCAATCAAATCCAGTTCGCCCAGACTGGTGAGCGCATCGCCCTCACGATATTTCCGCATCAGCATCGTATACAGGAATTCCCGTTCCTGCTCGGGAGACAGCTCCGCCTGCTGCTGTTGCAGTTGTCGTTCGAGCATTTCCCGCAGGGAGTGATAATTCGCCTGATCCGGCGCCAATTCCGTCAGCGCGCGGAATAACCCGAGTTTCAATTCCAGCGGCAGTCTGCCGATTTCGTTCAGATCTTCCCGCTGCAGGGGTGTCTGCAGCAGATAATTCGCGAAAATCGTGATGAATGGCTCGCGATAGGGGGTGAAGGCGGGGGAAGAATACACGCCGTTCGACCGCAGGGGATCCAGCAGAGCGGCGATCTCGGATTTCTCCTCCGTCGGAGCCTGCAGGATTAACCGGGACATCACGAAACGCAACGTGACTTGTCGCGCCAGATTGGCTTCCGTGACAGGCTGGATTGCATCGGGAAAGTCACCGCGCAACTTTTCAAGCAGCCGTTTTGACTCTGCTGGCGATTTGGCGAATGTCCCGGCGAGTTCGTCGTAGACCGAGATCAGCGCCAGCTCAATCTGAGTGTCGTCCGGTTTGGCCTCATGGAGGGTACGATAGTATTCGAGCGCTGTTCCGTAATGTTCGGCCGAGAGTTCGAGATGAGCGAGCAACCGTAATGCGTCATGGAACGTCGTGGATTCCGGAAACCGTTTCAGATGCTCTTCGAGCAGCGCCTTGGAGGCGGCCTGATCTCCCTGTTGACCGGAGCAGTACGCCAGCATGAGATGGGCGCGCGCCGAAATTTCTTCCTCGTCGCCACTTTCCTCGACGACACGCTGGAAGGCCACCGCCGCGGTATCGAACGATTTCTGTTGATAGCGGACCAGACCGAGCTGATAAAGTAAATCCGCCTGAAGTGCGGTCGCCTCGCGTTCCTTGGCCAATTCAATCGCGCGCTCGTAGGCCGTCGCGGCGTCGTCCCACTTTCCCGCCTTGGAGAGATCCGCCGCCTCGGCCATCAGGTTCTGAAGCTCGGAACCATAGTTGATCTCTTTTTCCTTTTCGCTGAAGAGGCGTCGTGCCCGTTCAGCCCAGTAACCCGGTTCAATCACGACAAGCCGCGCGTTGATGTTTTCCATCAGGCGACCTTCAAGATCCTCGTCTTCCTGTTCCTTCGCCACCCTGGCCAATTCCAGGAACGCGTTGATCGTGAGGAAATCCAGTTCCGGACTGGTCGACTGCCCTGATTGTTGCTGCTGATGAAGCTGTTTGGCGGCGGCGACATTCTGTCCCTGCTGCATCAGCGCTCGCGCCTCGCGAATGATGATTTCAATCTCCTTTTCCCGCGAAAGGGATCGTTTACGCAGGAGGCCGAATCGGGTTTCGAGCGCCTGGTAGCGACCCAGCAACAGTTCCCAGTCGGCCTCAAGCAGATGGGCATCAAAATAGAGTTCGGGGAAATCGAGTTGCTTTTGAAAGATCCCGATGTACGCCGTCGAAGTTCGATAATCTTCGTTCACCTGAGGGAGCGCGGTTGGAATTTCTTCTCGCTCGATTTCGGATTCGAGTTCCACTATCAGGGTTGCCTTGTGGAGAAGCCCCTTCGCGATATCGAGCCGAAACTCTCGTTGAAGCAGTAGCAGGTCGAGGTAATCGAGGATGCGATCTCCCGTGGCTGTCGTCGCGAGTGATCTCGCGCGTGTCCATTCACCCATATCGTCCACGTATTCGCGCGCGGGATCGATTGCGTTTACCAGTTTCTGAAGAGCGGCCTTTCGGCTCTCGGGGGAATTGATCAATTGCGCCTGCCAGTAACTTGCCTCCCCGGCCGTCAGATTGAGTCGGTGACGATTGACCGTCAGGTAGAGCCGCTGCAGTTCGTCGAGATCCGCGAGCGGGTAGCTCGTCAGGACTTTCTCCGCCTGTTCCAGCAACAGCTCCTGCTCGCTGACCGGGACCAGAGTCGCGTGTTGCGTGAAGGTGCGCGCGAGTTCTACGGTCAATTGCAGACGTAACTGCTCGGACAATTGATCGGAGGCGAGTCGCTCCTGGCAATACGATTCCGCCAGCGCGTGCAGCCGCTGCCGACGAAGGTCGGTCATGAATCGGCCGAGCTGCTGATCGAGTGCCCAACATTGAGAGGGAACCGCGAGCAGAGGTATCAGGCCAAGCAGCAGAAGGCATTTCAATCGGCAATGAAGCATAAGGTTGTGACTTGATTGCGGGAAGAAGCTGTCAGTGAGAATCAGCAAGCCATCGTGGCCAGGCGTCGAGGAGAAGACGCTACCTCAAGGATAGGGGAATCCGGTTGATGAAGGTAGAGGGATTCCGCCTGAATCGGGAGGTGGCAACTGAGCGGACTGAAAAGAATTGGGCATGGGGAAGGGGGCAGTTTTTCCACGGCGCAAAAGAAAAGAACCTCACATCCGAAGATGCGAGGTTCTTTCTTATGCTGTCGGGTCGAACCGGGGTTCAACCTTATTTATCAGCGAATCGACTAGTTGCAGCCGCAACCAGTGTTGCAGGTGGAAGCACAGCCACCGCAAACCGGAACCTGTTTGGTAACCGTCTGGGGAACCATGCGGCAAACCTGAACTTCGATTTCTTTTTCAACGGTAACCGGAACACACACGGTGTAGTTTTCGGTGCGTTCTTTGGCGACACAGTCAACGACCGTCACTTCGTACTCTTCAGTACGGGTTTTCGGAACGCAGACGGTGTAGTTGCAAGTCCGGGTACGCTGCTCCTGAACATACTCGCACACTTTCTTGGTGCAGGTACGGGTTTCGGGTTTGCAGACAGTAACCTGGTACTCGTAAGGAACTTCCTCAGTCACGTACTCGCACACTTTCTTGGTGCAGGTA
>PABD01000262.1 GCA_002702685.1 Planctomyces sp.
GATGAACTCATCGGAACCGGGACATTCAGCGAAGACGTGACGGGGGGCGAAATTGGCTACGGTGCGTGGCGCGCCAATACGAGTTTTGCTAACTTTTCAGTCAGTGAAATCGCCCCCTCGCCCTCCGCGATTGATTCCGTCTTTGGCGAAATCACATCGGATGGGAGTGGCGTGTTAATCTGATCTTCATCACGTCGGGCATGAAATCCAGCCACCGCCGGACGGTGTTTCTTCAGGCGAAACACTGTTGGCGGTGGCTCTTTTCGTTGTTACTTGGCAGATTCTTGAATTGTTCGATCCTGCGTGAAGAGCTGTACGGAAAAGATACATTAAGTGGCGGAATAGTACAGATTTGGAACGCACACGATATTCACGGAAACGCGGTACGGAAAACCTGCGGAAAACTTAGCGAAATAGGGCACAAAGCGATCAAAAAGTCATTTAAATCCGTTTATGCTGACAAGGTCCTTTCGCAGAAAGTGGCGGGCCGATCTTATCCTGATCATCATTTTATATCTTCTCTCAGGTGAGGCTTTTCTCATGTCGTTCCATTCCGCTTTTCGCCGCTACGTACAATCTCTGCGTCATCCCAACGCACTGGCTCGATCCCGGAAATCTCCTGTCATACGTCGTTCCGCCTCCACATTGCCCGCGCTCGAACATCTTGAGGAGCGTCAGCTCCTTTCGGGCGTGACGGGGGCGGCCGTGGATGCCGGTGCGGCCGATGACGGCGTCTACTACTTCAATAACTTCGAATCGAACACGAATCCCCTAGCCGGCCTGGTGCTGCGAGGAACCGCGCAGGGGCGCGTCATCGGCACAGGGGGCGAGCAGGCACTGCAGTTCAATAACTCGGGGCTGAATGGGTTAACGGCGGCCACGATCGAAAATGATCAACCCCTGCCAAAGGAATTCCTGCTCTCGGCGGAAGTCACGTCACTTCCCGGGGAGAACCGATGGTTGGACGGCTTTTTGATCTTTGACTACAAAAGCGACAACGACTTCAAATATGCGGGCATGTTCACAGGGCAGAATCAATGGTTGATCGGTCACTTTCAGGGGGACTTCAATAACCGGTTGGCCATGACCGACTGGGATGATGTCGGTAAATCAATCGATTCGAAACGACCCTATGTCCTGCAGTTGCACATCCGGAACAGCGTTGCTCGACTGCGGGTGGACGGCACCGAAATCGTCGCCGCGCAATTCGGTTTCGCTCTCAATCAGGGAAAGGCGGGAGTCGCTTCCTACAACGCTGTTACGCGGTTTGACAATCTGCAGTTGCTGAAGACTCAGGGCCTCCAGGTCGAGTACACAGAAAACTTCAACAATACCGATGGAATCCAGTTTGACTTCAACAAACCGGCGAACTTCAGCCGACCGGAGTTGAATGATAATGGACGATTAGTCGTCGATACCTCGGGAAATCAAGGTCTTGGCGCCGCTACTCATCTCACGGAGATGCCGCTCTCCTCTCAATGGAAGGCTTCAGCTTCGATCACTGCTGTCAGCGGTCCGAATCGCTGGCAGGATGGATTTATCATTTTCGATTATGTGAATGACAACAATTTCAAATACGCCGGTATGTTCACCGGACAGAAACAGTGGGTGATCGGTGAATTTCGGAATGGTTTCCGGCACCAGTTCGTGGTGGATGGCGACAGCGTGGGCCGGGCGATCAGAGCGGATCAATACTATAACGTCCAGATAGAGGCAAACGGCAGCGTCGTCAAATTGATCGTCAATGGTAAGACCCTGGGCGTTGCCCAGTTTGATTCCATGGTCAACCAGGGTGCGATTGGTGTCGGGGCCTATAACGCAGTTACCCGGTTCGACAACTTCCGTCTGGAAGTCGGCTTGCCTGCCGGAGCGACGCGAATCTTCCCTTATTCCACGGACTTCAACGACGGAACCGCCGGGAAATTGGAATTCGTGGGCATTGCGTCCTGGGCGATTGCGGGTACGGGTACGAATAAAACGCTCAGAGCGGAAAAAGAAGTGGGGTCAGGTTATCCCAGCGGTTTTGCACTGTTGCCTCAAGCGACACTCCCGCACGTTTTCGATGTCGAAGTGGAGATGCGTGCGCCAGGTCCGGATCTTCCTCGGGCAGGTATCGTTTTTGATTATAAATCGCCAAGCGACTACAAGTTTGTGGCCGCGAGTCCCAACGGTGTGGTGCTGTATGATGTTAATATTTCAGGTTCTGACATCTTGATGAACTCCAATCCGCGATTCAGCGCTTACGTTACTGAGGCGGGTGCGCCGTATACGCTGCATATGCGTTTCGATGGAAATACGATAACCATCTGGGTCGACCGTGAGCTGATGTTTTCTTACACGTTTGAGGGTAAAGATATCGCCGATGGCCGGATCGGCCTAAATGTACAGCGTGGAACAGTGCACTTCGATAACTTCAAACTGGCTGAAGAATTTGCTCCCACCGGTCTGTTCGATCCATCCTATCGATATGGATTTACGAGCAGTTCAATTTACGAAGACAGCTTTCTGGATGTGTCCGATCAGGATGACGTTTACGACGGTCCCGGGAACACTCTTGTACTCGATGATACGCGGGATTCTCACCTGGCAGCGGCATTGCTTCCGCAAACGCAGACGTTCCCAGCCGCATTTGAGATTTCCACTTCGCTCAGTACCGAAAACGTGCCCGGGAAAACACAGAATGGATTTATCGTCTTCGATTATAAGAATAAGAACGATTTCAAATACGCAGGGATGCTGGCGGATGAAAATCAATGGGTGGTCGGCCACTACAAGGGAAACTTTAACAATCGCCTCTTAACCGTGGATTGGGACAGTCAGGGGCGCCAGATCGAAACGGGAAAAATCTATCAGATTCATCTCGATGTAGATCAGGGACAGGTTGAGATGCGTGTCGATACGGAACTCATTGGTATCGTAAACTTCAATGTCCTGCTGAATTATGGTCGGCTTGGACTAGCCGCTCATGATGCCAAGTCGCTCTTTGAGGATCTCTTTGTCAGTCGCGATGTTCGGCAAGGCGATGTCGCCACTTTGCCGTACTATGATGACCGCGAGTCTGTCTTCTTCATAAATCGAGAAACGGTCACCTATCGCAACAGCCTCAGCGGTTACTGGAAAATCGATGCTGGCGACGTAGATGCGTTAGGTGCGGGGATTGTGCCGACAGAAGGGCCGTTGCCGCTTCAGTTTCATGCGGAAGTTGCTTTTAAGCCGACGACTCGAGATAAAAACGTGAATCAGACGGGCTTTCTGATCTTCGACTACAAGAATGAGAACGACTTCAAGTACGCAGGCGTGATCGTTCAGGAAAACCTGTGGATCGTCGGTCACTACCAGGGCGACTTCAACAACCGACTCGTTGAAGTCGACTGGGATGCGATTGATCGCGAAGTCTGGCCTCGCGTTGGGGAACCGATTTTGCTTGAAATCGAAGTCGACGGAGCGAACGTCGATTTCCTTGCGAACGGCGAGTCGATTGCCGCGGTCTCCTTCTCCGCCAATGTGAACACCGGGCGAGTCGGATACGCCGTCTATGATTCTGATTCTGATTTCAAAGATTTGATAATCGAGCTCGACGGAACGACGCCTTCTTCTTCAGAGGACGACTCGGAGATACTGACTGTTATCTCTGATGGAGTGATACCTGTACCTGAGGACGGCGGTAGTGTGGTCGGGACAGCAATCGAGGGCTTTGTGCCGACATCCGGCGTCGGACGCTTCGCACCCCTTGAACAGAATCCTGCTTTAGCAAGTTCCGCTGGTGGCTACGTCGTGCTGGGCGATCTGGACGAGGATGGGGATCTCGATGCTGTAAAAATGGACTATTCTGACTCAGTTGAGATCCTCTGGAACGAGGGAAAAGGGTTCTTCAACAGCAAGACTGTGTTGGGAGATATGAACTGGATCGAAGATGTTGATCTATTTGATATCAACAATGATGGTCATCTGGATATTGTCGTCGTGGAAGAGGATTTGACGGTATGGATGGGAAATGGGAAGGGAGAGTTCGTCCGGGAATCGTTAGCATCTCCCAATTACGGCGTTTTTCAGTTGGGGCACTTTGATGTCGATAGTGATGGAGACAAAGATCTCCTGTTGTCTTCGTTCTACTACGGCACGAAGGTCTTCCTTAATGACGGATCGGGTGGATTTCTATTCGGTAGCGACCTGAATACGTCAGGTCGCGATGTTTACCTCGCCGACTACAGGTTCGGAGACCTGAATGGGGATGGTTTCGTAGATTTGGTCCTGGCTACAACGCCGTCCGGTGGCTCATCGTGGGGTGGCATTGAAATTCATTTCAACGATGGAACGGGTAGATTCGTACGCAGCGAGACTTTTACAATACCGGGGCCGACATATGCCATCGATCTCGGCGACATTGATGGCGACGGTGACCTGGATGCGGTTGTTGCCACCCGAGGGTTCGCTTATGAGCCGGAGTACGGACGCTTATTACTCAATGATGGTGCAGGCAAATTTGAGGTCGTGTCGAACAACCTTTCTAATGCAAGCCCCCGTGACGTTACCTTTGGTGACTTGGATGCCGATGGGGACCTCGATATTTTTCTCTCGACCGTTTCAACGACGACCGATGGTTTACTACCAGCCCAAGTATTGCTGAACGACGGGGCTGGTAATTTCACGCCGTCGGAAGGCAGTCCGGGCGTCTTCAGCAGATCGCATGTGCTCGCCGATGTGAACGGGGATGGGTCGCTGGATGCCTTTCTCTTCAGCAGTATTTATTCCCAAGTCTGGATCAATTCGGACAAGATTACGCTTCCTCATCTGAACGACTTCGAGGGACCACTGGGTGGGCTCCAGGGAATCACGCTGGGGTCGCCATCCACCAGTGAGGTCGTTACGAACGGCGATAATGGTTATTTACGATTTGACAATACGGGCTACACGGGTCTGTCGACAGCAACGATGGAAACATACGCCCCGCTTCCGGAAGCCTTCCATCTTTCGGCCGATATCAATACGTCCAGTGGCCCGAATCGCTGGGCGGACGGTTTCCTGATTTTCGATTACAAGAATGAGAATGACTTCAAATATGCAGGTATGCTTGCCGGCCAGAACCAGTGGATCATCGGCCACTTCAAAGGTGCCTTTGAGAACCGACGTGCTCAGGTCGACTGGGACGATACTGGACGGGATATCCTCACGAGCAGGAATTACGAAGTCGAAGTTCAGATTTATGGTAAAGTGGTCCGGTTGTTCGTCGATGGTGAATTCATCAATCAGGCCTCGTTCGGCACCAATCTGAACGCCGGCACGGCGGGTGTCGCATCGTATAACGCGCTGACTGGCTTTGATAATGTGGAACTTGCCAAACCCGGGGAACCGGAACTCGCTTACTTCGAGGACTTTGAGTCCGACAACACGATGCAGTTCCAGTACAATTTCGCCGCTCGGTTTTCCGTGAAAGGGGATGGCGCCGAAGGCTTCCTGCAGGCCGATACTTCGGGGGGGCAGGGGCTCGGTGTCGCTCTCTACCGTAACTCCGAACCGATCTCTTCCAAATGGCGAGTCGAAGCGGACGTCACCGCATTAAAAGGGCCCAACCGGTGGCAGGATGGCTTTATCGTCTTCGACTACAAGAACGCCAACAACTTCAAATACGCCGGTATGTTCACGGGACAGAATGAGTGGGTGATTGGCCATTACCTGGGCGACTTCGGCAACCGGCTTTTGACCGTCGATGGAGATGATCTGGGCTACGAAATCTTCGCCAATGTGGAATATCATTTCGAACTTGAAGGTGAAGGGAGTGTTGTTCGGTTCTCGGTCAATGGCATTGAAATCGGCGAAGCGGACTTTGGCACGCTTGTGAATAATGGCAAGCTGGGGATAGCAAACTTTAATGCTGTTACGAATTTCGACAACTTCAAGGTTCATCTGCTGGAGGGAGCAGAGAGGCTGAACCTGATTCCTTACCTGCACGATTTTGAAGATGGAAAACCGGGGATGTTCTCAATGGCTCCCGCGGATCATTGGATCGTGACACCGTTTCAGGGAAGTCAGCAGTTGCAATACAAGGGATCGAATTCCGACGATTTCGCATTGGCATTACTTCCGCCGACAACGAAATTACCAAAGGATTTCGATGTCTCGGTCGATGTCACTGCAGAGGAATGGAACTCGACTTATGGAGGGATTGTCTTCGACTATCACGACGAGGGTGACTACAAAGTTGTTTTCAATAATGGAGCGATTTATCAGATCATCGGGTCACAAGATCAGTTAATCGCTCTCTCCGGCTTTGCTCGCCTCGAACGAGAGTTGGTTCCAGGGGCCACGTATACGACTCACGTATCGTTCCGTGGCAAGACTGTCGAAGTCACCGTTGACGGTGAGAAACTCACTACGTTTACGTTCTTGGAAGGAGATACAAACGATGGACAGATTGGTCTCAGGGGGGGCGAGGGCGCGGTGTACTTCGACAATTTCAAGCTGGCTCCCGAAGTGACGCCGACGGGTCAGATTGACCTCAGCTATTACTATAATGGTTCATTTACGGGTGCAACCGGTTTCGCTGATAGCCTCGAGATCTCCGACGACGAAGCGGTGTATCCATTGGGAGGAAACGGGATTCACCTGGACGGACGTGTGAATGGTGGACTGGTGACGGCCCTGATTCCCGCCCCGATTCCGTTTCCGGAATTCTTCGATATGTCTGTCGAGATGACCGCTCGGAAGGAAACCGGATTGTGGCTCGATGGCTTTATGGTCTTCGACTACCGGGGGCCCAATGATTTCAAATACGCCGGTATGTTTGCGGGGCAGAATGAATGGGTTATCGGGCACTATCAGGGCAATTTCGGCAATAGGCTGCTGAATGTCGACTGGGACGATATCGGTAGAGAGATCGAGGCGGGTACGGAATATAGACTGCACCTTGAGATCGATAGCGGACGCGTAACGATGCGCGTTAATACGGAGGTCAACGGGTCAGTCGACTTTGGAATACCACTGAATCAGGGCAAAGTCGGACTGGCCAACTACAACGCCCATACGCTCTTTAACGAATTCTATGTCTCGAAAGACGTTCTCGCCGGAGGCCCGATCGATGCGTCGCAACTGGATGAAGTCCTGTTCCGTGATGAGGTCGAGTTTGACGTCGGATACACGTATGGAAGTACTGGCGTCTCTTCCCAGGGGAATTATGAAACAGTTACGGCTCCCGACGGGATATTCGGGGCGGGGATTGTGGCTTCAGAGAACAACTACCCCACCCGGTTCTACATGGCGGGGTCGGCGCAATTCTTCGTGAACGGCTTCTTTGTATTCGATTATAAGAATGCAAACGACTTCAAATACGCCGGCGGATTTGCCCAGGAGGATCAATGGGTCGTCGGGCATTATCAGGGTAGCTTCGATAACCCTCTCTTTTTGATCGATCTGGACGATATCGAAGGGAGAGAGATCGATAGAGGACCACACTACTTTGAAGTCTTCGCTGACGGCGCCAATATCGAATTCATGGTCGATGGCGAATTGATCGCGGATGTGACCTTCAACGATCCGGTAAACGATGGCCGGATCGGATTCGGTACTCTGGGTTTCGGTACCTTTGGTTCTCGCATCCTGGTCGAAGACTTTATTATTGCCCGCGAGAAACCTCAGTCGGAAGCCGTCGACAGCCTCTTCCGCAATATCGAGGCAGCTGGGGACGAAATTCTGGTTTAACTCTTACGCCCTCCAGAGTCGGATCAACTGAGCAGTTCCGTCAAGATGCGGCCGTGGACGTCCGTCAAACGATGATCCCGGCCGCCGTGGCGGAACGTCAGCGCTTCGTGGTCCAGTCCGAACTGATGCAGGATCGTCGCATGGATGTCGTGGATATCGACGGCGTCCGCGACGACCTTGTTGCCGAAGTCGTCGGTCTCGCCGAAAGTCATTCCCCCTTTGAATCCACCTCCCGCCATGAAAATGCTGTAACCGTCGACGTGGTGGTCGCGGCCGCAGTTTTCCTTCACCTCCGGCGTGTGGGGCGTGCGCCCCATTTCGCCCGCCCAGAGGACAATTGTCTCGTCCAGCAGGCCCCGTTGTTCCAGATCGATGATGAGCGCCGCCACAGATTGATCCGTGATCAGCGAGTTCTTCTCGTGGTTCTGCTTGAGACGTCCGTGCTGATCCCACGGGGAATTATTGGTGTCGAAACTGGGGCAGGTGATTTCGACAAACCGGACCCCGGCTTCAACCAGTCGCCGGGCACGGAGCGCTTGTGTTGCATAGAACCGCTGATATTCATCCGGCGAGTTCACCCCATACATTGATTGGATATGCGCCGGTTCCTGCGAAATGTCCGCGACATCCGGAATGGTACTCTGCATGCGGAACGCTGTTTCGTAATTGGCAATCGCCCCTTCGATCGGATTGGGATCGGAGACCTGCTCCGCGAAAAAGCGGTCCTGGGCGGTGAGTAAAGCGAGTTTCTGGCGTTGCAGCGCGAGCGGATCGCTCGGCGTGATGTTGTCGACAGGTATCCCCTTCGAGCGAATCATTGTCGCCTGATACGACGCCGGAAGAAACGAACTGCCGAAGTTTTCCAGGCCACCATTCGGCACCCAGTCATTATTGAGCACGACATAACCCGGCAGATTCTGGTTCTCGGTTCCGAGTCCGTATGATAACCACGAACCGAAACTGGGCGCTTTGCCGATGATCCGGCCTGTATGCAGCAACAGGTTCTGTTGACCATGCAACGGGAGTTCGCCCACGAGAGAGCGAACAACACACAGCTTATCCGCGACCTTGGCGACGTGCGGAAAGAGATCACTGACCCAGAGACCACTGTCGCCGCGCTGTTTGAATTCCCAGGGGCAACCGAGCCAGACGCGACTGGCGGCCGATTGCGAACGTTTGGAAACGGCGTCGGCTCCGATCGCCTCTCCCTGATGTTTCATCAGCGCCGGTTTGGGGTCGAAGGTATCGACATGGCTTGGACCGCCATCCATAAAGCAGAAGATGATATTCTTCGCCTTCGGAACTTGATGCGGGAGTGCATTACCATCGCGCTCCCCCGCCTTTGCCGCCGCGCCAAACAGACCATGAAACGCCAGCCAACCGAATCCCGTTGCGGTCCGCTGGAGAAAGCCACGCCGCGATCCATCCGAACCGATGCGACCGGGACAAGAGCAGTTTGATTGTGAATGCGAGTGGTTCATGGCTCTGTGGATACGGGACGACAGGAATGTGGATTAGCGATAGTACAGAAATTCTTTGGTGTTGAACAAGGCGTGTCCGATCTCGGTCCAGGCGGCGGTATCGGTCATGATCTCTCCGGGATTCTTCGAAAACGACCTGGCTGCAGCACTCCAACGGTTCAGGTCGTCACCCGTCGGAACCCTTCCGTACGCCTGCAGGAACATGGAATGAATTCGTTCCTCGACCGTCTCCGCCTGATCGCTTTGCAATGAGGTTGCCCAGGTCTCCGCCATCGCATTGACGAAGGGATCATTGAGCAGGATGAGTGCCTGACCGGGGACATTGGTGACATCCCGTTTACCCGTCGGGATCTTCAGGTCCGGCAGATTGAAACCGACAAGGAACTTCGGTGGTTCCATTATCGACATTTCGAGATAAATAGAACGTCGACCATGACCATCGAGCGGTCCCGAGAAGAGCCGCTTCTGCGTATCTTCCGCAGTGCGATACGGGTTGATGGCGGGGCCGAATAATGCCGGGTCGAGTCGTCCGGAAATCAGCAACATGCTGTCGCGAATTGCTTCAGCCTCCAACCGACGCGTTCCGTAATGGTGCAGCAACCGGTTTGCAGGATCGACATCGAGTGCGGCTTCCGGGGGATCACCCGATTGCCGGAAGGCTTCGCTGAGGACCAGCCGGCGAATTAATTGTTTCGTCGACCATCCCTCTTTCATAAATTGC
>PABD01000263.1 GCA_002702685.1 Planctomyces sp.
GACGACGGAGTTGTTTCCTGTTCGCTGAACGATTGGGTGACCCAGTAGTCTTCTTCTCCGTCAAATACGCCCGGTTTGCCCGATCCCTGTTCCATAACGGTGGTTTCGAATGTGGGATTAGCCAACTGGTTGCGAACGGGGGCGGCTTCGAATTCAACGGGGATGTCCTGGTAGCCCTCGTCTTCCATCAGCATCGCTTCGAGGACGGCATCCTGTGACGGTTGGAATTGAGCGGGACTGCCATAGACACCGGGTTTCCGATCCGCATCCTCGTCTATCTGGATCAGGACCGGCGGTTCGATGGCGGCTGTGGTGGGTTGCTGCTGGACGGGCGGAGCGGGCGACAGAGCCTCGCGGGCCGAGGCCCAGTCGTTAACTGTATTCTCGATCACGAGGCGACCCATCTGCTGCTGTTTGAGAGCCGAAGGCTGCTCGGTCGGAAGCAGAGCGGATTCTGCCATCACTCCACCGAACGAAACCTTTTCCGGTTGCCCCTGCCAAGGGCGAGCCTCGGTCATCGGCGTGATGCTGACGCGTCCGGGTTGTTGCGAAGGAGTTGGCTTCTGATTCGATTTCCCGAATGAGAGGCTTTGAATGATCGGCAAACGCTGCGTGCTCTGAGCGTGCAAGCTGTTCCCGGGAACGAATCCCAGAACGCCGCAGATCAGGACGCAAAGACAGAGTTTGCTCGCGGTGGCCTTCAGTCTGTTGTTATTCAATTCAATCATTCTGACACCTGCCTCAGGCTGTAATCGAGATGCCTGCGGGATGGATTTCATATCGGGTGATGGTGAGTTTTATTACAGAGCGTCGTAACCGGACCGTCGGCGAGCAGCCTATATCTGGTCCAGTGACAGGTTCAGGTTGACCAGGTTCAACATGACGTTCAGGAACAACTCGGTTTTGGTGTATTCCAGAATCAGCAGGTCGCCCGGCAGGACTTTGATGCGTTCATGTTCATCCTCAACAGCCCGGTCGAGGTCGACGAGGATCTTGATCTGATCGCCACTCGGCACCTGACGCACAATCGTGAGACGGGTGGGTGGCAGAATGTTGCCCGGACCCAACTGGAAGTTGTTGGAACGAGCACCCGCTGCGGGACCGAGTGGAGTACCATTGGCAAGAGCGATCGCTGTCAGCACGTCAACGTCGTAGTCACGCGGAAGCGGAATCTTCTGACCGTCGATCAGACCGCCGGTGATAAAGAAGTCTGTATCGCGGTCGCCGATGAACATGACGTCGCCATCCTGCAGGATGATGTCTTCTTCTTCGATGTTAAGCAGTCGCCCGGATTTCGCGCTGAGCGGGATACAGACGACACGTCCATCCAGGTCGGCAGGGAAGGGAGCGTGGGTTACGTTTGCCTGGGCGATCTGCGTGAGGTATGTCTGCGTGGCACCGCGTTCGAGCCCCTGTCCACGGATGATCCAAATCTGGTTGCGGGCGTCGATACCCGGCAATCCACCGCTGGCTTCGAGAGCATGCAGCACGTCGTTTTTATACATGTCGAGTTTGACAATCTGCGACGAACCCCGTTTGACGTGGAACTGTTGGTCCGAGCGGATGGCCAAAGGCAGGGAGCTGTCCGAGTCCTCGCGGATCACATGCACTTCCACCTGGCGGGGTTGGAAGAGACGGACTTCAATCTCGGCGTTGTCTTCGTTGAGGAAACCATTGTCGAAGTAAGCGCGGGAGACAATGCGGTTGGCTTCCGGGATTGTCATGTTGGCCAGGTTAACTTCACCCACCATGGGTAGAGTGACGGAGCCCTCAGAGTTGATCTCGTAAGGACGACCCGCAGTCGCGCGTTCGAGCATTTCGTTCGGAGGCAGTACGAATGTGCTGTCGATGTCTCCACCGAGGATGCTCTTCACCACGATCCCGACGGTGTCACCCGAAGCAAGCACGTATTGATCCGGAGGCGTCTGACGCAGCAGCGACCAGTCGATCGGAATGTCCGTGCGGACAGGTTCTTCACGGAACTGTGGCGGTAGCTGACGAACAGGGATGGCCCCTTTATGAACACAACCGGGCGCAAGGACGACCAGCAGAAGTGACAGGGCAAGTCCAAGCTGTCGAGGCAGAAATGCCATCCGTTGCTCGGTCATTGAAAATCTCCACATAGGATCAGAATGCGATGCGATGTTGTATGCTTTAAGGTGACGGGCGCTGAATCTCGAGTGCGACTTACTCTGCCTGGTCGAAGTTCACAAAGATGACGCCCTTGTCTTCCGACTCGACGCCGGAGGTGAGGCGGTGACCACCGATAGATTCGGGGGCCTGCTGCAGTTCCATCATGACTTGCGGGACCGACAGGGATTCATCAATGTCTTCATTCAAGTCCATGGGTGCCGCTCCACCAGTGGGAGGCGGAACTTCCCGCGGAGGCATGACCTCGGTAGGTACCCCCTGGATCACCGGGGCGGCAGGACTGGCCTGGATTGCGTCCGCAGGACCGGGGTGAATGACTTCGCGATAATGTTGCGAGCGACTGGTCGGCAGGTAGTTGAAATGTTGAACGCCTTCGGAGATGGCCGCGTTGGCTCCCTCTCGATAGGCTTCAAACCAGATATCAACGATCTGGTGTCCCTCGGGGTTCCGGTATTTGAACGAACGATAAGGAACAGGCGGGAAGGTCGGCGGATTTCCATCGCCCCCCAGCGCAACGTCGGTGTAGCCCTCTTTCCAGCCACGTTCGAAGTGACGTGCGTGCTTGAAGCTGGGATCGTAGCTGTAGCGGCTCTTGTACGATTTACAGGCCAGTTTCTTGACGTGCAATTCGTTGCTCCAATCGTGGTAACGAATGCAGCCGGTTGTGCTCATCGCCAACAGACCACAGAACACGCTCAGAAAAATTAGCGACCGATTCATATGCCTACCCAGATGTAATACCGATTCGTATCGTGTGTTTCGGCTCGGCTCTCGTTCCGCAAAGTCCGCGCGTTGGGAAATACGAGAGCTGGTTTGATCTTGGTATCGGCTCCCTACAATCGGAGAATTCAGCAAATTCGATACAATCGGCAAAGTTTCACAGCTGGATATCACCTCGCGGGGCAAGGGGAGGGGTTTGTATGTTCAGGTTGGTGTGATGCGTCGAATTCGTACTTCCGGGCTTAAATAGAAGCCGCATTTCGACGTGGAAATTGTGAAAATTACAATACGCTTCCGTTCGCCTGCATGTTCAGGGCTCGGGTCGCTCGTTAGTCTGTAGACCGAGCGGGAGTTCTATTTCGCGGGGCCTCGGATAATTGATGTTCAGGCTGCCAACTGGCGAATTCACCGATTCTCCCGCGGATTTGGCGCGCCGCCCACAGTTTGAATTTTCTCCCCTGATCGAGTTGTGCCCCTTCGTGTTTGAATTCAATGAATGGAGTTACGCGCGGGGAAGGCTGATCGTCAAAGGTATTGTTCCCCGGAGGAGTTTTTCGTGACCCGCGTGGCACGCCTGACCGAATACCTGTCCACCCGAGTCGGACAGAACCCGCTGCTTCGGCGCCTGCTGGGCGGTGCCGGTGTTGCGATGGCAACGCAGGTGGGCGGCCATATTCTGAAGCTGCTTTCGTTTGTCTGCCTCGCGCGCTGGTCGACCAAAGAGGAAGATGTCGGCATCTACGCCAGTGCCTGGAATATGATGCTCATCCTTTCGACCTTCTCCGCGGTCGGGCTCAAAACCACCAGCTTGCGTTTTCTCCCGCATTACCTGGAGAAATCGGAGTGGCCGCTGATTCGCGGCTTCATTCGGCGCAGCTATGTTGCCATGAGTTTCGCGGGACTGATTCTCGCGATTGTTGGTACGGTAGCGCTTCCCTGGCTCAACACACTTCCGCAATTCGAAATGTCGCCCGCGACGATTCAGGCGTATCTGATCACCCTCTGGATCGTGCCTTTCTGGTCATTCGCCGACGTGGGTTCGCATATCATTCGCAGCACCCAGCATATTTTTCATGCCTTCGGCCCCGTCAACCTGTTGCAACCGATCGTCCTGATCTCTGGTTGCGGGGTGGTGGTGGTCCTGTGGGGGCAGTTGAACGCCAGCCAGATCATGTACGTTGTAGCGGTCTCGGTGGTCCTGATCCTCGCCTATCAGGAAGTTGCCATTCGCAAGCTGTTCCCCGGCGAAGTCTGGCAGGCCGAACCGGCTTACGATGGCGTCGAGTGGCGGCGTGTTGGAATCCCACTGTTCTGGATTTCCCTGTTCATTATCGTGAACGGAAATGCGGATGTCGTCCTGCTTAACGTGCTGGGCCAGGATCCTGATCCTGCCCTGCAATTAACTGCAGGTACCGCACAGTTGAACAAGGAGGCGGAATCCGGTATCTATGCGGCGGCAACGCGCGTTGCGCGGTTGTCGGCGTTTCTGCTGATGACGTTGAACGCGATTGTTGCCCCGCTAATCTCACAGACGTACGCTCGTCAGGAGCATGATAACCTGACTCGGATCTGTCGTTACGCCATCACGCTTGCCTTCTGGCCTTCGTTCGGATTGGCGTTGATCGTGGTGTTGTTCGGCGTTCCGATTCTGGAGCTGTTTCGACCCGGATTCGGCGTCGGCTACTGGCCGATGGTCATCGTGGCGGTCGGTCAACTGGTGAACGCGCTCACAGGGCCAGTGGGGCTACTCCTATCGCTGTGCGGGCATCAGAAAGCCAGCGTCCGTGTTTACGGCGTGTCGATGGTACTTTTTCTGGTACTGAATATGCTTCTCATTCCCCGGGCCGGGATGTATGGAGCGGCCATCGCGAACGGAATCGTACTGGTGATCACGAATATCTGGCTGGCAGTGTTGGTCTATCGAGAAATGAAGATCGTTCCGCTGCCCTATTTGAGATTCTCATTGAAGAAGCCGATTTGACGGCGAAATGAGACTTTGGAAATCAATTTAACAGATCGCGTCAGCTCCCGGGCCAGGGGACGCGGACTGGTCCACGGCAAATGCCTCGCCAATGGGCATGGTGGCAAAAACCGTGGGCAGATGAACGGAAAAGTTTTCAGCCTACATCAATTTTGTATGTGATGCCGGAGCTTCCTTCCTTCGCAGGGAAGCCCGGTTCAGCTTACGGCAGGACCGACATGACTCAACCCAACTTTCTGATCATTGGGGCCGCGCGCAGCGGAACCACCGCACTGGTACGTTACCTGGAGCAACATCCGGAGATTTATATCACCGAACCGAAGGAGCCGCACTTCTGGGCCTTCGCCGGGAAGACGGTTAATTTCCAGGGGCCGGGTGATGATGAAGAGATCAATAAAGAGGTCGTCTCCGATCCGGAAAAGTACCAGGGACTCTATGCCGGGATGAACGGCGCGCGTGCCTTCGGCGATGGTTCCGTCAGCACGATGTACTATGCGGACGAGGCGATCCCCACGATCAAACAATACGCTCCCGATGCGAAGCTCATCGCACTCCTGCGTAATCCGATCGACCGCGCCTGGTCCAGCTTTCTGTACACTCATGCCCGCGTGCACGAGCCGGTTAAGGACTTTGATAAGGCGCTCGACCTGGAAGAAAAACGGATCGCCGACAACTGGCATCATATGTGGCACTACACCCGCGTTGGCTTTTATGCCGAACAGCTGCAGAAGTTCTATGACGCCTTCGGTCGCGACCGCGTCCACGTTTTTCTGGCAGACGATTTGCGTGCCGATTCGATAGCATTGCTGAAAGACGTTTGCCGAGTCCTCGAAGTGAATCCGGAATTTGAGTTCCAGGAGCCGGGTGATGTGAACCGGTCCGGCGTTCCCAAAAGTCGGGCGCTCGCGAAAGCGATTAACGTGGTGCGTGGAAACTCCATGCTTCGGTCCATCGCCGTGAACCTCACGCCGCGCTCGTTCCGCGATAAGATTCGCTACAGTAACCTCCACCGGCCCAAACTGCAGCCGGAGCAGCGGGAACGCCTGCGGGAGGTCTATCGCGAGGACATTACGAAACTCGGAGAGATGCTCGGTCGGGACCTGTCCGACTGGCTGAAATGACGCTTCGAAATGGATTGCCCCTCCAATCGCTGCATTTTTGAGCATTTTTCCGGATCGACTGGCCGGACTCTTCCGTTAGTTGCAAGCGATTTGTAAAAAAATGTTTAATTCGCGAGGGGCATGTCTTATATTAAGGATGCTACGCTTGCCCCCGAGTTGGCGATCAGGCTGATTTTTTCGGGCTTCAATTGGGAAATCGCCGCGGGCACTCTGCGATTTTCCAGACCGCTCCTGCCTTGGGGACTATCTTTCGGCAGGAAGGGTGTTGTCGCCTGATTGTCGCCTCCTCACTCTTTTAACCCTCATCGAAAGGGCTCGCCAGCGCAGCTCCCTCGCCTTCTGTGTCGTTGTCCGGTTTTTGTGGATGACGATTGCCTGCATTGATACCGCACCCGCATTGCCAGTTTGTCGTCCGAAGGAATTCGAGGACGACAGCCGTCGGCCAGGTCCCAGTTTACCTGTCCGCGCAAAGAGATGTTCTGACGTATGATCAACAACCTGAAAATCCTGACCGCCCGCATCGAAGGGAATCTGTTCATCCTCACACCGGTGGGAGATGGGCACTCGTTCCGCTACAGCGATCTGCAGCGAGAGTGTAATGCTGTCCGGCCCTCCATCGAGGCACCGTATCCGGGTGTGCTGATCGTGAACTTTTCCGAGCTGAAATATTTCGGCTCCGAGTTTATCGGCGCGATCATTTCGCTCGCCCGTTCGAAATCGGACCTTGGTGGTAAAGTCTGTTTCTGTGGTGCGTCCGAAGATATGCAGCGCGTGCTCAATAACATGAGGCTCACCAATCTCTGGCCGTATTACGATCAGCTTGAAGATGCCGTCGCCGAATTCAGCGATGAGGACGCGTAGTTTCCGCTGATCGAGGAAGAATCGACTCGCTCTCCTGAACGTCTTATGTTGTCAGTCATCAGCTTGTCGGGTTACACTGCCCAAAATCATTTCTTTCACGAGCTGAACCGACGGACTCGCGCGACATGACCCCACTGCAACAAGCGCTACAACAACTTCTCGATAAAAAATCTCTCGACCAGACGCTGATGCGTTCGGCGATGGGAACCATCATGGAGGGGGAAGCAGATCCGGTTGTGATCTCTGCGTTCCTGATGGGACTGCGGCTCAAAGGGGAAGAGGTCGATGAACTCGCCGGAGCCGCTCAAGCCATGCGCGAGCGTGTTACGCGGATCAGTCCGAAAAGCCAGGGATTACTCGATACCTGTGGAACGGGGGGCGATGGCCTGCATACATTCAACATCAGCACGGCGACAGCGCTGCTCGCGGCAGCGTGTGGCGTCAGGATCGCCAAGCACGGGAACAGATCCGTTTCCAGCTCGAGCGGTTCGTCAAATGTGCTGGAGACTTTGGGCGTCAATCTGCAGCTTTCCCCCGAGGCGGTCGCCCGCTGTGTTGATGAGATCGGCATTGGATTCTGTTTCGCGCCGCTGCTCCATCAGGCGATGAAGCATGTGGCGCCCGTGCGTCAGAAACTGGGGATTCGTACGATTTTCAATCTGCTCGGTCCGCTGACGAATCCCGCCGGCGCAGAGTACCAACTGCTCGGCACGAACAGCGACGAATATGCCGAGAAAATCGCCCATGCCCTCGCCAAACTGGGGCCGAAAAAAGTGGCAGTCGTGTGTGGTAACAACGAGATCGACGAAGTCTGCCTCTGGGGAGATACCGTCGCCTGGATCGTGGAAGGGAACGAAACCCACAAGGTGATCTGGAACCCGGAGACCTTCGGCTTGAATCCGTGTACCGCCGCGGAGTTGGCGGTCACCTCCCCGGAAGAAAGTGCCGCCATCATTCGCGACATCTTTACCGGGAAGAGTGGTGGCGCTACCGATATGGTCCTCGCAAATACGGCCGTCGCCCTCTGGCTGACGGGGCATTGCGAGAGTGTTCGCGCCGGTGTCGAACGCGCCCAGACCGTACTCCGGGAAGGGGGAGCGGCCCGCAAGTTGGAAGAGTTGATCAAACTCAGTAACGAACTCGCCACCGGGAATGCGTAATCGCTATTCCGCCTTCGCTGCGTCCATCTTCAGGGACTTCACCACCGGTTCCAGAACGGGCATCATCACGTCGGCCAGTTGCTGGTGCCCGGCTGCATTCGGGTGACATTCATCCGTCGTCCAGTTCGAAAGATTGGCCCCTTCACTTTCGGCCTCTTTCCAGTGCTGGTAGTGATCGACCAGTGGCAGTTGCATTTCCTCGGCGACGGCACGGCAGGCCTCCACGAACGGTTCCAGTTTAAGATTCGGATTCTCGCTCAGTCCATTCTTCGCCGGGGCACCCCACCGGGGTGAGGTCATCAGTACTACTTGAATGCGTTCATTCTGCAGGCGGTTCACAATCTCTTTGAGGTTCGATCTGTACTCCGCCACGGTGAGCCGGCTTGCTTGCTTACCAGAATCGACGTAACTGTCATTCGTGCCGTACATGATCGTGACGATGTCCGGCTTCTGGAAGATCACTGTCCGGTCCAGGCGCGCGAGCGCCTGATCGGTTCGCTCACCTCCGATGCCTTCGTTGAGTACTTCGACGGTTCGCTCCGGTGTGCTCAGTTTCTGCTCTACGAGATATTGATAGATTTCATCCGCAGCGACGCCTGTCCGCACTCCCTTGGTGATGGAATCGCCTAGTACGATTACGCGGACGTCGGTCGTCTTCTCCTTATACGTCGGTTCGCCCTGACAGGAAGCGATCGACATCAACAACAGCAAAGGAGTGAACAAGCATAAGAAACGGGGGCGGGACATCGGTTAGCTCACGATCGTGATAGGAATCAGAAGAGGGCTCAATTGGTTGCAGAAGCAATCATGCGTAATATTGTGGGCAACCATAACTCAGGAATCCAGTCCAGGTCACCGTAAGGTACGACGCTTCGAGTTTTCCAACCACCGTCCTTTAAGTCCTGCTTCATCGTGGCGGCGGCTGGCTTATTAGTAGAGTGAATCAGGACGGGGCAGACTGGTGGATACATTCGTAATCGCCTCGTCACATCTCGACCGTCGCCGGGATCACTTTCTTTCGACTCATTGCCTTCCGGCGATATCAGGTCGTGATCAAGAGAGAGTGCAGCGAGTCGAAGTTGGGCTACATCAAACCGTTTCAAAAAAGTGTCCGCCCTCCGTTCGAATAAAATCGTCAAACCCGTTTGAGCGAGTTCGAACAGTTCTGTCATCCTGCGGATTCGTCGGGCATCGTCTTCAAGTACGAGGACAGATGGTGGTGGGGAAGAATCTGACGGCATCTGTTAACTCCGATCCTGAATTGGTGAACCCTGACGGTTGTAAGGGGATGGGAAATTGAGTGTATGCACTTGGCGACAATTAATTTCAGGGATTCCGGCCGCCGGGGATTTGTTTGTGTTGAAGCGGTATTCGGGGGGACGATCTTAGTGAGTGGGTTTTCTTTCAGGCGGGGCGGTGCAAACCGGGCCCGAAACTGTCGAGTAAAATCCAGAAAAATTCTGTCCGGGCGCGAACTATTTCGAGATTTGAATTTCCACAATTCTGGTGGGGCAATTTTACTATGGCTATGTCGTTCTCTGCCCTGTCGTCTATAATTAATTCGAATCGAGACGAAGAAAACAGTCCGTATTGATTTGATCAGAACTCGATCCTATTATTTCAGCCACTTTCGTTATGCGGACCTGAAGGGAGCGAAACCATGAATACTACCGCTGACAGAAAATTTTTCAGTGTCGATGACGCCAACCGGATGCTCCCTCTGGTCAGCGCTATTGTTGCCGACATCGTTGAACTGTACAACGACGTTCACGAACGTCGTAACCGTCTCGCCCGCGTCCGTCACCACAGCAGCAAAAACACCCGTGCGGAGGATAATCCGTACGAAGAAGAAGTGCTCCAGATCGAGAAAGAACTGGAAGCCGATATCGATCGTCTGGATGAATTCGTCGACGAGCTGCAGAAACTGGGGATCGAACTCAAAGACCCGGTGAAAGGTCTGGTGGACTTTCCGACGTATCATCAGGGACGCGAAGCCTACCTCTGCTGGATGCTGGGTGAACCTGAAGTCGCATTCTGGCACGATCTCGATGCCGGCTTCGGTGGTCGCCAGCCGATTGAAAAAGAGTCGATCACCGAACTCTGATCACCGAACTCCTGGTCACGGGGCTGCGATCACAGCAACGCTAATCACAGGCAGGTGCAAAGGCGCGGAGCAATTACGGCGCTGAATTAGCCGTTTTGGAAGCGTTCTCTTTCGATGCTCGCTGATATTCCGCCGGAGTCATCAATCCATCCCGGTTCAGATCGAGCTTACGGAATTCTTCGACTTTAAGCTGACTTGCATCCGGAGCGAATTCCGAAACGGTTAATTGCGCGTCGCCATCTTTGTCGAGCGTTAGAAACCAGGGAGGGAGTCCGTCGGGTAACCGCGATGACTTTACGGAGTACTTCAGGCCGCGCCGCCGTTCCAGTTCCTTTTGTTCCGGCGTCATTTCCTCCGCACCCGTCGTGGCCGGAGTGGTTCTATTAGAGGAGGTCGAACTGGCGGCCCCGGCGGGACTCGTCGTCGGGGATGTTGTCTCGTCTTCTTCACTCCCACCGTAGGGAGAGAGCAGACGGATACGGCGATTCTCACCATAGTTGGCAATGTACTGTGCCAGTTCGTCCGACGAGATAATCAGGTCACCGTTGTTATCGGCACCCACGAATGTATCGCGGTCTTTCAGATTGTTGTACTCGGCCGGTTCCAATTGAGTACTGCGGTCGAGATCGTACTTGCGAACAATTCGATGTGCGTAGCTGTAAACCTTGGTAGGAATCGGGGCATCGCTAGTTGCGCGTGGACTTTTGGCGCCGCTGTCGGGTCGCGTCGAATTCGTCAACTGTTCGAGCGCACTCTGGGGCGTTGTTTCTTCTTCGTTCGACTGCGTCTGGCTGCCGGTGGTCGCTACCGGCTGTTCGAAAGGGGCCGCCTCGGTTTCCGCAGTTTCCTTCGGTTCTGCTATAACCGGTGTCGCATCAGCCGGGGATGCATTCTGCTCAGGAACTGTCGCTTCCGGCTTAGTCTGATCCGATTCTGTGGCGACGATTTCCTCTTCGACGACAGCGGGGGTACTTTCATCAACTGGCTCCGCCTCGGTCCCAGTCACTTCCGTTGACTGCGGATCGGGAACGGGGGTGGCTCCCGTCGCTGTCTCTGCTGCGTCGGTGGCGGTGGCTTCTTCTCCAGTGGAGACCGTGGCGACGGTCTTCTCTTCGACCGCAGGTTTTTCAGGCGCGGGTTCCGCTGGCGGGTTGGTCTCCACGGTCGCGGTCCCTTCGGTGGGTTTGCTCTCTGCGACCGTCTCGGATTCGGCGGTTGTTTCGGACTGCTTCGGTTTCGATTCTGGTTTTTTCGACTTGGCTGCGGGGGCGGGCTTGTCACCCAGGCCGACCATTTCCAGCAAGGGATCAAGGTTCCCCTGGTTGTACTGATCGTAGACCAGCACACCGACGACGCCGAGACCGACGATCGTCCAGATGATAAGACGACTCTTGCTTGAGCCAGATGATGTACTCATGGAATCTTCGTGATGAGAAGGAGGAGGAGTGAGGCAGGCGGGGTGTGATCGAAGGGGCGCGTTTCGCCGGACGACCAGGCAGGTGGGCAGTCGAGGATCGCCGTCCCGGTGGGGAGGCGGATGGTCACTGGTGAACTGTATCGATTACCGTTATTGTAGTCCACCAGACTTGTCTCAGGCAAAGAGCTTTCATCCGCGCCGAGTCGATTCCCTTAGATCGGCCTGTATTTCCAGACATCCGGCGACTGCCCGAGCGCATGTATATATGTCCGGATGCCGTCGCTCTCTTTCGATACTCCGCTTTTGTCCCGTCAGGTGCGCCAATTTCATGTCAGATTCTGTTGAATTGATCATTCTCTCGACGTTCGGACTCGAAGCAGTCGTGGGCCGGGAACTCAAATCTCTCGGATACCCGGAGTATACGATTCAGGATGGCCGCATCAGCCTGACGGCTGATCTCGACGCCATCTGCCGTACGAACCTGTGGCTTCGCTCCGCAGATCGAGTGCTGGTCAAAATCGGGGAGTTCCCCGCACACGATTTCGGAGAACTGTTCGATCGAACGACCGCACTGCCGTGGGAAGACTGGCTCCCCGAGAACGCGGAGTTCCCTGTTCGCGGAAAGTCGATTAAATCGGAACTCCACAGTGTCCCCACCTGCCAGTCGATCGTGAAAAAGGCAATCGTGAACCGGTTGCAAAAAGCGTACAAGAAAGAATGGTTCGCGGAAGATGGCCCCTCGTTTCCGATCGATGTCTCAATTCGCAACGATGAAGTGACACTGGCGATCGATACCTCGGGGGCCGGACTTCATAAACGCGGCTACCGCAAATCCGTCGGACCCTCGCCGCTGAAGGAGACATTGGCGGCCGGGCTTGTGCAACTCAGTTACTGGAATTCGGAGCGCCTGCTGGTAGATCCCTTCTGCGGCACCGGCACCATTCTCATTGAAGCCGCCTGGATTGGTCGGAACATCGCTCCCGGGCTTGGGCGAAGCTTTGCCGCGGAACGGTGGCCCATCATCGATCGAAAACGGTGGACAGACGCGCGATTGCAGGCCGTCGACAGTCAGCGGCGGGATATCGACATGCCGCGTATGCAGGGGTATGACACGGATCGACGGGCGCTGGGAATGGCCCGCGGTCATGCTCAGGAGGCGAAGGTGGAAGAGGACATTCATTTTCAGCAACAGGATTTCAAGGATTTCACCACCTCGCGAAAGTACGGGTGCCTGATCACAAACCCGCCGTACGGCATTCGCTCCGGAGAAGAAGCGGAGGTGGAAGAGCTCTACCGTCAGATGGGACGGATATTTCCTGAACTGGAGACCTGGTCGAAATACGTGATTACCCCGCACCCCCATTTCGAAGAGCTCCTGGGGTTTTCGGCCGATCGACGACGAAAACTCTATAATGGAAATATCGCTTGCACCTACTTCCAGTTTCCCGGTCCTCGGCCGCCGCAAGCGGGAGGCGAGTGAACCGAATTCGCGTTCCGCGAATGCTTCCAATCGAGGAGCGGTTGTTCTGTGTCGACTCACCCTTCATACTGAAATGCAGCGAGATCAAATAGGAAGCAGGGGCCGGCTTCACTTTTCAAAAAAAGCTGTCTATAACAAATTCCAGATAACCGTGGCGCGTTCTGGCGGCGTAGCCTGCTATTTTCAAGGGCTTTACGGGGCCGGTAGCCGCCACAATTATCCTGGACAGGATCTAGAGACGAAGGATAATTCATGGCTTTTCTCATCCTCGGCCTGCTGGTGATTGTTCTGGGCCTGGGTCTCGTTTTCAGCCACGTCCTGGTCTGGAGAAAACAGCGGGAGAAGCCCAATGTCGAACTTACGGAACTCCGCGCTCAGCGCTGGCAGTACCGGCGGCGCGTCCTGACTTCCGGATTGATGGCCGCGGTCGGCTTACTCGTGGTGATCGGCCAGACGCTCGACAAGAAAGAACATCCGCAGGCCTACATTTCCATCTGGTTAATCATCATCCTGATCACCGCGGTCATGATCATACTCGCCCTGATGGATTACACGGTCACCCGCCGTCGCCTGAATACGAAGCTCGTGATCCTCGAAGCGAAACGACGTCAACTCGAAAAAGAAGCCCGCCTGCTCCGCCAGCAGCAGGAAGGGAACCACGAATTGAATTGACGCTTCCCGCGGCCATGACGCTCTGCCTGAACGAAGCCCAAGTTAGACAGGCTTCAACATCCGGTCACCGTCAAACTGCATGGGGCCGGGTTCCGACAGCAATTCGAGATTGGGATGCGCTTTGACGAGGTCGTAGTACGCTTCACTCAGGAGCAGTTCCCGGAGTTCGAGCGTATTTCGGATTTGAACGATCTCTGTTTTCTCCACCGGCTTGAGCGCGATCGTCTGGAAGGACGCGAGAATTGCTTCCTCGTCGGTTTCAAATACGTTCGGCAGCATCCCCGCTGTCGGGTGTCCGCCGGTGATGGCGTTTATCCGCGTCGGTTCCCAATCGATGCCTTCGAGCGTTCGCCGGTTCGTAAACTCGGCGATGCCGATGCCATTCGCATTCCCATGTGTCGCTTTCGTCAGGCCACGCACGAAAATCCGCTTGCACTGCACACTGTCGAGTTCCGTGGAGACGTGGTCGTTGAACTTTCTACCGACGACGTTCGTGTCGAGGCCCGATCCACTGATGTCTTTGCCAATTTCGTCAATGATCAGCAGGTCGATCGTGGAGACAGGCAGCTGCGGCATCAGTTCCCGCGCTTTCTGTAGAAGTTCGATTTCCGTCGGTTTGAAATCAGCTGGGAGCACTCCCTTGAGCAATGCCGTTTCGTCGAAGGCGTTCTCAACAATGCCGAGTCCACCGCAGATACGGCATTTTTTCAGAACCAGTTCCGCGACGGCGGCGATGATTTCCGGAAAACTGTATTCGAGGATAGCCCGGTGATAGATTTTGGCGCCGTGATGTTTCCCGAGACCAATCAGCATCATCTTGTGCAGGCCCGATTCGATCTCACCTACGAAGGCCGTATGGGGTTTGATGCGTCCGGCAACAAAGACGTGGTCGGCCTTCGACGCATGTTTGTCGAAGTGGACAGGGATGCCCTGCGCTGTTTCGGCGACAATGATCGTGTCCATCGACGCCCGGATTTCGCATTCCATGGTTTGTTCGGAAATGCCGTACCGCCCCAGGAGATCGACCTGTCCCTGGGCCGTGCCGCCGCCGTGACTTCCCATGGAGGGGACGATGAAGGGAACCGCCTCGATTGATTTGAAGTAATCAACGATCGCTCTGGTGATCGTGGAGATATTCGCAATTCCACGGCTGCCGGCGGTGATGGCGACCGTTTCGCCCGGTTTCACGGTCGAGTCGAGGTTCAGGGACTGAAGTTCCGCGAACGCGGCGGCGTGAACGTCTTCAATTCGGGGCTGGGAATAATTCTGGCGAACACGCATCATTCGCGGCAACGACATGGGAGCGACCTTATTGAGCAGTTTTCAGCAGACGGCAAGTCGGCAGGTGGAGAGATGAGTTGAAGTGACTATACCAAAGTGGAACGCATTGGCATAAGGGATCGCCGACCGACTTCCGGTGAGCGCAAAAGGAAGTCGCTGCGGGCGATACAGAACTCACCAGCAGCGACTTGCCGAGATATCAATGTGACCGAATTCGCGGGCGAAATCAGGTGAAGAGGTTGGAAACCGCCTCTGCTTTAACGAGTTCGCGGGGCTGATTCAGGTGATTGTAAACGATCGTTTCGGGATTAATGCCGAAGCTGTGATAGATCGTCGCCAGGAGCTGACCGGGATGGACGGCATCTTCCAGTGGAGCTGATGCCGTTTTGTCGCTCTTACCGTGGACGTTAGCACGTTTGATACCGGCACCCGCAACGACGGCGGTGTAGCAGTAGGGCCAGTGGTCCCGGCCATCGTCCGAGTTGCTGTTTCCGGAAGTACTGACACCCCGTTGCGGGCTGCGACCGAATTCACCGACGCAGACGACGAGGGTTTCTTCGAGCATACCCCGTTCATCAAGGTCGGAAATCAGACCCGTCAGACCGGCGTCGAGCATCGGACCCGATTGGGTTTTCATGCGCTTGGTGAGGTCGACGTGGTGGTCCCACGAGTGATTGTCTGAGTTGGCGACCTTGGGCCAGACAACTTCGACGACGCGGGTTCCCGCTTCGACCAGGCGACGGGCGAGGAGGCAGGAATCGCCGAAGGTGTTGCGACCGTACAGCTCACGAATGTGATGCGGTTCCGATTCGAGATCGAACGCGTCGCGAGCGCGGCCCGATACGATCAGGTTGAGGGCGCGATCGTAGTACTCGTTGAGATTGTGAGACTCGACCGCTTTGTCGATGACCGGCATGCCGTTGTTGATAGTCTCACGCAGTTTCGCGCGGCGGTTGAGGCGAACGGAGAATACGTCGGGGCGAAGCTTCAGATCGTCGATCTTGATCTTCGTCATTTTCGCCATGTCCATGTCGTCACCCTCGGGGTACAGCGTATACGGATCGAACGCTTTTCCGAGGAAGCCGGCGGTTCCCCCTTTGCCGACGACGTTACTTTCCTGCAGCGGACGCGGCAGCATCACAAACGGCAGCATCGGTACGTCGACCGGTTTGATCTTGATGATGTTGGAACCGAAGTTCGGGAAGTCCTTCGGACTCGGCGGTTCCAGCTGGCCGGAGGGGCTGACCTTATCGGTCGTGTAACCAGTCATCATCTGGTAGATCGCGGCAGTGTGGTTGAACAGGCCGTTGGGTGTGTACGACATCGACCGAATCATCGTGAACTTGTCGTTGATCTGAGCCAGCTTCGGCAGAATTTCGGTGAACTGTACGCCGGGCAGCTTGGTCGAGATATTGCTGAATCCACTGCGAACGTTATCGGGCACGTTCTCTTTCGGGTCCCACAGGTCGAGGTGACTCGGGCCACCCTGCAGATAGCAGAGAATGATGTTCTTGGCTTTTCCCCAGCCACCGTCGGCGGTGATGGCGTTGTTGGCGGAGGCTGCCTGAAGTTCGAACATGGAACCGAGCGAGAGGCCGAGCATGCCGGAGCCCCCGATCCGCAGAAGATCGCGGCGGGTCATTCCGAGGTTTTTGTCGCACATGTCTTTGCCAGGTTGCCCTTTGATTGAAAACATGGTTGGCACTCCTTCAGGTTGTGCTCGAATTGATGAGGTGATGGGATCTGTTCGGAAAAGGAAGCGAATGAAAGGTGATCTCCAACCCCGGCGACAAACCGGGGCGGAGGTTGTCGTCGGTCAGCGGTTGAACAGGAACGAAGGGTTGTTGATCAAAGCCCATGCGAGGTCTTGAGCCACGGTCAGCCGTTTGGTTTTCTGCTGTTCGGCACTCATCTGGACATCCTCCCGCAAGCGGGCGAGTTTGCCATCGAGTGGAACGGGCTTGGAAACCAGTTCGATTGTTTTCTTACGTTCCGTGACGCCGGGATCTTCCGGCAGCGGTTTCTTCGCTTCCGCAATTTCGTTCTGGCGTCTGGTAATATCGGACTGAGACAGTTTATAGTAACCGACCAGAGCGTTCTGCTGCTCTTCCGAACGCTGTTCGGGAGCGAGCGAGACGATCGCGTCGAGTTCCTCGGTGACGCTCAACCCGATTGGTTTCGCGTCCGTGGTGAGCGATATACGGAACCGACCAAGTCGATGGTTTTCGGCGTTGTGATTCTGATGGAACTTGAATTGAATCAGGCTCCCCTCGCCATGGCCGATGGCGTCCTTCGTTTCGAGGGTTACCCAGTGGGCAGTCGTGCCATAGGGATGAATTGCCCAACCGAGTTGATCGTCGGGTTTTCCATCCAGCATCTGGTTAGGATCGAAACCACCTTGAACGGCGTCCGCGACCGGATTGACGAGTGCCACTTTGGCGAGTTCAGCCGGTTTGGAAATCGGCGCGATGAAGGTTTCAAACTCGGTAATCACATAATTCCCGTTGTTTGATAACCCCGGCCCCTTACCAGTCAGGCCATTGCCATCGGTGAGGGCCTCGATGCGGATGCCGGTGATGCCGGTCAGTTTCGTTTTTACGCTGACGACATAGGTTCCCTTGTCGGCATTTCCACTCGCTTGAATGGAGCGGTCCGGCAGACGGGTCAATGTTGCCTTGTTTGTCGCACTCATTTCGGAAGGATCGAGAACGAACCATTCCACAGCGCGATTCTGTTTCGCGGCCCATTCGTTCGTCAGGTTGGGAATCGTTTCCTCATAAGCTTTGAGGTCCGCTTCCAGTTGGGCGACTTTATCGGCCTGTTCTTTCTGCTTCTTCTCGACCTCGGAGGCGATCTGTGCCTGGTAGGCAGCGAGATCAGCCTGAGCCGCGTCGATCTGTTTCTGACGTTCGGCTTCGAGTTTCGGCTCGTTCTCTTTCCACCACGCTTCCCGTTCGGCGAGCTCCTTTTCGAGTCCGGCGTGATCCTGAGCCATTATCTCGTACGTGTCCAGAACAGCGGCGACTTCATCGACATCCGCGGGACGGTTGAGAATCCGCAGGAAAAGTTCATTCACCAGCCGAGCATCGTTCGACTCCTCTTTGACGAGAGACGAAATGAAGTTCTCAGGGTTGCTGATCGCGTTACCGACGGTCGGTCCACTGATGAGTGCCATCACGGGACCGAGTTGTACCTCGTTGGTCCGTTCGCATTCACACGCACTTTCCCGCGCAGGGCGACCGAACGTATTGAGGAAGCCGTCGTCCGCTTTGATACCGACATCGACCAACTCCGCGGCCCGGATACCAGGTTCGACACCGGGCAGCTTTGAATCAGCACCGGTCACGAAGTGAATCGCATCAAACAGCACTTCCGCCGGAAGTCGACGGGCTTTTGCGTGCGAGTAGTTCAGCTGGTCATCTTCGTTCCACTTGTTGGTTTTGATCGAGAGCTGATATGTACGCGATTCGCAGATCAGTTTCAGTACGTGCTGCACATTGAAACCGCTGTCCACAAATTCCTGCGTGAGGTAATCGAGCAGTTCCGGGTTCGTCGGCGGGTTGCCGGCGCGGATGTCATCGATCGGTTCGATAATCCCGGTTCCAGTCATGTAGCCCCACAAACGGTTTACGTAACTTTTGGCGAAGTACTGGTTATCTGCGGAAGTGATCCAGGCCGCGAGTTTTTCGCGATTCGTCGCATTTTCGGCCTCAGCGTGGTCGGCTTCGTAGGGGAAGTGAGCTTCAACGACTTTCCCGGTCCGGCCATGTTCCATTTTGGCTTCCATATTATCGGTCACGATTTCGAAGAGCGGTTTGGCTCCTTCGACCGCGGTTCCACCAATATTACGATCGCCACTCTCCGGATCGCGCGTCAAGTTGACCTGCGAGAAGAATGCGGCCGTTTCGAAATACTGGTTCTGGGTCCAACGTTCGAACGGATGGTCGTGACATTTGTTGCAGTTGAACCGCACCCCCAGGAAGAGATGGGTGGTGTTTTCCATCGTGTCTTCCGGCGTTCGCAGAATCTTGAAGTAAGAAGAAGCGGGATTGTCCTTGTTCGAACCGGAAGCGGTAATGATCGACCGGGCGAACTGATCGTAGGAAACATTGTTTTCCACCTGCGATCGAATCCACGCACGGAAAGATTTCGCTCCCTCCTCGCCGAGGAATTTCCGGTTCACTTGCAGCATGTCGCCCCATTTATTGGTCCAGTACTCGACGTATTCTTTCGAACCGATGAGCTGGCTGATTACTTCGTTGCGTTTTTCCCGAGTCGGACGTTCGTCGGCCAGGAATGCTTCGACGACATCCGCCGTCGGCGGTAAACCAGTCAGGTCGAGATAGACACGACGAATGAATTCGGCATCGTTCGTCAGCGGAGCCGGTTTGATTTTCATCCGCTTCCACTTGTTCGCGACGAGCTTGTCAATTTCGTTGTAAGTTTCGGGCTCTTCCCATTCGAAGCCGCTCCGGTCTCCCATGACGGTCACAGTCGTGGCCGCGTAGGCCCCTTCGAAACGAGCAAGAATTGGCGCTTCTCCACGCCGAACAGCGGTCGACAGACCCATGGAGTCGGCGACAGCAACTTCAGTGTTACCACTGTCAAGGAATGCTTCCCGCGTGACATCCCGCGAAGAACCATCCGCGTAAGTGGCGATAACGCGGAACTGCTGCTGGAAGCCGATTTCCTGAATGACCGGGTTATGCGGCAGAATCTGAATCGCGGCCACTCGCGGCGTCGACATATCCAGTTTCGCCCCCGAACCAATCCAGGTGCGAAGAATGTGGTAATAGGGAGAGGTCGGTGTCATCAATTGGCCGCCGGTGTGCGGAGCGGTGCCCGTCGCTTTCAGCAACATCAGACTGTTGTCCGGTGAGGCGACGTTCGTACGACGCGACGCGAGGTCGTCAGTGAAGGCACGCACGTCGAACTCGGGATCGTAGCCACGCAGCGAGAGCTTGAAACCGTTCTTTCCTTTGTCCGCCCCGTGACAGGTACCCTGGTTACATCCCATTTTCGTAAGGATCGGGTTCACGTCGCGGATGAAGTTGGAATCGAAGGATTGATCGAGCCCCGTAATCTTCACGGGGACTTCGACAGACTGATTCGCAATCGTCAACTTGAGCGTCGTCTCTCCGTTCTGCTGAGGCTGCACCAGCCCTGCGGCTTTAAGTGTGCCGATGGGAGCTCCCCATTCGCCTTTCACCTGGCGAGTGACATCGACGATGTCTCCCGAGGGAAGTGTGCCGCTGACGAGGAGTTGCACATAGTCGTGGACATTCTCAAGTTCGATGACGGCAGGTTCAACCTGAATTGCCGTCAGTTCTTTAATGTCGCGCTGCTTCTCGACGACGATGATGTTCGCGTCGCGTTCCGAGAACGCGAGATCGTTTTTCGGATCGGATTCGGAATCGCTGGAAGAGATAGGCGCGGGGGCGAACTCGGTTACGAGATTGCCCGTTTCGGTTTCGAAGATACGGACAATACCATCGCTCCCTGCCGAGGCAACTTTGCTGCCGTCGGGGAAGAAGTCGACCGAGTAAATACCGGAACTATCGACCGGCACTTTGGCGATCTGCTTTGCACCGGCGTCACGATATTCTTTTACCTTTTTGTGTTGTTCTGCGTTACGGGCTTCGACCCGCTCTTCCAGAATTTTCTTGAGCTCATCCGTGAGTGTGGTGTCGAACTCATAAGAATAGACACTGACTTCTCCTTTGCCGGCCAGGGCACTGCCGGCGGCAATGCGTTTTCCATCCGCGGAGACGGCGACCGCCTGAATACGCCCCATCATGGCGGGGAACTGGCGGACGAGGTTGGCATCATCCCCAATCACTCGTTTCGTGAGACGATGCATGCGGTAAACCTTGGGAATTCCGTCCGCGCTGCCGACAACAATTTCGTCCCGCTCCGGATGTCGCGCCACGGCGGCAACGCCCCCTTTAAGGACTCCGGGAGTGATCGAGGTGATGTTATCGACGAACCGCTCGGTGGCTACTTCGGTCAATTTACAGGTCATGTCCCGGCCAGCGGAGACAAGGTGCGAACCATCGTGTGAGAAGACGGTATCGCGAACCCAGTCTTCATGAGCGCCTTGAAAGAGGACCTGCTCACCCGTTTCAGCATTGATCGCGCGCACTGAGTTGTCGGTGCAGCCGAAGGAAATCAACGTGCCGTCCGGAGACCAGTGGCCTCCGAAAAGATTATCGTGGGTGATCGTTTTGGAGAGCAACAGTTTTTTGCTGTCGACGTCCCAGACCTGGATCTCACCCAACCGGGCGGGGAGACCGCCGGTAGCGAGGAGTCGTTTGCCCGTGGGATCGAATTCAACCGAGTTGATTCGCTCGGACAACCCGATCAGGCGGGAGACGATTTCACCCTGCGGGTTGACGAGCAGGACTTCGTGGAAACCGGCGATCGCAATCAGGTCTCCGTTCGGAGAGACATCCAGAGACGTGATGACCGGGGGACGCGTGTAGACGGGAGGATTCTCGGCGTTGAATTCGACGAGACGGTTTTCCGGGCTGTCATCCTTCGCCCCTTGCGTGATCCAGGTTCGGATCAGCGCGATCTCGGACGGGACCAGTGCGGGTTTCCCTTTAGGCATCTCCGCTTCCGTCTCGCCGTCCAGAGGTTCGATCAGGTCGATGAGATAACTTTCATCGGGCTGACCGGGAACGACGGCGGCCATTTCCGTCGCGCCCCCTTTGAGCAGGTTCGCGAACGAGGTCATCTCGTAGCTGCCTTGTGCCTTGGCTGGCTGGTGGCAACCGTAGCAGTTCGCCTGTAAGATGGGGACGATCTCTTTAAAGAAACTGACTGGTTTCTCTTCGGGCGCAGGCTCTGTCGTCGGAGTTTCCCCTGCGGGATTCTCATCAGCATGTAATTGCGGGACGGAGAGGAGAGAGACGAGAGCGCACGTCGAAAAGATCCAGGCCCAGGAAATGACAGCAAGGTGCCGAGGCATCATTCGCAAAACTCCAGATCGGGTTTCATTCAAATGACCCGTGATCGGAATCGATAGCAATCTGTGAGGTGGTCGCAGTCGTTGCCACCAGGCAATCTGGGAGATCGTTGACACAGAAGTCCGAAGTAAATGTGGAACTCCGGATAGAGCGGATGCGTGGAGAGTCGCATCGCTTGTTGAAACCGGTCGTTCTCAGCATTTCCCGGATCGATCGAGTTGATCACGAGATTCTCTGATTTGACAACGCCGGTCCAGCATTCTGTCAAGAATGTGGTAGCTGGATCAGAGGGATCCGGCAGGCGGGTGTTAACGAGATATACATTTAGAATATACAACCCGGAGTGCATTTGCATAGTACAAATCGACTTTTTTTGATGCGTTCCGCCGCTTCGTTTTTTATGATTGGGGAATCACGGAGCGGGATTCCAAATAACTCCTTGACCTCCAAAAATCTGGTGGAAATCAGGTTCAGAATCGGGGCATTTGCGGCATAATGATTGATTCGATCCTGTTTCGGAGAACAATCTGTATTTCTGGACAATCTGGTATTTTATCCCCTTCGCAGGTGTTCGCCTGAAGGAACTTGCCGATGAAAGTGTGTCACTGTCTCTTCGCTCCCCTTTTCATGGTCTTTGCAGCGGGATCACTACCTGCTGTGGAACCGATTCCCGACAAACTGGTCGTGCTGACGTTCGATGACTCGGTGAAATCGCATTACACCGTCGTCCGACCAATACTGCTGAAGCATGGTTTCGGAGCGACGTTTTACATCACCGAAGGTTTCGACTTCGCGGAGAACAAAAAAAGTTATCTCACATGGGAAGAGATCAAACGGCTCAACGACGATGGCTTTGAGATCGGCAATCACACGCGAGATCACATGGGATGCTCCAAAGAAAATCTCGACAAGATCGCGGAGCAGGTCGAAGCCATCAACGAGCGCTGCGAGGAATACGATATACCCAAGCCGGTGACGTTCGGTTATCCGGGGAACGCATTTGATGAAGGGGCTCTGCCGATACTTGAGGAACTCGGCATCCAGTTCGCCCGGCGGGGCGGATCGCCAGAGTACTCGTACAGCAAAGATCGAGGGAAAGGATTTGCGTACGAACCCGACCGCGATCACCCGCTACTGTTACCTTCCGCTGGCGATGCCCGTCCGGACTGGACGCTCGCTGACTTCAAACGAGCCATCGAACAGGCCCGGGATGGGAACATCGCGATCCTGCAGTTTCACGGTGTTCCCGATATCGAACACCCGTGGGTGCACACGCCAGTCGAGCGGTTCGAAGAGTACATGCAGTATCTCAAAGAGAACGGCTATACGGTGATTGCCGTGCGGGATATCGCGAAGTATGTCGACGCGGAAAAATCCCGGCCGGAGAATATCTGGACGGTCATCAGTCAGCGTAAAGCAGAACTGGCCGAAGAACAGAACGCAGGCGAATAATTGTCTTGAAGCAGATCTAGCCTACCAGTTCGAGGACGGTCGGATGATCGAGGCGATCGACGACAAAACTCGCGGCGGTGAAATCATGCTTGCGCGTATGGCGGTTCGGAACGGAGATGATACACGCACCCGCGGCATGTGCGGCTTCGGTTCCCGCCTGGCTGTCTTCCAGCACGATCATTTCGGAGGGGGCGACATTGAGGGCGCTCGCTGCTTTCAAATAAATCTCCGGGTGGGGTTTTCCCATCGAGACATCTTCGGCGGTGAATAGATGATGGAAGCGGTCGACCATGTCAAATCGGCCCAGGATATTGTGCAAATAAGCCCGGTGCGACGAGGTAGCAACTGCTTTCGGCAACTCACGCGTTTCTATCCGCTCCAGAAGTTCGTACAGCCCGGGCATCGGAGCGAGTTGAGCATCGAGGACGGTCTTATAAAGTTCGTCCGATTCCTCCAGCAGTTCCTCGACAGTTTCGTCGAGGTCGAGCACTTCGCGGAGCATATCGAAAGCTTCAAAGGCGCGGCGGCCCATCATCATGCGGCGGATGTCGTCCGTTAACTCGTGACCACGCCGGCCAAGCAAATCGCGCGCGGCGACCTCGAAAATGTCCTCGGTGTTAAACATCAATCCATCAAGATCGAAGACAACAGCTTTGATTGTCGGTCTGGCCTGGTTCATTAACGCGAAGCTCTCTCCTGAAGTTGTAGCAATGGTGATGGTCGCGTGCACTGCAGACCCGAAATCCCGATGCAACGTGATGTTACTCACCCGGTTGCACGCTGCGATAACTGGCGTCGAGCAGATCGATGGGATGGTAGACGGGGACGTCGTATCCGGCGGCTTTGAAGGTCGATTTCAGTTGTAGTGAACAACCGGCGTTCCCTGCAAGAACGGCCTGCGGATCGACCTTGCGGATGTTTTTAAGTTTTCGTTCACCTAAACGATCGGCCATCTCCGGTTGAGTGAGGTTGTAGCTTCCCGCCGCGCCGCAACAGATGTCCGATTCCGGTAACGCTACCAACTTCAGTGCCGGGATATGAGAAAGTAACGCCCGAGGCTGGCTGCGAATTTTCTGCGCGTGGACCAGGTGACAGGCATCGTGATAGGTCACGCGCAGGGGGACCTCACCCTGCGGGGGGATGAGACCGAGATCATACAGAAACTCGTGCACATCTTTCACTTCGTGAGCGAACTTAACGAGAGATTCACGTTCGCTCGCGCTGAGCGATTCTGTTTCTTCCGCGAGATGGTGATAGTCCTTGAGCATCGCTCCACAACCGGCGACGTTGATGATGATTGCGTCGAGTTCCTCGTTCTCGAACGCGCGTACATTGGCGAGCGCCAGTTTCACCGCGGGATGGGATTCCGCTCCGTGATAATGAATCGCACCGCAGCAGTTCTGTGATCGCGGAATAAGAACATCGCATCCATTTTCCTGCAGCACGCGCGCCGTCGCCCAATTAGTGGGGCTGAACATCGCCTCGGCCACACATCCGGTGAAGAGTCCGACTCGTGCCCGGCGGGTTCCCTTTGCGGGAAGAAACTTCGGAAGGGGGGGCGTCGACGGAGGCAACTGCGGCAGCAGGTTCTGCATCCGCTGCAGTTGGGCCGGCAGTAATCGCGTCAGACCGGATTTGTCGACAAGTTTATCAAGGCCCGTTTTCTGCAGCAGTCGCATCGGCAACAGTGCCCATTTGAGCCGTTTCGGGTAAGGGAACATACCAAACAGGATGAACTTCTCGAACCAGCCGCGGGGTTTTCCCTGTTCGAGTTCTTTGTGCTGCATGCCGATCCGGAAGGGCTCGATCAGACGACCATACTGCACGCCGGAAGGACAAGCCGTCTCACAACTGCGGCAATCAAGACAGAGATCGAGATGGCCTTGAACCTTTTCCGTAAGCGGAATCTTCCCCTCAGTCACGGCGCGCATCAGGTAGATGCGACCGCGGGGGCTGTTGTTCTCGTCCCCTGTTTCGAGGTAGGTCGGACAGGCGGCGGTACACAGCCCGCAATGGATGCAGTCCAAAAACCGCTCGAACGGAATCTGCGCGGCGACCCGCTGATCGGCCGTTGTCAGAATCGGGTTCTGCGGGCCATCCGTCGGGGGAGTTGTGGATTTAGGGCTGGACTCGGTACTCATGAAATCGAAGTCTCGAACAGGGAGGTCAATCAGTTCGTGGGAAACAGTTTGCCGGGCGACAGAATGTTGTCAGGATCCAGTTTGGCTTTGATCTTTCGCATGTACGTCAGCATGAGAGGATCGTAATCGAAGGGATCGATGGAGTGATTGTCGCCGATCAGCACAAACGATCCACCTTTCTTTCGAGCAGCATCGCGGAGTTCCTGCGTAAGGTTATCGTTGCGATCGGAAGGAAGCAGGCCGCGCACAATACCGAAACGCGTCTGACATTGGACAGCACAACCACGCTCGGTCGCAATCTCACAGAATCGAACGGCCCCCGAGGGGGTAAGACTCGC
>PABD01000264.1 GCA_002702685.1 Planctomyces sp.
TCGCGGCCTGCAGCAGATATCGTTTATTGATCTTCGCGAAGCCGCGTAACCACGTTCGCCGGCCGCCCCCCGTCTCGCACGTGTGGGCGAAGCTCCGTTCCACTTTCTCACTCCGTGCGCGCTCGTGATAATAAGGAGCACAGAGTTCTTCGAGAAAGGGATCAAATCCCGCTTCGCGCAGGAGCTTGTTGAGCCGGATATAGAAATGAGTCCGGGCGCGGCCAGCTTGGCCGTCTCAACCCACAAGGACTCCTGCCGTTCCTGCTCGCGCTTACCGAGCGCCATGCCATACCTCCGTTATCGTTGAAAGTTACGTGACTGGGCGTGAGGATATCAATTGAAGATCCGGACGAGTTGAGAGAAAATCAACGGGCTGCTAAGGGACGAAGGGGTTTGCATGTACCATAAGCCGTATCTGATCTACGCTTTGAAGAATAAATCATTCGACTTATCATTCGTCTCGCATGAGTACTTACTGCAGCATTTCGAGGAATACGTGAAGCAGTGGGATGAACCCTTTTGCCTTGAGTACTACTGGGTGGCGTTTGTCGAGGAGCGACTCGTTCCGCAGGTGGACGGGGAATTCGATATCGATGTGATTGCGTGCGAAGCGGCGGAGGAGCCCTATTTCATGCCGGGCAGCCTCTCCGAATGGCTCGACTTTCTTACCAACGTCGTGAACAACGACGAGAAGACCGGTATTTTCTTCTGCCTTGGAAGTGATGAAGTCAGCAACGTTTTTGTATGTGATGGCGGCGAAATTACGGCACACGATGTTGCGCGTTGCACACGGACTGACATCGAGACTCCACAGAAGACCTTCACCGATCACGAACTGGGGCGGACACGCTTTGCTCCGGACGACCATTGGAACGTATTTGCAACCTACCCGATTCGTTTAACTGACTTGGAAGAGCATCTACAGAATTCCATCCGGGTGCAACGCCAGCTGATCGATCTGTATACTCGGCATCTGCAAGCCCAGGGCGCTGAGACGGACATCCGCTACGCACTCAGCGAACTGGATGAGATTGTGCAGCGATTTCGTAAGATCGAAGCCAGACAGAAATGAACGGCAAATCCGGGCACAAATAACTTAGCGAGAAAGACTGAAACCAATTGCGACGAGCACACCTATTCTCCACGAGGAGAATAGGTGTGCTCTAAATGGGTTTCGATCATGTTCACAACTTGTGAGCAGACGACGCTGATTCCCAATAGCAGGCTGCCGCCGAGGGCGACGTGATAGAGAGAACAGAAGACGACGTTGGAGATTACCTGGGACCAGTCCCCCATGCCGCAGGCGAATAGAAAGGGATGCATGGCTTACTCCTGATGAATTGTGTCCGGACGGCGGGGGCGTTATCGCCTGTGACGGATCACCCGAGGAATGAGAACAGATAAGCAATCAGGACGAAGATGTTTTCGAGCATGGAGCCGGAACCGGGGCCGCAGGCGAGGATGAAGTCGGACATGATTTTTGCCTTGTTCGAGATGGAGGGAGGAACTTTTCGGGGGGGAGATGGAAATGGCGCGGGGAGCTTATCGGTCGGAGCGTTTGTTGGCGTGGATGACGAGCGCCACCACACCGGCGGTGGCGACCAGGGGAATTCCAATGAAGACGAGTCCGAGTTGCAGCAAAGCCGGACCCATATTTCCCATACCGCATGCAATAACGAGCGTTGACATAACCTGTTCCTTTCAAGGGAGTTTGAATTTGGTAACAGGTAGTTAGGCGCGGTCCGCGGATGGATATCACGCGGAAGTCAGCTGTTTTTGACTTTTTTTGGAAACGGTTCGAGTGGTGAGGGGGGCAGTTGGGGCGGATCCGGATTCAGCGCTTATGTGTTGCTGCGCAACCCAGACAACGCTGCGCGATTGTCTGGGCCACCCCGAGCGGCGCCACCCGGCACCCGGCCTTCGTTTCGGTTCGCGGATTTACTTCGCGTAGTCCGGCCATTTGATCCGGTCGCGTTCGATGTGCTCGGACTCCCATAGGGGCCAGGTGGGAACTTCGGCCTGCACTTCGGTGTAGATCTGCTGCAGGCGGTCGCGAATTTTGGCGAACTGCTTCGGCTTGGCCTCTTTCAGGTCTTGGCTTTCGTCGATGTCCTGCTTCAGGTTGTAGAGTTCGAAGTCTTTGAGTTCGGCCCGATGAACGGAGGAGAGCATCTCTTCGGTAATGCTGGACGCCGATGTCAATTGCGGGCCGGTGAGAGTCGCGACGATCTTCCAGTTGCGGTCGCGCATCGCCACTTTCACCTTGGAACTCGCGAAGTTGAAATGCCAGTAGAGGGGTGTCTTCCGCTGGATCGGTTCCCCGGTCAGCACGGGGAGGATACTGGTCCCGTCGATCGCGCGGTCGTTGGGAATGGGAATACCGGCGATCTCGCACAGCGTGGGCAAGAGATCGACGCCGCAGATCGGTTCGTCATTAACCGACATCGGGATGGTATGTCCCGGCCAGCGGAGGATCCCGGGGACGCGGATCCCGCCTTCGTAGATGTGTCCCTTCTTCGCGCGGAGCGGACCGGCGGAACCGTGCGGATGAATACGCGTGACGGCGGGGCCGTTGTCGCTGGTGAAGAGCACAAACGTGTTCTCGCGGAGGCCGAGGTCATCGACGGTTTTCATCAGACCGCCAAAGGCATCATCCATCTGCGTGATGTTCCCATGATGCGCGGAATAGCTGGGGTCGTCGCTCGGATACAGTTTCGTGTACTTCTCGTCTGAGGCGATCGGTTCGTGTGGTTCATGAAAACAGACATACAGAAAGAACGGTTTCTCTTCGTCGCGTCCCTCCCGCAACCAGTTCGCCGCTTCCCGCGCGACGATATGCGCCGAGTACCCTTCGATCAACCCGACCTCCTGACCGTTCCGCACGAAGTTGTCGGGGTTGTGATGATTCGGAAGGGCGTTGTTCTGTGTCGCAAACCAGTGATCAAATCCATGATCGCCCGGTTGCGGCTGCTCGGGCATGTTGAACATGCCGTTCATATGCCATTTCCCACTCTGACACGTCGAGTAACCCGCATTCTGCAGCAGCGTGGCGACGGTCAATTCACTCTCGCGCACATGCATCGGTGAAAGGTACGGAATCCAGTTGTAGACGCCGACGCGGGACGGCGTGCGACCGGTCATCAACCCCGTGCGGGAGGGGGAGCAATTGGGGTGAGCGGCATAACAACTGGTGAACCGCAGTCCCTCCAGGGCGAACTTATCGAGATTCGGCGTCAGTACTTCGTCATTGCCATAACAGGCGAGATCACCGTAGCCGAGGTCATCGGCCAGAACCACGATGAAATTCGGACGCTCCGCAGCAACCAGGTTCGGAACGGCAACGAAGAAAATGGCGACAAACAGAAGCACGATTCGCGAGAGCATGAGCACGGGCCCTTGATGGGGTGAGAACGACAGAGTGCATCGAGAGGCAAGGAACGTCCATGGTAAACGACACTCCTGGCAAATTACACGAAAAAGCGTTATGGAAACTGATCTCTCGCGGTTCAGTTTCGCGTGGGAACACATTCTGCTACAACCCGCTGAGCGCTGGAGAACATCATTTCGTCTGTGAGATCGCATGAAATTTCTGCTGTTGTCAATCGGGACTCGCGGGGATGTGGAACCGTTTGTCTATCTGGGAGAATTGCTGACGGCGGCGGGGCACGAGGTGGTGTGCGTTTTCCCCGAGCAGTTCCGCGGGATTACGGAACAGTCCGGGTTGCGGTTTGTCAGCCTGGGGCCGGAACTTGTTGACCTGATGCACAGCAGAGAGGCCCGCGCGGCGGTCGGGGGGGGTGGGTCGCTGGCGCGGAAAGTCTACTCGTATGTGCGGCTGGCGTGGGTCTCGCGGCATCTGCAGAAGGAAGCGGCCATTCGCCAGCGCGATGTCCTCGAGGCCGAACGACCGGACCGCGTGCTGCACAACTTCGTCGCGCTCTACCCGGTGCTATGGGGGATGGCGCACCACCGGCGGACCGCGATGATCAGCCCGATCCCCTACATTCTGCATGCCACCGACAACCACGCCCATATCGGCATGGGCGAAGATCGCGGGCGGCGCTTCAATCGCTGGACGTACCGGTTCGCCCTCACCCTGGGGATGCTGGGGTTGTGGTTCATGGCGGGCGCACTCGGCATGCGGGCGCAGCGCCGCTGGAAAGGGATCCGCCAACAGCTGTTTGCGAACGAAACGATCTTCATGGTTTCGCCCTCGCTCTTCGCGCGGCCCGAGTACTGGCCGCAGGAGGCGCATTTACTCGGTTATCATGCCCGGAACAAACAGCGACACTGGGAACCGACGCCTGAGTTGCTCGAATACATGAACCGGCATCGCGGCGCAAAGATTGTGCTGATCACCTTCGGCAGCATGACCAACCCGGACCCCGCCGGAAAGACGCGAATGATTGTGGAGACATTACAGTCACAAGGTCAGCCCGCCATCATCTGCACCAGCGTCGGCGGGCTCGTTGAACCTGTCGACTATGACCGCGACCTCATTCATATCACCGAGCAGATCCCGTATGACTGGTTGCTGTCGCAGATCTACGCCGTCATTCATCATGGGGGTTCCGGCACCACGCACTTCGGCCTCAAACATGGCTGCGCGACCATGATCATTCCGCATGTGATCGATCAGTACATGTGGAACCAGATGGTTCACCAACGCGGCGCGGGCCCCCTCGGCATGTCGATCCGTACCTTTACCCAGAAGAAGTTCGCCGAGAAGTTGACGGACCTCGTCAGCAATGAGGCGTACAAAACCCGCGCCGAAGAGATCGCCCACCAGATGCAGCAGGAATATTTTGAAGCAGAGCTGCTGCGAGTGATCGTCGAACACGAAGGCTGAGGCAACACCGTCCGGATCATGCCTAGTCGGACCTCTGGCATTTCCCCTCGAATACTTCTCACCGCGCGCCCCTCGCGGCTTGCACTCCCCGGGGTGGCACTGTCTGGCTTGCCCAGCAGTGGGATCGCAGGAGTGATCTTCGAACGCTCTCAAGACAGAAGTCGTCGCCTCAGTCCCATTCGAAATTCAAGTCTGTAGCGGGATCGAACCCCGGGAGTGGTGACAGCAAGTTTCGCAAACGCTCAGGATGAAAAGACGTCTCGGTCTCAGATGGAATCTCCCTGGCTTGGAGATCAATCCGGGGAAGGACGTCGAGAAATCACTACTGGCGAGCCAGCAGTGCCCCCCTCGGGAATGCGAGCCTTTGCAGCGAACAGTGGGCAGCGTTCTATGCCGTCCTTCAGACGCCGACGGTTTCGTCGAGCGAAGCGAGGACGTCGTCGGCGATGCTGGTCCAGCGGGCGAGTAGTTCCGGGGTTAGGTCCTGTGTGGACTGCTGCCAGTATTCTTCGGTGATTTCGCCGCTGGTGTAGGGGCGGCGGTAGGTGGCGATGAGGCTCGCCATGCTGACGATACCGGGGATCGTGTAACGGACGCTGTCACTGCGCAAGGGGAGGTGATGGAAAATGACAGCGTCGATCAATGTTTGCGGCAGACCCCAGACCCCCAGGAGGTAACCACCCACTTCGGCATGTGTGACGTGATAGAGTTCCGTTTCAGCTTCGTGGAAGGGAACAATTTGCTCGGCGGCCCGCAGTTGAACCTGCTGGAAGACTTCGGGCAACTGGACGAGTAGGACGGTCTTGCCGATGTCATGCAGCAATCCCGCGGAAAAGGCTTCGTTCGCCAGCGCTCGATTGCGGGTTTCGTCCAGCGTGAATTTCTGAGCGAGGCGGGCGGTCAGTAGCGAATGTTCGATAATCTCAGTCAGGACTTCCTGATCGACTCCCTTTTTACTTTTGTAGGGTTGGAAGACCTGCGACGAAAGGACGATCGAACAGAGGTTGTCGAGACCCAGGAGCGTGATCGCCTGGGAGATCGATGTGATCTGCTGGCTGAATCCGAAGAAGGCGGAGTTCATCATCTGCAGGATCTTGGCCGTCATCGCCACGTCCTTGCTGACAATCTTTGTGGCGTCGCTTAATGACCCCTGGTCATCGATGCATTTCCGCAGTTCCTGGTACAGGCTCGGCAGGCTGGGAAGCGAACCGAGCTTGGTGATGAAGGGGCGGATGTTGTCATCGATCGTCAGTTCTTTCTGCTTCAGCGTCTGGCTGATGAGTTGCACAAAGACGTCGGCGTCCCACGGTTTCGCAAAGAACTGGTGTGTGTACGATAAAGCGCGGCCGAGTGATTCACTATCGGCATATCCCGACAGGATGAAACGGATGGTATCCGGAAAGCGGGTCGCGACTTCCTTCATGAACGTCGCGCCGTCCATGTGCGGCATGCGCATGTCGGTGACGATCGCGTCGACGGGCATTTCTTCCATCTTCTGCAACGCTTCATCCGCCGAGAGGAAAAAGTGCAGATCCCAGTCGCGGACTTTCCGGCGGAGAACACGACGCAGACCATCGAGAACATTCTGCTCGTCGTCAACAAAAAAAATGGTGGGTTGTTTCATGACTGGTACCGCCGGAATCGGGAAGATCGTGGATGCCTCGATATCGCATCGGGCCACTATGAAAATAGGATCCCGACACCACGGGAGCGGCGGCAGTTAAGTCGGCGTCCGCAGGTTCTTTCGGATCGTGAAGCAGAGCACAGAATAGTCCGGTCCTGACGATTAAAACGGGGTGCATTCGAGGTCTTTCGCCGATGCTTCGGAGCCCACAGAACCGGAACAGGTGTACCTTGGCTCTCTCTGGTGCGGCTCCTATAATGAGAATTGTACAACCGAACCATCACTCGCACTCGCCTGGATCAGTTTCATGTTCAAAGAATACAAGTGGGAAATCCTGTTGATCTTCGTCATCGTCGCAGCGGTCGGTGTCGGTCTCGGTTACTTCATCGAGCAGCAGGGAGGCCCCGGGCCGATGCAGGTGAAGGAGGATGGACTCCCCGTGGGCGAGGTCGCCCCTCCCATCCAGGCCTCCGCCTGGGTGAATGGTCCTCCGCCATCGATGGAGGCGCTGGAGGGACAGGTTTATGTGGTCGACATCTGGGCCTCGTGGTGTTTCCCCTGCAAAATGAAAGCCCCCGAACTGGTCGAGACGTACAACAAATACAAAGACCGCGTGCAGTTCATCGGACTGACCTTCGAAGGAGAAGATCAGATCGAAGAGATCAATGAATTCATCTCCGAGAATGGTATCGAGTGGCCGAATGGGTACGGGACCAAGGCGGAGGAGACCGTCATCGCGTACCAGTCGCAATTCATCCCCGAGTTCTTTGTGATCGGACGCGATGGCAAAGTCGTCTTCAATCACAATTCTCAAGGCACATTGGCCGATGGCATCGAGCTCGCCCTGAAGCAAGGGGAAAGTGGAGGGGCTCCGGAAACAGGTGAACCGGCGGCAGCGACGACTTCGGACAAAACAGCGGCACAACCCGCGACGACAGTTCAAGAATAGTCACAGTTCAAGAATGGTCGCGCGGGCGATCGGCTCCTGTTCGGGAATCCGCTGAATCAGATGCACCTCGAGCTGATCGTATTCGGTCAGGTCATGATGCTCCTCTGCGATCGCGCGGATCTGTTCGACCGCTCGCTTGAAAGCTGCATCCTCGGTCGGGTCGAAACTGACCGTCACCAGAATGCGCAGAATCATCGGTTCATTGGCATCGGCGAGATGCTCCTGCCCCCCCTGCACCAGGGGCCGCGATTCGGGGAATTCCTCAGCGAGCGCGATCGTCAGCTCACGAAAGGGGCGCGTCTGGTACTCAAAATAGACCCAGAGGACGCTGACCATCAGAATACCGAACCCGAACATGAGGAGCACAACGCGCGGGCCGGATAACCTGGGTGACGAAGCGGACGATGAAGACATAAACAATCACAATCTGTGAAGACCGGGAACAGAAAAACGCATTGTAGGAGAAGTCACGGCAGATGGAAGTACTTGAGATGCGGCAGAGCGGCGCGGAGCTCTTCCCCTTGGTCTCGCGAAATGTTCGTTTTCGTGAGCACCAACTGCTCAAGCTGTTTGCATTGTTTTAAAGTCGCCACGGCAGAGTCGTCGACAGCTGTATTTGATAACGTCAATATGATGAGATTCGGCATGCGGGCGAGATACTCCATACCGGCGGAAGTGATGGCCGTCTTACTCAAATCGAGGTTTGAGACTGAATCTTTTCAAGGGCTCTCGGCCAGACTTTTCAAGGCGTCATCGGTGATACCTGTTTTTCGGAGCGAGAGGACTCGGAGATTCTGTTCCTCAGCCAACAAGGAAATTACTTCGTCGGTCACTGCGGTATTCGTCAGATTCAGTTCTTCCATATCCAGCCATCTCGCCATTCTTCTCACACCCCGATTCGTAATCTCCGAGTTGGTCAGATCGGCTATTTTAAGACTTCTCCAATAGGCGAACTGTTCCACGGAATCGTCAGAGATACGCAGTTGATCGGCAACATCGCGTTCCCACGTAATCGGGGCTGTCAGCTTGTGCATATGCTCGTCCGTGATGCGAAACCGCCCCGAGTTGCTTATTCTGTAATCCACTTCAACCTCGGGATTCGCGGCCACAAAGTTCCACGCATCGTCGGGATAGATCGGCGAGACCAGCTTCACCTTCTTCAAGTTTGGAAGCCGGTTGAGATATTTGAGCCCCGCGCCATCGAGTTCTTTCCCGGAAGTGACTTCAACCTCTTTTAACAGCGCGCACTGCGACAGGACCTCGAGATCCACGTCCTTGAGTGCGATCGAATCCAGGTACAGTTTCTCCAACTTGGGCATTTCCCGAACATACGCCAAAGTCGCATCACTGGTCTCGCGCCCCCGCACCCGAAAGGCCGTGATCTCATCCAAGTCGAACAGCCCCGCGGCATCCCGCATCTGGGCATCGGAACCGACATCGAGAGATTTGGGAATAATGTCGGTCCACGCCACTTGGAACCTGATTGGAAGCAGATAAAAAAGTGGGCGAGTCCAAGCATAACTGGCCCAATAAGGCAGTTCCGAGTCCAGGGTCATACGAAATCCAGGCTGCTCGAACAACTCTGTCATCCGGGCCTCACGGATCTCTTGCCGATCCACCACATTCTTATACCAGATGCTGAGTACGCCCCCGATGACCATTAACAGTCCAGCGAGGATTATCCACTTCTTACGGGTGGAATCAGTCATGAAACGGCCTGTTTCGTTTCAGTAGGGATCGGTCGGCGGCTCCGCTCTAGATACCATTTACCGCACTCGCGCGGGCCGCGGAATTCGGGGCGGCGCTGTATTCCAGACGCAGGGGGATGTCCCCTCGAACGGAATGGTCGATACGGTAGGTCAGCGTGTGGGCGCCGGTGCTCGCGTCGATCACCGTTTGTTCGCCAACATTCTTTACCGGTTCGTCATCGAGCCAGAGCGTGAGTCCCTCCACGGAGTTGAAATTGAGTTGCACGGCCCCCGGGGTACCAACATCAAACTGGCTCGTGAGGAAAGAAACCGGCGCATCGCCGAGGTCTTCCATCTTGAGGTTCCCGTTCACACGGCTGTAAGTCGGTGCCCAGAAAACATTCTCGTTCGATTCCACGAGTTCGTCGACTTTCACCGGGTCAAGTCCGGCGAGCGCTGTCTCGGGTGCGGTCAGTTTGCGCCAGGTACGCTGCACCGGGATGTTCGGTGTCGCGTACGCTCCGGGGCGACCGAGTTCGTGAATGAAGCGAACCAGGTCGAGAAACTCCTGCCGCGTCATGTTGTCGACCAGCCCTTTCGGCATCACCGACGGCGCGGGGGTGACTTCATCGACTTCGTCCGGGTTGAATGAACGCAGTTCGCGGGTCGTCGCATCGAGAATCACGATCGAATCCGGTGTCTTTTCTTTCAGAATGCCGGTGAAGATTTTTCCTTCATCCGTCAGCACCGTGACAGCGGCGTACCCTTCGCGGACGGCCTTGTTCGGATCGACAATTGCATGGAAGACATAGTCGAGTGGGGAACTGGCTCCCAGGCCTTCAAGGTCCGGTCCCACCGGCGCGCCTCCACCAGAAATCGCATGACAGGAAAAACAGGCGAGGTCCTTCCGCCGGAAGACTTCCTCACCACGAGCGGCATCCCCTGCGGACATCACTTCCGCCAATAGCGGTTTCAATTCTTCCGCCAGCAGTTCGTCCGCAAGACTTTTCGTTCCGATGACCGACCGGAAAAGCGTCACCAGGCCTTCCTGCTGTTGACCCGTTTCGTTCATGTAACGGAGCGCCAGCTTGGCGGCGTCGATATTCAAGGGCTGGTCTTTGAGCGCCGTCGTGAGCACCTCGGGGCCATTCGGCAGCGAGAAGAAATTCTCGATGAGTAAACCGGGATCCGCCTGCTCGGGAGCCTGTTGCAACAAGCTCCCTGCCAGTGCGGCAGCGGCATTGAGATCCGTATCCACCAGCGCTCCCGCCGCGCGGTAACGGATATCCAGTGTTTCGCCGGTCGACTGCGCGACTTGTTTGAGAACGTTCGCCGCACTCTCGCCTCCCAAGGTCGCGATGGTTGTGAACGCCGCCTGACGGACCGCTGTATCGGCGGTGAGATTCAGGGCGATCGTTTCGACGTCGGCCTGCAATTCGCTCACCTTCCACAGCCCCACGAGCTCAATCGCATTAGCCCGCAGGTCCGTATTCGGTGCTTCCAGCAATGCACCGAGCTGATTCAGGTTGTCGCTCGGCACGATCTTGCGATCGCGATACGCGGCGGCCATCTCACCCAGAACCCGAGCGTGCAGTTCCGGCGTATAGACGGCATCTGTCGCGGAGAGCCCGGCATTAGCGATACTCGCAAGGCCATCGCGACTGATCAGTTCTTTCAGTTCGTCGGGGGTTCCCTGCCCGGCAATGACCGTCAACAGGTTCGCCCGCTTGGCGGCGTCGAGTTTGCCCCCGCGCAGGATATCCATCAACAGCGCCGTCGCATCGGTCGTTTCCGCGACACTGAGCGCCGCCTGAATGTGGTTCAAGTTGCCATCGAACGTGATCTCCCCCGATTTGAGTGCCGGGAGCCACGTATCGCGCGTATTCAGGATCGTATGTTTGAAGGTGTAGTCAATGTACTTGTCGCGTTGCTGGTCCACGACCTTCGTCGCAATCTCGATCGCGTGCGGGTCTTCGATATAACTGAGCGCACAGAGGGCTTCCAGCCGGACGCGCGGATAGTCATCCTGAATCAGTTTGTCGAGCCAGGTGAGTGCATCAGGAACTTCGGCAAGCCAGTAACGGAGAACTCGAGTCGCAGCCGCGCGGACTCGGGGTTCCGCGGAATTGAGGTTGGTTTCGAGAAGACCGAGGTCAATATGATCGATCGTCTGGCAGACCCACAATGCTTCCATTTGATGATGAGCGATGTTCGGGTCGGTCGGATCGAGCGACTTCAGGTACGCCGGCAGCGCCGCGACCACAGCAGCCTGTTCGCGTTCATACAGCTCACGACGACTCTTCTCACGAATGAAGCCTTCGTACGATTTCAGATTCTCGAACAGTTCCGGAATCGAACGTTTGGTGAGATCGATTTTCGGGAGCAGATCCCGACCTTTCTGCGTCACCCGCCAGACGCGACCATTCAGGTGATCGCGGCGATCATCGCGGAACTGGTACTGCATATGACCGATCACGGTCTGATAGAAGTCCGCGATATAAATCGCGCCGTCCGGCCCGGTTTTGACATCGACCGGCCGGAAGGTTGGACCGTTGCTGACGATCATCAGCGGTTGCAGTTCGCGTGTGGCGTAACCGGCCCCGTCGTCGCTGAACTCATACAGGTTGACGGTTTTGTTTTTGAACGCATTCAGTACCATCAGGTTCTGGTACTTCTCAGAGAGATGACTGTTGTAAATGAACTCCGTGCCGCACGACTTCGGCGCGGTTGTTCCGGGAACGCGTTCGGTCGGATTCCCCGCGCAGGTCGCCGGGGTCAGGTACCAGATTCCTCCCTGCGGGCCCTCGGTCAGGAAACTCTGGCCCCACTTGTCGAACGAATGTCCCCACGGGTTGGTCGCGGTGCCGACGTTGAACATCTGCAGCTTGAGTTCGCGGGGTCGCAACTGGAAAACGCCTCCGTTGTCGAGGCGCAACAGTCCATGCGGCGTTTCGACCTGGGTGTGCAGGAAGATGCCCGACTGAAAATAGAGCCAGCCTCCCGGCCCCCAGGTGAAAGCGGAGATCGCATGGTGGTTGTCTTCCGTACCGAATCCACTCAACAGCACCCGCTCGGTATCGGCTTTAAGGTCGCCGTCGGTGTCTTTCAGGAAGAGCAGATCGGGCTGATTCGCCACATACACGCCCCCGTCACCGAGCGCGAAACCGGTCGGTACGTAAAGCTTGTCGTAGAAGATCGTCGACTTGTCTGCTTTGCCATCGTTGTCTGTATCTTCGAGCACGCTGATGAAGTCGGTCCGTTCCTGGCCGGGAAGAATGTGCGGGTACATCGGCGAGTTGATGACCCACAACCGCCCCTGGTGATCCCATTGCATGGCGATCGGGTTGACGACCATCGGCGACTCGGCGAAGAGATTGATTTCGAAGTCGTCATGCACGATGAAGTCGGCCATCTGCACCGCGGGATCTTCCTGCGTGCTCTCCGGGTACGTCTGTTTGAGCAGGTCGTAAACTTCCTCGGGTGACCGCCCGGTTCCGACCTGCGCGGTTACCGGATTGAACATCGGTGCCACCGCAAAACAGAGGAGTCCGGTCAGCAGGAGCGAGCAATATTTCTGTATGGACATCGTGGGAATGAACCTCGTAAGGAATTTTTTTCGATAGAGAATTGCGGCGAGAATGAAATCCCTGTCCGACTATTGGCGTGTCAGCACGAACTCATGCGAGGCCGGTTTGGAGAGGCGGCTCGCCTTGTGGTCGGATTCGTCGATCAGCCGTTGCAGTTCGGACATTTCCTGGGGAAAGGTCGGATTACCCGAGTTACCACCATCCTTGGTCGGGTCGTAGTTGTCGCTCGTCGACGCGCGGCGGCCATAAATATATTCCCCGTTATGCGCGCGCCATTTGTAGAAGAACATATCGTTCTTATAGATCACCACTTCGCGCAGTTCATTGGACTGATCGAATTGCGGCCCCCGGTCGAGTACCATGCCGTTCGCCCATTCATCCGCCGTGCCGGTGGCGATCTCCTTACCATCGATGGTGAGCACGTAATCGCCCGGTTCGAGGTTGGCGACCGTCAACATGCGGGGATGCGGCAACTCGACGCCGGGAGGAGCGGTATTCGGCGGCGCGAGGGGGAGCCGGTCATCGATCGCTTTGAAACTGACGAGCGTCGACGTCGATTGCAGGTCGCGAATCCGCACACCATCGATCATTACTTTCCGTTTTCCCGCGTTGATTTCGATCGACCATTTCTCGGGTTGATAGCCGAGCTGCTCCGCGAAGACCTGACTGACCTGCCAGTAGCCGAATGGCGTAAAGTGCAGGCCATTGTCGGTCAGTGGATAAGGATTGGATTCGCCGGGGTGGTACATCGGCTGGAAGAGATTGATGAACGAGACCTGCTTCTCCTGCGCGAGCTGTCCGGTTGCGTTGACGTATTCCTGCAACGATTCATTCTGTGAATCCAGGCTGTACGGGGCACCGGGCACGTTTTCAAACGGAGGAGGCGAGACGAGCAGCGTCCGCAGTTTCAACTTGTCGAACGTGGAAAGCGTATCGCGATAGCCGTTGAGAAAGGTTTCCAGCTTCTGAGTGCCTTCGAACGCATCGTTGACTCCGTAACTGGCGATAACGACGGTCGGTTTCTGCTTTTCGAGGTTCTCTTCGAAGGAACCGTAGTTGAGGGGCCGCAGGCGGACATGCGTCGTATCGCCGGGCCAGGCCATGTTTCGGAAGGAAAGTGGCATTCCCGGATGATTGATCCGGAGCATCGTTTCGAAGTAACCGTAATGCCGATCGCGCTCGATGAATGTGGCGCCGACGAGAGCAACGCGATCTTCCGCCTTCAGTCGAAAGTCGGAGGGTTCACGCACTTCTTCGGCCGCGCGAATCGCAACAGGGGAGATGGCTGTGAACGTGAACGCCAGCAGACAACCCACACAGAGGATCGTCTTCCAAGCGTGTGAGAAACTGGAACGCCGGTAAATCGAACTCACGAATGACTCCTTCAGACTTCGTTCCCGCAGGTGAATACCCGCAAAAAAGATGCGGGGACCGACTCGATCATCGGGGGAGAGAAAACGATCGAATCCGGGACGGATGTGTTAACGAGAGATTAACTCATATTGATGCGTTTATTGTATTGCGGCGTGAAACAACAAACAATGCACAACACGGGCTTGCGTTTCGCTCCCTCGTCGTGAAAATAGGAGGGGAGCTGCTGAGTTCTCCCCGGTCGGAATTCTCACCACCCTGCGTCCTTCCCCACTCCTCCGATCCCCATTTTTATTCGATTCGGAGTCTTCCCGATGCGATTTCGCGGAACCCGCTTTCCCGCCTTTCCCCTTCGTTATGTTCTGGCATGGCTGCTGATCTCAACGACGGCATTCGCCTGTTCGGTCCCTGTCTTCCGGTACGCGCTGGAACAATGGTCGGCCGATCCCTACGAAGTCCTCATTTTCCATAAAGACGCGCTCGACGAAGCCTCGCAAAAACAACTCGAGCCGTACACGAAAGATCCCGCGGACGGAACTACCGCCACCGCGAACGTGCACGTGCGTCTTGTCGATCTGAACGAGGAACTCTCTGAGGAAGACAAGATCGTCTGGGAATCACAACAGCTCGACGAAGGGGAACCGGCACTGCCACGAATGGTCGTCCGCTATCCGAAAAACTCATCCGAGTACAAAGGGCATCCTCAATACTTCGACGCGTGGAACAGCGACTGGTCAGAAGAGAATTTTCAGAAGCTGCTCGATTCCCCCGCGCGACGTGAAATCGCACGACGGTTGATTCAGGGAGAGACCGCCGTCTGGGTACTGCTCCGCTGCGGCGACCGCGAACAGGATGACGCCGCCCGCGAGACGATTTTCGCCGGCCTCAAGAAAGCCAATGAAACACTCGAACTCCCCGAGATCGAACAACAGGATATCGAAGACGGTCTCGTCAACATTGATCCGAAACTGCTGAAGGTCAACTTCACCTCGTACGAACTCGATCAGGACGATGAAAACGAAGCCGCGTTCATCAGCATGCTGCTCGGCAGCGAGAGTGATCTCCGTTCTCTCTCCGATCAGCCGATCGCCTTTCCGATATTCGGTCGCGGCCGCGTGCTGTATGGGTTGATTGGAGGAGGCATCAGTGAAGACATGCTGCTCCGCTCCTGCACGGAACTGATCGGCCCCTGTACCTGCCAGGTGAAAGACGACAACCCGGGGACCGACCTCGTGATGAATGTCGACTGGGACAATCTGATCGAATCGACCATCGACCTCGACAAAGAGCTTCCCCCGCTGCAGGGACTCGCCAGCTTCAGTGAACCGGTCGCCGCAGAGGGTAGTACTGAAGAAACACCGTCCGATCGTGAACGTCTGGCGGCGCTGCAGAAAGCTGCGGGACTCGAAGAAGAACCGAAAGCCGAGAGTGATCCCGAAGAACCGGGCGACAGCGAGGCAGCGGCGGTCGCGACTCCCGCCTCGGATATCGCGGCGACTGCCACCACGGGTAGTGGCGCTGCGGCCGTGAACGCTGACGGGGGCGACATCGTGATCGAATCATCCGCGGCCGGTGCGGCGCAACCCGCGGGGGACGATCCCTCCTTTCTCCGGACGATTCTCGCGATGGTGGCGATCGCGGTTGTATTACTGCTGATCGGTACCTTCTTCTTCATGCGAAAAACCGGTCCTGATGCGTAGTGGATCTCGATCTGATCTTCCGCGACTTTCTCCCTCCCCATCCCCTGTAGCACGCGATCTGTCACCATGACTGTCTGGCAAATCATTCTCAAAGAAATCCGTCATCGCAAACTGAACTTCAGCCTGTCATTGCTGGCGGTGGTTGTCGCGGTCGCCTTTCTGACCGGCGCGCTTTCGCTCCTGAACGCCGAATCCAGAATCACCGACTGGCTGCAGGACCAGTATCAGGCCGAGTTCGAACGCAAGATCGAACTCAAGGAGCAGGAAGTCGCTGACGCGGGCGCGGAGTTGCAGGATGCCGTGCGCAAGATCGCCCTGGGACTGGGCTTTAATATTCTCATTCTCCCCGAGAACCAGGACCTCAACGAAGTTCATGTCTCCGGCAAATACACCGAGACCTTCCCGGAAGAATATGTCCATCGCCTCGCCGAATCGAAGATTGTGACGGTGAACCACCTGCTTCCCATGGTGAGCGAAAAGCTGCACTGGGAAGAGCAGGATATGGACGTCATCCTCACAGGGACGCAGGGGGAAGTCCCCTTCCTGCATCGGAACAACAAGAAGCCACTGCAGGATCAGGTACCGGCGGGAACAATGGTCGCCGGTTACGAAGTGCATCAGCAACTCGGTCTGAAAAAGGGAGACAAGGTCACCCTCAAAGGGACAGAGTTTGAAATTTCCGATGTTTATGATCAACGCGGCACCGCCGACGACAGCACTGTCTGGATCAACCTGAAAGAGGCCCAGGAACTGCTCGGCAGACAGAACCTGCTCAACGCGATTCTGGCCCTCGAGTGCAACTGCGCGTCGGTCGATCGCATCGGGGAGATTCGCAATGAACTGGGCGACATTCTTCCCGGCACCAAAATCATTGAACGGGGTCCCCCCGCGCTGGCCCGTGCCGAAGCACGCAACAAAGCAAAGGAGTCGGCCGAGGAAGCACTCAACCGGGAGAAAATCGCCGGCATGGCTTTCCTCGAAGATGAACAGGCCAAAAGGAACCAACTGGAAAGCCAGCTCTCGCTGTTCGCGACTGTCCTCGTTTCTCTTATCGTGCTCTGCGCCACGCTCTGGCTCGGACTGCTCACCTACAACAACGTACGGCAACGCCGAAATGAAATTGCGATTCTGCGTGCCTTCGGGGTGAGATCGTACCAGATTCTGACGACAATCATCGGACGCAATATCCTCATCGGCGTCGTGGGTGCCTGTCTCGGGATCCTCGTCGGTTTCGTCGCCGGACTGACCTATGCCGACCACAGCAGTTTTATGGCCAGCGCCAATTCCACCTACGCGACCCCGCTGAAATTTTCCGGCCGCGACCTGCTTGATGGTCCCAGCCTGTTGATGATCTTCCTGCTCGCCCCGGTCCTGGCACTCATCGCCGGGTGGTTCCCCGCCCTGCTCGCTTCCCACGAAGATCCCGCCACGATTCTGCAACGGGAAGTTTAGGGATCGATCGATCACAGAATTCAAACCAAACATACTGATATTACAGATACATCAAGCATGAATGGGTGCCACGGCCAGGCTCGCTGGCCGTGCCATTGTGCCTGCAATCAAAAGTCTAATTCATAACGGGTCATGTTGCGATTTCGGGTAAGCCGAAGGGCCTACGAGTGAACGTCAACTGGACTTAGAGACCACAGCGGCACGGCCAGCGAGCCTGGCCGTGGCACACGAACTTCACTTCGCTCAATGACTGTGTCATTGAGAAATCAGCGGCTCAATTAACCACTCGCTCGAAACAACGGGTTTTTCCGCATGCTGTTATCCGCCCGACAGGCCGTCAAACGCTTTTCCCCCGGTACGCCGAACGAAGTCGTCGCCGTGAACGACATCTCGCTGGAACTGGCCAAGGGAGAGTTTCTCGCGATTCACGGACCGAGTGGCGGCGGCAAATCAACATTGCTATTGATGCTGGGAGGATTGCTGCGACCGGACAGCGGGACGATCGAGATCAACGGTAGACAACCATATACACTTTCTTCCGAAGATCGCGCGGCCTTGCGGGCGACCGAGATCGGGTTTGTCTTTCAGCAGTTTCATCTCATTCCCTATCTGACCGTGATCGAGAACGTGCTCGCCCCCGGTCTTGCTCCACGGCCTGCGGGGAAGTCCCCGTCGCGAAGTGAACTCGAATCCCGCGCGGCGGAACTGGTCGAGAAGTTCGGTCTCAAGGATCGCGCTGGTCACAAACCAGGAGAACTGAGTACCGGGGAACGTCAGCGGACGGCCCTGGCGCGGGCTTTGATATTCGCCCCTCCGTTACTGCTCGCCGATGAACCGACCGGCAACCTGGACGACGACAACGCGCGGATTGTACTCACGGCGATGAAAGAGTATTGTGCCGAAGGTGGTGGCGTGCTGCTCGTCACTCATGACGTCCGCGCGTCCGAGTATGCGGACCGCACCCTCACGATCCGCCGTGGCCAATTGCAGCCCCAAGGCGTGACTGTTTAGCTGACAGGACCGAAAACCAGAAAGTCTTCAACCATGCGGGTGACCGTCGAATACATGGCTCAAATCAAACGGGCGGCCGGAACCGGTCGGGAGGAGATCGAACTGCCCGACGGAACCTTGCTGAGCGACGCTTTGACTCAGCTGGCGGAAAGCCACGGAGATCCACTCGCGGGAATGGTGCTGGACGGGGAGGGAAAGCCGATCACTTCCCTGCTACTGTTTCTGGGAGACGAACAGGTCCGATTGGAGGCGAACCCCACCCTCACCGACGGAGCACAACTGACCATTTCCACACCCATTTCGGGGGGATAACCCCGTTTGTTCACTTCCCAATAATGAGATTGCAATGCAGGCGTGTGGATTCCCGCCTAACTTGCCTGGCGGGCGGGACTATACTACGAGCTGACCATGTCCCTCCCCGTAAATTGTTCTCAACGCAATGCACGTGCTCGCTAACTATATCCTATCCGCCCCCCTGTTCGCCCAGCAGGCTCCCGACGCCGTTGCCGCAACTCCGGAGTGGGTCTACCAGTTACCAAGCGTGAACGCCGTTCTGAACGGCCTCGCTACGATTCTGCTGGTCTGGGGATTCCTCGCCATTCAGTCCGGGAAACGGGAGACGCATAAGCGGATCATGCTGACGACGTTCGGCGTATCGGCCTTGTTTCTCGTCTGTTATCTGGTTTACCATGCCGCTCTGCATCATTATACTGGTAGCGGCTCGCAGGCGTTTCAGGGAACCGGGATCATCCGCCCGATTTACTTCTTCATCCTGATCACGCATGTGGTGCTGGCGATGGTCATCGCGGTACTGGTGCCTATCACGATTTATCGAGGCCTCACGCAGCAATGGGACCGGCATCGACGCATTGCGAAGATTACCTTTCCACTCTGGTTGTATGTCTCGGTCACCGGGGTGGTCATCTACTTCATGTTATACCATTTGGGATAATGGAGCCCGGCTCGAACCGGCCTGAGCCTCCTGATCCGGAATTGCGAATACCGATGAAACGACTTCTCTTCATCTGCTGTCTGACACTCGCCCTCTTCACCACCGGTCTGCTCTCCGTGGCCTCGGCCTGCCCGATGTGTAAGGAAGCCAACGAAACCGAAAGCGCGCTGCCCAAGGCGTATATGTACAGCATCCTCTTCATGATCTCGATGCCCGCGATCATCTTCACCGGCTTCGGTGTGAAGTTCTACCAGCTGACGCGCGAACGCGACGAGGAAGAAACCCTCGACGACGCAGAATCAACGAACGAGTAACGGGTAGCCCCCAAACGGGTGACCCAGACGATCTCGCCAGAGTCGTCTGGGTGCCGTAGGCACAAGCGGTGAGCGAGGGTCGCCGCAGGTTGAGTTGACTTACTGAAGCCGACTCACTTCGGACACCTGTAAGTTGAGCAAGTCGCGAGGGACTTCGTTACACCGCTGCGGCGCTTGTCGCTGCGCGACCCGGACAACTCTGAAGAGATGGTCCGGGCTACCCTGTTAACTCCAAACCCTCAGCCCTCTTCCGGTTCCTGAATCTGAATCGTTTCCCGGGCGACGCGCATCACGTTGCCGCCGATGATCTTGCGGATCTCGTCATCGGTGAAACCCCGTTGCACCAGGCCTACGGTGTAGAGTGGCCAGTTGATCCACGAGAGGCTTTGTGTCGCTTCATCGGTCGTTTTGTAATCGTCGGCGGGCCACAACGAGCGAAATGGTTCCCGCTGTCGGGGCATCTTCGGAATCTTGCGATTCTCGTCGGCGGCGAACTGTGATGTCCACGCGATGTCTGTCCCGATGGCGACATGGTCGACGCCGAAATTCTTCGCGACGTATTCCACGTGATCGAGCATCGTCGTCAGATCCCCTTTGCCGCGCAGGTAGCGCGAGATGCAGCAGATGCCGATATAACCGCCCGAGTCGACGATCGCCTTGATGACATCATCCGGTTTGCTGCGGAAGTGCGGATAGATCCCACCTGCGGTAGAATGACTGGCGACAACCGGTTTGCTCGACACTTCTGCTGCTTGACGACTGGTCCGCCAGCCACTGTGCGCGCAATCGGGAATCACTCCGACCCGGTTCATCTCGGCAATCGCCTCGCGACCGAAATCGCTGAGACCGGCATCACTCGTTTCGCCACTCCCGTCGCCAATCATGTTGCGACGCTGGTACGTCAGGTGCATCATGCGAATACCGAGTTCGTAAAAGATGCGGACGTACTTGAGTTCATCTTCAACGGAAACCCATTGCTGAGTGATCGGTACGCCGTTCCCCGTAAAGTAGAGGCAATGCTTCCCTTCTTTTTTGGCTGCCTCGATATCGGAGGGAAGCGCGGCTTTGAACATGTAGTCTTTCAGGATGTCCGTCCCGTAGGTGAACCGGGCGAGACGTTTGAGCAGACGGAGCGGATCCTGTCCTTCCTGTCCGGCGTTCTGAAAAATCGCTGTCACCCCGGAAACCCGCCACGCGTTCAGAAACTCCTGCTGTTCGGCAAGATTGCTGACGTAGCGGGTCATCATCATATCTTCGCGCATGTCCTCGACTTCGTCGGGCGAAGCGCCCGCGTCGATCGCCGCGGCAATGGCATCCCCATCGACAGCCGCGCGCGGCGCGAACGCATAGGCATCGAATACCAACGACCCGGCGTGCAGCCGTAATCCCCGTTCGAGTTCCGCCGCACTCGGCTTCAGTAAATTGAGCGCCACTTCCCGCGCGTGCTGCATGCGGGGAGAGAGTCGATCGGTCAGCGCCGCGACCGGATCGGTCACACCGGCTTCGTCTTCAGCGCGCGTTGTTGAGGAAGAGAGCGTTCCCGCGGCCGCCGTCAGCGCAGCCGTGGATCGTAGAAAAGTACGTCGGTCCATTGGAAAATCCAGACGGTCAAATTCAGAGTCGGCAATTCAAGAGTCCGAACCGCGGCCAGCGCGATTCCCTGCTTCCCCATTAAAAAGGGTGCACCGACCAATTACCAGTGACGTATCACCGATAGCAATTTCAGCACCGGCGACACTGACTTCCCCCGACGTCTGCAGCAACTCGCCCCGCGCGGCTTGCACTCTTCCGGGTGGCACCGCTGGCTCGCCAGCAGTGTGATCGCAGGGGTGATGAACGAACGCTTCTCAGCAACTTCACTGTTGCAGAACAAAAGGAGCACAGGCTGACTTGTCTGGTTTGCAGATCAGGAAGCGAAACAGGTGATAGCCCCCACTACTGGCGCGCCAGCAGTGCCACCCGTTGAACGATGTCAGCTCTACAATCGCCAGTCAAACGGATCCGTTTCCGCATTGCTGGCAAGGACATTGACATCGGGGAGCGCCGTCTTCAGTCGCTGTGCCAGGTTTTCCATCGCGGGGCGTTCCGTCTGATAGTGACCGGCCAGCAACAACGCAATATCGAGTTCGATCGCTTCGAACGCAGTGTGAAAGCGGGCTTCGCCCGTGATGAAGAGATCACAGCCCGCGCGCGCGGCATCTTTGAGGAACTCGCCCGCCGAACCACACGCGATGGCGACGGTACTGATCGCTTCTTTTTTCGCTCCGGCCAGCGACAGCGCCGGAATATGCAATTCTGTTTTCACGCGATCGACGAATTCATCGAACGGCATTGCGGCGGGTAACCGACCATATCGACCGGAGCCGATGGTCGCGTCGTCCTCCGTTAATGGACGCAGCGGTTGGATATTCGTGAGCCCGAGCAGTTCCGCCAGCTGCTGGTTGATCCCGAGCGGGGCGCTGTCGTACCGGGTGTGCGGTGAAAAGACGGCAATTCCGGCTTCGATCAGATCAAGGATCATCTCCCCTTCCGCGTTCGCCGTCGTGATCTTCTGCACGGGCCGAAAAAGAATCGGATGATGCGAGACGATAAAATCAACCTCGCGATCAATCGCTTCGCGGGCCACGTCGGGAGTCAACGTGAGGCAGGTGAGAATCGATTTCACCTCGTTCGTCGCACGGCCAATGAGCAGGCCGACGTTGTCCCAGGGTTCAGCAAGTACGGAAGGAGTCTGTTCGTCGAAGTAGGCTACAATGTCGGCTACGGTCGTCATTGGGGCGTTTTATCTTCCTGTGAGCGATCAGCCTGGCGTAAATCTCTGCGGGGGAAGCGAGCGGTCGGTTGTTGCTCGTCCCATTTCTCGCCGACCGTCCAGTCCTTGTTGAGGACGCGGCGGCCCCCTTCCTGTTCGGCCCGGATGCGGAAGGTTTTACCCTCCCACGAATCGGCGTTCTCCAGATGATATGTTTTTGTGTCGCTGCTGCCTACACCCAGCTTGAAAACCTGTGTCTGTTTGCGTCGCGCGCCCGGCACATACAGGTTACAGCTGAAGTTCAGCAGTTCGTCCGCGACCGAGTTATTGCGAATAATCTGTTTGATCACCAGCATGCCCTCGGGGGTACGATAGTCGGTGACTTCGATCTCCACATCACCGAGACCGACCTGGTACGGGCGTTTGACCGAGAGCAGATAAGGATCGGCATCGGCGGCGACCCGCAGGTCGATTGATGTTTCATGGATTCCCATGCTCACGTTATTCGGCAGGTTGATATAAAAGGGCAACCGCTTCTTCTCACCCGCCGCGAGGTTGAACGTCTTCGTCTCCGGATCGACCTGCCAGTCTCGAGCGGGCATGTTGATTTTGTAAGTGACCTGGATCCCCTGGTTGAATGTATTCTCGATCAACAGGGCGTCCGAATGCCGACCCGACTGGCTGGGAACCTTTCCTTTTTCGTAGCTGACCTGCATGCGCATTTTCGTCACGCCGGGAAGACAGTTCCGCACGATCAGCGGTGTCTTACCGACATTAAGGATATGCTGCTTGCTGTCGAAGTCGATCTGAAAATCAACTCCCTGCCGCAACTGCTGGCCCCAGACGTTGTAGATTTTGATTTTGTCTTTGTCGCCTAGGAAGAGTTGCTCTTCGACTTCCTCGTTTTCATTCCACAACACCATCACGACTTCGTCTTCCTTTTCGAAGAGATAGTTCGTGCTGTGATTGACGAGTTCGAACGAACCGATCGGTTGGGAATTCCGCAGCGCCAGTGCGGTGGTACGCCAGGGCAGGAAGAGCAGAGTCGGTGACCCTGACCGCATCATCAGGCCGTATTCAGGCGAGAAGATATTCATCGCGTAAATCTGATCGGCGCCCCCGCGCTTGGCGGCGACCATCCGCTTGACGAGGTCCGAACCGCGCACATCTTTGGGATGCGTCGTATCGAGAGGTTGAATCAGAACCCACAACGGAATCTTGTTGTCGCTCTGCCGCGCGGCGACGAGGCGGTCGTAGAGGAGCTTGTCGGCCGGCACAACTTTCTTTTTCGCCGCTTTGGCCTCCTCGTCGATGACCGGGTTTTCGTTTTTGATCGTGAGGAACGCGGACGAGGGAATCACGTTCTTCGGCAATTCGGAAGCCCAGGTCCAGCGCACACCGACCTTGGTATTTCGCCCGACGATATCGAAATAGTTTTTCACCGAATTAACCGTCTCGCCGAGACCCTTCTCACCGACGAAGCTGAGATCCTCGTCGCCCCCGAGTTGCCAGTACTGGACAGTGGAAGAGAAGTGCGCCACCGTCGGTTCCAGCCAGCGAGACCACGACTTGCGCGACATATTGAAGACCTCGCGTACCCCGCTCCAATCGAGCTTGAACTGCTCTCGGAGTTCCGGTGGCGGTGCCTGAAGAACGCCAACCGAGGTAATTCCGCGCGACGCGATATCTTTGAACAACATCGCGACCGGTTGTTGATCCGACTCAAAGGAATGTTTCCAGACAGGGTATTTCAACCAGTTGATCCCCGCCTGTCCCGAGATATTCCCGAGGTCATCCAGCACGTGCGAGGGCAACTCCGAGTGGATTGACCAGCCGAATTCTCCTTTGAGATTGAAATCCGGATCCTTGTAGCCGACGAGTTCCATCACCGCAAACGAGGTCTCCTGCTTGGCGAGCACCGAGTTATCTCGTTTCAGCTCCGCGGTGATCTGGTAGAAGCCGATCTCCATATTCTCCGCGCTCAGTTCCCACGTGATCGGCTCCACCCAGTTATCAAGATCGACGGTCGGATCATCAGGCCGTTCAATAACACGAAGTTCCTGCTGCCGGACCATTTCGGAACTGTCCCGGAGCGTAAGGTGCAGGGTGTTCTTGTGATCGTAATTGAGTCCGCTGATATTGAACTTGATATGGACCGGCTGCACACCACCGCGCAGGTGGTCTTTGAAGTGCGAGAAGAAGTCGTTGTTCGAGGAAAGTCGTGGCTTTTTCCCGAGGCGCAGCGAGTCGAACCAGACCTTGCCGCGAATATCCTTGTCGCGATGATTGACGACATGCAGCCCAATGAAGACGAAAGAAACATCATTCCGGGGAAGGATAGGGTCGATCTGGATGCGCTGCCATTTGTCCCAGGTGCCGGTGATCGGCTCGCTCGTATAGCGCTGCACCGCCTGCCGTTTGGAATTGACGAGATTGATCGTGATGATGGCCGCCGAGTTCTGGAGCCCCTCGGTCCGAACATACCCCTCGAAGACATAAGAATAGAGCGGATTGATGTTCGCCGATTTATTAAAGGGGGAATAACAGGCGAAGTCTCCTCCGTTCAGATCGACGCGAAAACTTTGCGGGCTGATCGTAGCAGGATCAACGCCATCGGGAATGCGGCCGATGTTCCGATCGACACCGCAGTTCACATACAGGGGAAAGTTCGGTCCCTTGCGCCGGTTCCAGTCATCCGGCATGTTGTCGAGGTCTTTGTCGCCGTCGTAAGGACGCTCTGCCGATCGTTCAAACGAAAAGTGCAGCACCTCCTCGGCCCCCTCGAAGGGGTCCGCTGGGGGAACAATGATATTCCCCGCGTTGGCGGCGGCCGCCGCGGCATGGAGCGATCCCCCGGACAGGGCCGTCAGCCCTGCACAGCCCAGTGCCGCCAGAAGGAGCACCGGGAATAGGTTGAATCGAACTCTCAGCCGCATGCGCGCACCTGTATCGGAGAATGAACAGAATGTTCCCTCCTTTTCTGTTCGGAAGTTCCGCGAGGCCGACTCAAGACTATCCTGCAAGTGGCGATTATGCCGGTTTTAACACCCGGTTCTCCGGTCGCCCCGGGATCGATACTGGAAGTCACGGGGAAAACCCGTTATACCGAGAGGCGTCCCCCCCGCATTCGTGCAACGAGCCTTTCAACCATCGAATTCATATGAGACCCTTATGCTGATCCAGAAATTCGGCCTGGCGACTTGGCCACTCAATCAACCGATACGCAAAGCGTTGCAGACCGCCGCGGACAGCGATGCCCGGGCCGTCCTCGTCGATGCGCGGAATGAGCTTCCGGCGCGGGAGATGTCGCAAACGGCCCAGCGCGAGATTCTACGTTTCCTGGGGGAACTGGGACTGTCGCTCACCGGTTTCTATTTCCCCACCCGGCATGCCATCCACGATCCGCAGCATCTCGATCAGCGCATCGCCGCGGTAAAACAGACCATGCAGTTGGCCACGGGCCTGAAGACGAAGGTTTTACTTCTCGACACGGAAACGCTCCCGCCGCGAACGGAAGACAACCAGGCGGAGCTCAAACTGATCGCGGATGTACTCACGGACCTGGCGAGCTTCGGCAATCATCTCGGCGTCACGATCTGCATCAAACCCGCCGGGGGTGACCTTCAGCAGCTGCGGGAATTCCTGGACGAGATCAAAACCGGTCTCATCGGTATCAACTTCGATCCCGCCACTGCCGTTCTCAATAAACAGAATCCGGTCGACGTCATCCGGCTGTTCCATGATCGCCTGGAGCATGTCACCGCGCGCGATGCCACCCGCACTCGTGATGGCGTCGGGCAGGAGACGGCCATTGGGCGCGGTGAAGTTTCCTGGGAAGAAGTCCTCGCCGTATTGTCCGAGGCCGAATACCCGGGCTGGGTCACCGTCACCCGCACCTCCGGCGAACGCCAGCGTGCTGATATGGAAAACGGCATCAAATACCTGAAGAATATCTGGATGGGGTAAGTTTGTTTCTGTATTCGCACAGAGAGAATCTGCGGACGTAATTGACGAGACTTCCACAAAAGGTAAATCATGTCCTACGGTTACGAGGCTCCCGGCGAGGAGTCGGTCTGGTCCGTTTCGGAACTGACCCGACAACTGAAAGAGCTCATCGAGATGAACTTCCCACTCGTCTGGGTGGCGGGGGAAATCTCCGGCTGCACTCATGCGCGATCGGGACATGTTTATCTCACGCTCAAAGACGAGAACTCGCAGATCAGCGCCGTCATCTGGAAAGGAACGGCCAGCCGTCTCAAGTTCGACCTCGACGACGGCCTGCAGGTCGTCGCCGCCGGCAGCGTGGAAGTCTATCAACCACGCGGCAGTTATCAGCTCATCATCCGGGAACTGATTCCGCAGGGAATGGGGCCGCTCGAACTGGCTTTTCGCCAGTTGCAGGCGAAGCTCGCGGAAGAAGGTTTATTCGCCCCCGAACGCAAACAACCGATTCCCCGCTTCCCCATGCGGATCGCCGTCGTCACCAGCCCGACAAGTGCCGCCGTCCGGGACATGCTGCAGGTGATGACCCGTCGCTGGCCGATCGCCGAAATCATCGTCGTCCCCGTGCAGGTACAGGGGGCCGCTGCGGCGGGAGAGATCGCCGCCGGACTTAAGGCGGTCGAATCCATTCCCGATGTCGATGTCGTCATCGTCGGTCGCGGTGGGGGGAGCCTCGAGGATCTGTGGGCGTTCAATGAAGAAATCGTCGCCCGCGCCATTGCCGCCTGTCCCATTCCGGTTGTCAGCGCGGTGGGACACGAGATCGATGTCACGATTGCCGACCTCGTCGCCGACCGCCGGGCACTGACACCGAGCGAAGCGGGAGAACTGGTCGTTCCTGATCTGCGGGACATCCTGGGAGGCGTAAGACAGCTCGAATCCGATCTCAAATCGGCACTCCGTGAACAAGCCCACCGGGCCCGGTTACAGCTGGAGGCCCTCACCTCCCGTCCCGTCTTCGCCCGACCCCTCACGACCGTACACGATCGCCTGACCCAGCTGGACGAAATTTCCGCCCGCCTGAACCAGTCGGTCAACCGGGTTGTCCACGATCGGGGCACACGGCTCGGCAACCTTGCCCGCACGCTGGAGGCCCTCAGCCCGCTGAACGTTCTCGGACGAGGTTACTCGGTCACGCGGAACCCCGATTCGGGCGAAGTCATCCATCAACAGGAGCAGGTGAACGTCGGCGATCGACTGGAGACGTTGATCAGGGATGGAATTTTATATAGTCGGGTGGAAGCGGTAGAAAAACGAGACCGGATGACGGAAAATGATGCCTGAGTTTTTCCCGTTACCGTAACCAGACGACCTGACACACCACTGAAGCGCCCTGAGAAACACCTGAGCCTGATCCCATGGTTGATGATTCGAAAGCGAATTCCACTTCCGGCAAAACTAACCCCGCCCCCAAGTTTGAGGAGGCCCTGGCCCGTCTGCAGGCCATCGTCACTGACCTCGAAGCGGGCGAACTGGGGCTGGAAACATCGCTCGAACGGTACGAAGAAGGGATCGGTTTGATCCGTCTCTGTTACCAGACTCTGGAAGCCGCGGAACAGAAAATCGAAATCCTCACCCGGCTCGATCCGGAAGGTGGGGTTCAGACAGAATCGTTCGACGCGGAAGCGACGCTCAGCCAGACGGGTGGGGAAGCGAAGCGGCGTAAGAGTGCCGCCCCTCGCGCGAAACCCAAAGCCGCCCCCAAAACGACTGAGTCCGACGATGACGAAGAAGACCCTCGCAAGCTACTGTTCTGACGGGTATCCAGAAAAGGACAGGACCTTCCTGCCCGAGAACTTTTCCCACAACCACCTTCACCTGATTCATCACCTTAAAAGCCGACTGCCTCCATGAGCCTGTTTCGACCCAATATCGACAAAATGCAAGGTTACGTTCCCGGCGAACAACCGCGGGAAAAAGACTGGATCAAGCTGAATACGAACGAGAATCCGTATTCGCATTCGCCCCGCGTAGCCGAAGCGATCGAGAAAGCCGCCCGCAGCCGACTGAACATCTACCCCGACCCACTCGTTCGGGCATTCAGCGAAGAAGCGGCCAAGCAGTTCAACGTCGACCCCGACTGGATTCTGCCGGCGAATGGCAGCGATGAAAACCTGACGATTCTCGTCCGCAGTTTTGTCGACACCAATGAAGTCATTTCCTACGCCTATCCCAGCTATGTCCTGTACGAATCGCTGGCAGAGATCCAGGGCTGTGAATGCCAGCGTCTGTTGCTCAACAGTGACTGGTCCTGGGACCTCGACCGCGTCCGCCCGGAGATCGAACGGACCAAGTTGCTCTTTGTTCCCAATCCGAATTCTCCCTCGGGAACATTGTGGGACGATGCGACATTGACCAGCCTGATTCCCCCCAACGGGATCATGGTGCTGGATGAAGCCTATGGCGACTTCCGTTCGATGCGCGACAAGGGGGGCATTCTGAAAGGTGAGCACGGCTCGCGTATTGTGATCACCCGCACGCTCAGCAAGTCCTACAGTCTCGCCGGTATTCGCTTCGGGTTTGCCGTGGCGCACCCGGACCTCATCGCCGGGATGCGGAAGGTCAAAGACAGCTACAACTGTAATACGCTCTCCATTGCGGCCGCGACCGCCGCGCTGATGGATCAGGAATGGATGCTGAAGAACGTCAAGCAGATTCAACTGACACGCGAACGCCTGACGCTCGCACTTCGTCTGCTGGGCTTTGAGGTCCAGGACAGCGAGACGAACTTCGTCTGGGCGACGCACCCCGATCGAAATCACGAAGAACTCTACCAGGAACTGAAGGCCCGCCGCATTCTCGTCCGCTACATGAAGTTCCCCGGTACGATCACGGGCCTGCTCACCGGCCTTCGAATCACCGTCGGCACCGACGCGGAAATCGACACCTTTCTCGAGAAGCTGAAAGAGATCCTCTGACGGTCAGCGATGGCAAGTCGCTTCGCTCGGACAACTGGACAGTCTGCCCACTTCCGGTTGTGCCGGTTATGCCGGGCAGTGACCTTCGATAGGATCCTCCCCGCACCCTTTGGCCAACAAGCCATTGCGGCCTCCCTTCGGCGGGGTATTTTTAGGGATATCGCCACACCCTTCGATAATCTCACTTTCCAAACAGGACTGATTCATGTCAGGAACATCGAACCGGACAGCCACCATCAAGCGCGCCACCGCCGAGACAGAGATCGAGTTAACGCTCGACCTGGATGGCACCGGCCGCGCGGAGATCAGCACGGGCGTGGGCTTCTTTGACCACATGCTGACCTTGTTCGCCAAGCATGGCCTGTTCGACCTCAAGGTGAATGCGAAAGGGGATCTCGAAGTCGATCAACACCACACCGTCGAGGATGTCGGTATCTGTCTCGGACAGGCCTTGCTGCAGGCGATCGGCGACAAAAAAGGAATCACCCGTTACGGCAGCATGACTCTTCCGATGGAAGAATCGCTGGTGACATCCGCGCTCGACCTCAGCGGACGCATGTGGTTTGTGTACAAGGTCAGCTTCCCGACTGAAAAGATCGGTGAGTTCGATTCACAACTCGTCCGCGAGTTCTGGCAGTCGGTTTCGTCAAACGCATTGATGAACCTGCACCTGGTACTGCACCATGGCGAGAACAGTCACCACATCTCGGAAGGACTGTTCAAAGCGACGGCCCGCGCGCTGCGTCACGCAATCACGATCGATCCCCGTCAGACAGGCGTACCGTCTTCCAAAGGAAAACTGTAACCCTTAGTGAGACCGGCTGTCAGTCATCGCCTGCTCTCTGGAACCATTGACTCATGGTTGTCAACAGACACCTGTGGCGTGAGATGCAATTAAGGTGATGCACTCGACTCAACGAGATTTCTTTTTTCCATCGATTTTCAGTTGCAAGTTTTTTTCAACCGGGTAAGGTAAGTGAACAACATCGTTGTGAACTTCTTTTCTTCTTCCGTTCGCGCATGCACATCGATGCGGATTCACTCGGAGTCGATGCTTTAAGAGCAGATTCATCGTATCGACCGCTTCCATCTTGACGAATAAGTCGACAGGAAAATGAACGCCGACTCAGGCCCGTCATGGAAGCTGAATGTCTGTTGATTCACTGACCGGGAGCTTTTCACGTTTACAGTCCGTACCCTCGATGCGCGCCCTCGTCGGCAGGAAGAAGAACTCTAGATAAGAAGATCACGCGATGACGGAAACAGGAATTCCCCGTGGACGGACTCACGGTTCAAGTTTGAATCATTGACGATTCAACAGAGAGAAACTGATCGAACGACCTGACTTTGCTAACAGGGAAGGCGACGAAGAGACAGGCAGCCATCCCGGGAGGGCTGGCCGAATCTCCAGCGGCTCGTGACGGAGGCGAGAAGCAGGTGCGGTGCTGCTTAGATATACCGAACGCGTTAGGTTCGATCAGTTTCTCTTCTTTATTCTCGCGGCATTTGCCATAGCCGACGTCAACGGCGGCGTCACCCTTTACGCACGCGCCCCTGCAGGTAGATGTCCTCCCCCGTGCGGCGAACTTCGATATCCATCAGATCCGCCTGCTGCGGTATTACCGGTAGACCTTCGCCGCCGAGTGGTGTGATCGCGTCCCGTCCGCCAACGAGTTTCGGCGCCAGGAAGAGATGCACTTCATCGATCGCCCGTGCCTGGTGAAGGCTGGCGAAGATCTCCCCTCCCCCTTCGACGAGAATGTTCGTCATACCGCGTCTGTAGAACTCAGCCTGAAGTTCGTCCCAATCCAGATGCCCCGCGGCGTCAGGCGTCCCTTGCCAGATGTCGACGCCGGCGGCGCGCAACGGTTTCAGTTTCGCATCCGGGACCTCGGTCGAGGTGCATAACAGCACCGGCGCCTCTCTGATCGTCTGGACGAGTTGCGAGTCTGCCGTCAGCTGAGCACGACTATCGACGACAATCCGGGTCGCCACGCGGGGACCTTCCGGGCGCGCGGTTAACAGGGGGTCATCCATGGTGAGCGTACCGGCACCGACCAGAATGCCATCGACCCGTCCGCGTATCTGATGCACGACCGCGCGTGATTCGGGACCGGAGATCCACTGCGACGAGCCCGTTTTGGCAGCGAGTTTCCCATCCCAGGTCATCGCCCACTTGGCGATCAGGTACGGTTTTTTCTCGGTGACGTATTTGATGAAGGGTGCGTTCAGGTGACGGGCTTCCGTTTCCAGCAGACCGACCGAAACAGCAATGCCCGCCGCGCGGAGTTGAGCAATCCCGTCGCCCGCGACCCACTCGGCCGGATCTTCCAGAGCGATGACAACCTGCTTGATTCCCGCCTTGATCACCGCCGCGCTGCACGGCCCGGTTTTCCCCTGATGACAACAGGGCTCGAGAGTCACAAACAGGGTTGCTCCGCGCGCCGCGTCTCCGGCATCTTTGAGCGCATTGATTTCGGCGTGGGCCTCACCGAAGCGCTGATGGTAACCCGCGCCGAGGAGA
>PABD01000265.1 GCA_002702685.1 Planctomyces sp.
AAACTCAAATACAGCGATGTTCCCCCCGGTCTCCGTGGCCTTGGCATCACTTTCATTACGGTCGGCCTGATGGCGATGGCCTTCATGTCCTTCTCCGGTATCAGCCTTTAAAAAACGATTAACCTGACACGAACAACTTTGTCAGGTCCTCTAGCGCCAGCTCTTCAGATATCTCTGGTCAGCGAAGTGAGTGATTATGTTAGACAGTCCAATTTTCCTCGGCGTGATTTTCTTCATGGTTATCGTCGGAGCGCTTGTCGCGTTGATTCTCGTCGCGCGTTCGAAGCTGGTCTCGTCGGGCAATGTGAATATCGTGATCAACGATCAGAAGAAGATCACCGTCCCGGCTGGCGGTAAGCTGCTCGGCGCACTCGCTAACGAGGGCATTTTCGTCTCCTCTGCCTGCGGTGGTGGTGGTACCTGTGCCCAGTGCGAAGTGAAAATCCTTGAAGGGGGAGGAGATATTCTTCCAACGGAACGGACGCACATTTCGAACCGCGAAGCCCGTGAAGGCTGTCGACTCTCCTGCCAGGTCGCCGTCAAGCAGGACATGAAAATCGAGGTGCCGCCCGAAGTTTTCGAAACCAAGAAATGGGAATGCAAAGTCGTTTCCAACGACAACGTTGCGACCTTCATCAAAGAATTCAAACTGGCACTTCCCCCGAATGAGGACGTGAACTTCAAAGCGGGGGGGTATATCCAGATCGAAGTTCCTCCCCACGAACTCAAATACAAAGATTTCGCGGTCGCCGAGGAATACCACGAGGACTGGGACAAGTTCAACGTCTGGCGATATGAATCGAAAGTGGAAGATCCCACCATCCGTGCCTACTCGATGGCGAACTATCCCGGTGAAAAAGGGATCATCATGCTGAACGTTCGCGTGGCGACTCCTCCGCCACGTGCTCCTGAAGGCATTCCCCCTGGAAAAGTGTCTTCGTACATCTTCAATTGCAAACCGGGCGACAAGGTGACCATCAGCGGTCCCTATGGTGAGTTCTACATCAACGATTCCGACTCCGAGATGATCTACATCGGTGGTGGTGCCGGTATGGCTCCGCTCCGTTCGCACATCTTCGAACTCTTCAAAAACCGGAAGACCAAACGGAAAGTCTCCTACTGGTATGGGGCTCGTAGTCTTCGCGAGATGTTCTATCAGGAAGACTTTGACGAAATCGAAAAGGAATTCGACAACTTCAAATTCCACATCGCGCTTTCCGAACCGATGCCGCAGGACAACTGGACCGGCTACACTGGCTTCATTCACCAGGTTCTGCTCGAGAACTATCTGAAGAGCCACCCGGCACCGGAAGACATCGAATACTACATCTGTGGTCCGCCGATGATGCTTTCCGCCGTGCGGAAGATGTTGGACGACCTCGGTGTCGAACCCGAAAACGTCCGCTTCGACGACTTCGGCGGCTGATGTCGATCACTACTGTATAGAACCACGCGAGACCATCATGAAAAGGCTGTCCGATACGAACAGGTCAAACTGGACGGGACACCTTCTCCTGATGGTCTTGTTTTGCGCGCTGCTGGCGGGGTGTGCTTCCGAGTCAACCGGGAAGCCCGTGCGCGTCAACGGTCAGACGATGGGAACGTACTACGACATTCAGTTTGTCGAACTTCCCGAAGGCGAGTCGCCTGACTCGATGCAGAAGATTATCGAGGCGGAACTTGATCGCATCAACGATCTGATGTCGACCTGGAAAGACGACTCGCAGCTGATGCAGTTCAACAACTCCGAAAGCGAAGACTGGTTCAAGGTGGACGCCGATACCGAGTTCGTCGTTCGGAAAGCGATTGAAATCAGCGAATTGACAGGCGGGACCTTCGATGTCACCGTCGGACCGCTGGTTGAGTTATGGAACTTTGGTGCCTCGAAACACGATTTCAAAGTCCCCGATGAAGAGTCGTTAAACGCGGTTTCTGAGGAAATCGGCTGGCAACTTGTCGAGACGCGCGAAGAGGAACCGGCACTCAAAAAGAAACATCCCAAGGTCTTCCTGAATCTGTCGGCGATCGCCAAGGGGTTCGCGGTCGATCAGGTTGCGGACGTTTTACGAGAGGCTGGAGTTGCGAGTTATCTCGTGAACATCGGCGGCGAGATGGTCGCCAGCGGTAAGAAAGCCAATGGAGAACCGTGGACGGTCGCCATTGAACAGCCATCGGAAACAGCGATTGCGAGTCCCAAAGTCCTCAAGGCGATTCCTCTCCGAGATGGGGCCCTCGCGACCTCCGGCAACTACCGGAACTATTTTGAAGACGCCGACGGGAATCGCTATTCACACACGATCGACCCGCGCACGCTCAGGCCGGTGAAACATCATCTATTGTCTGCATCCGTGCTCGCGGAAAACTGCACCGAGGCCGATGGATTCGCGACGGCTCTCATGGTGATGGGCCCCAAGGAAGCCCGGCAATTCAGCATCGATCATGATCTGGCGATTTATCTTGTCTATAAAGAGGATGAGGACGGACCGCAGCAGGAATGGGCCTCTCCTCTGTTCGAGAAGTACGAGTCGGGCAAAGACTCTGTTCCCGGATCCGGGAAAAAATAGGCGGGCTTCGTCCAATTTTCCCTGAGGGAAAAGCAAATTTGCGGTACCGATGATAGAGACGCCTCCTCGTGACGCCTATAATAAGGTTCGTCAGTCGAAATTTGTTCCTGAAGCCGCTTATTCAGCTTTGAGTTGAGTCATGGATTATCTCGTTATTCTGGGGATTACCCTCGCCATCTTTCTGACCGCCGTGATTTCGATGAGCGTCGGTGTGCTGATCAGCAACCGTACGATCAAGGGGAGCTGCGGGGGCCTTGCGAACCTCAAAGACCGCGAAGGCAATTCCATCTGTGAGGCGTGCACCAAACCGTCTCCGGAATGTCGCGGCGTTGCCGAAGCCGCCCACGATCACGAAGACTGATCCACCAGACTCGACCTTTCCTCGCCTCACCTTCCTGAAGATGACCGCGCCGCTCCCCGCCTCTTTTCTCCCGGAATGATCCTCGGATGACCCTCCGCAAAGCAGATATCGTAATTGTCGGAGGAGGCATTGTCGGACTGGCAACCGCGTATCAGCTGACGCGCGAATACCCGGGCAAACAAGTCGTTGTGCTCGAGAAAGAGTCCAAGCTTGCCCAGCATCAGACGGGGCATAACTCCGGAGTGTTGCACTCCGGCATTTACTATCGTCCCGGCACCCTGCGCGCGAACAACTGCCGCGCGGGAAAACTGGCGATGGAAGAGTTCTGCCTCGAGGAAGAAATCAGCTACGACCTCTGCGGCAAAGTGATCGTGGCCGTGAATGAATCCGAGTTGCCCGCGCTCGAGAATATCTTCGAACGGGGAAAGCAGAATGGCGTCAACTGCGAAATGATCGAGCAGGATCGCCTCCTGGAACTCGAACCGCATGCCGCGGGGATCAAAGCGATCCACGTGCCGGAAGCGGGCATCGTGGATTATGTGCAGGTCGCGGAACGGATGGCGGAGCGAATTCGCGGAGCGGGGGGCGAGATATTGACCCGCGCGGAAGTCATCAACTTCCGCCGCCACTCCGACCACATTATCGTCGAGAGTCTCGCGGGCATGATCGAAGCCAAATTTGTGGTGACCTGCGCCGGGCTGCAAAGTGACCGCGTCGCAAAGATGGCCAATGAAAAATTCAACGCGCAGATCGTTCCCTTCCGCGGCGAATATTACGAACTCGTTCCTGACGCGCACCATCTTTGCAAGGCGCTGATTTATCCCGTTCCCGATCCGAACTTTCCGTTCCTGGGTGTTCACTTCACGCGCATGATCCATGGCGGTGTCGAGTGTGGACCGAACGCCGTTCTGGCTTTCGCGCGGGAAGGTTATCGAAAAACCGATATCAATCTGCGGGATCTGTTCGAGTCGCTCTCTTACGGCGGGTTTCTGAAACTGGCCGCCAGCAACTGGCAGACGGGACTCGGCGAAATGTGGCGGTCGTATTCAAAGGCCGCCTTCGTCAAAGCGCTTCAGCATCTGATCCCCGAAATCCGTTCGGAACATCTCGTATCGGTGCCCGCGGGTGTCCGCGCTCAGGCGCTCTCGCCGGATGGCAAACTGATTGATGACTTCATCATCAACGAGTCCGAACGCATGGTTCTGGTTGGCAACGCTCCGTCTCCCGCGGCAACCTCTTCGCTCAACATTGGCAAGATCATCGTCGATAAACTCGCGGGCCAGTTCTGAACCTCGTGCGGGATTCGCAGGCGCTTCGACCGACTTGGGAATGGACAATTTCGTCGAGATCGGGTTAGACTGATTGCTGACGTTCGTTCACCTCTCCCGCCGCGTTCTCTGCCTGGCGATCTCTGTCCGCGCTAGAAAGCTGCCGCTGCTATGGCCAGCATTTACGACTTGAAGCCCAAGTTTCAGGGGCTTTTGCGCCCCATTGCCAATAAGCTGGCGGCCGGCGGTTACACGGCTAATCAGGTGACGCTGCTCGCCGTCGGACTCTCCGTTTTCGTCGGCTTCATCATCGCGCTTAATCCGCGTGAAGAATGGTTACTGCTGGTACTTCCCCCGTTCCTCTTCTTTCGGATGGCGCTGAACGCCATCGATGGAATGCTCGCGCGCGAGCACAATATGAAATCGAACCTCGGACTTGTCCTCAACGAGTTGGGCGATGTTGTCGCGGATGCCGCTCTCTATCTCCCATTCGGTTTGATCAAAGGGATTCCTGGAGAACTCATTGCGATTGTTGTTCTGCTTGCGGTGATCAGCGAGATGACCGGAATCATCGGCGTGCAACTCGGCACCACCCGGCATTATGAAGGACCGCTCGGCAAGAGTGACCGGGCGTTCGTGTTCGGGTTTCTGGCCCTGTTGATCGGCTTGGGAATCGATCCCAAACCGTGGATCAACTGGGTTCTATGGGGAATGATCGTCCTCCTCGTACTAACCATCCTGAACCGCGCCCGCAAGGCCTTACGCGAAGTCGAATCGCCGACTCAACCAGAGTGAGTTTCATGCCCTCAACTGCTTACAACCCTGGCCGCAATCCTGTCTCCGGATCTGAATAATGGATCACCTCACGACTGAAGTTCGCTGGGCATTGGGAGGAATCGCCCTCCTGCTGGTGGTTGCTTCGATCTATGTTTTCGCTCTGTGCCGGTTGCAACCGGACCGGGACCGCAAAGATCTGGTCGACCGGATGAAGACCTGGTGGGTCATCATCCTGCTCTTCGGCTGCGCATTCCTGATTGGCAAAGGAACGTTGATCGTTCTGTTCGCGTTCGTCAGTTTCCTGGGGCTCAAAGAATATTTCTCGCTGATCCCCGCGCGCCGCGCTGATCGACGCGTTCTCTTCTGGGCCTACCTTGCGATCCCGGTGCAGTATTACTGGGTCTGGCTAGACTGGTACGGGATGTTCATTGTCTTCATTCCGATTTACATGTTCATGCTCATTCCCTCTCGCATGATCCTGACCGGAGTTACGGAAGGTTTTCTCCGCTCCGTCGGGATGGTGCACTGGGGGTTGATGACGACGGTCTTCAGTCTGTCCCACGCCGCCGCGCTCATTGGACTCGAATGGCACTCAGGAGCGCGCACGCTGCCGGCTGAACTTTATCAGACGGGAGAAATCCCCCCGGGCCCCGGTTTGCTGATCCTGCTTATCGCCCTCACGCAGATCAATGATGTCGCGCAGTATGTGTGGGGGAAATCGCTCGGAAAACGCAAAATCGCCCCGCATGTGAGTCCGGGCAAAACGGTCGCCGGTTTTCTGGGAGGGGTGGTGACCACGGCTCTACTCGCCTGTGCGGTCGGTCCCTGGTTGACGCTTCTCACCAGAGAACACGCTCTGATCGCGGGGCTGATCATCGGCGTCGGTGGGTTCTTCGGCGATCTCAGCATCTCCGCTCTGAAGCGGGACCTCGGTGTGAAGGACACCAGCGCGATGCTTCCCGGACATGGGGGAATCATGGATCGCGTTGACAGTCTCACTTTTACCGCCCCCCTCTTCTTTCACTTCGTCTATTATCTTTACTTCTGAAAACCCATTCTGAGAAGACGATGCCCTGATGAACCGCATCCTCCGAGCTCTGTTCTTTCTGCTGGTGGTACGCCCGATCGTCCTGATCGTCCTGGGGCTCAATGTGCGCCGCCCGGAACTGCTTCCCAAGTCGGGGCCTGCGATCATCGTCGCGAATCACAACAGCCACCTCGACGCGCTCGTGCTGATGACCCTCTATGGCACCCGCCGATTGCAAACGGTCCGTCCAGTTGCGGCCGCCGACTACTTTCTTAAGAACAAGTTTCTCGCCTGGTTCTCAACGCAAATCCTCGGCATTATTCCCATCAACCGTGTGGTCACTAAAGAATCGAAGAATCCGCTCGCCCCGATCGACGACGCTCTGGCTGAGGGAAACATTCTGATTCTTTTTCCGGAAGGATCGCGAGGAGACCCGGAGAAGCTGGATCAGTTCAAGACAGGAATCGCGCGCATCGCGCAGCATCATGAAGAGGTCGAGATCACCCCCGTCTTCATGCACGGATTGGGGAAGGCGTTACCGCGCGGGGAAGCGTTATTGGTTCCCTTCTTCTGCGATATTTTCATCGGCCCTCCGTTTCGCTGGAATGGGAGTCGTGCCGGGTTTATGGAAACACTAACCAGTGAAATGCAGAAGTTGATCGACGAGAAACCGAAATCGGACTGGTAAGGTTTCTTGCACGCTACGTCTGCGGGTAACGGGCGACGATCGGCATGCGGCGACCGGAGCCAAAGGCCCGTTGTGACAGCTTGATGCCGGGTGGCATCTGGCGCCGTTTAAATTCGTTGCGATCGAGTCGACTGATGACCCAACGGACGGTCTCTTCCGGGAATTCATCGCACAGGGCGGAGAACGATTTTTCCTGCTCGATCAGCCCTGTCAGAATAGCGTCGAGCACAGGGTAGGGGGGGAGTGTATCCTGGTCGAACTGATTCGGAGCCAGTTCCGCGCTCGGAGGTTTGACGATGATATTTTCCGGAATGACTTCCCGCTGTTCGATCTCGTTGACGTACCGGCTGAGTGCGTAAACATCCTGTTTGAAGAGATCGCACAGGACGGCAAATCCTCCTGCCATATCGCCGTAGATCGTGCAGTAGCCAATGGCGAGTTCGCTTTTGTTTCCGGTCGCCAGCGCGATCCAGCCATACCGGTTGCTGCGAAGCATGACGATGGCCCCCCGGATGCGCGCCTGGAGATTCTGGTCAGCGAGGCTCGCGGCATCACCAGTCAGGTCATCCGCGATCACCGGCAGGCCTTCGTACGCTTTGTGAACGGGATCGATCGGAATCGTTTCGTAGTCGATACCCAGCGCCTCGGCGAGCTTCAACGCGTCGTTTACCGAATGGTCGCTGCTGTAGCGACTCGGCATGAGGATGCCGTGAATGTGCGTCGGACCGAGTGCTTTGGCCGCGATATACGCCGCGAGCGCACTGTCGATACCCCCGGAGAGACCGAGGACGCAGTCCGTAAAGCCGGACTTCTGCATGTAATCGCGTAGACCCACAACGAGGGCGTCGAGCAGTTCCTGCTCATACTTGCGTCCGAGATTCACCGGCTGGGAAGGCAGGCCGTCGAGGTCGATGAATTCCACGCAACTCTCGAAAGGACACATGGCAATCACTGTCTGCCCGTCGCGGTTCATCGCGAAGCTGCGGCCGTCGAACACGAGGTCGTCATTGCCACCGACCTGATTGACGAACAGAAACGGCAGGTTATGTTTCCGAACGTGTTTGCGAACAAGTTCCTCCCGCATGTTCGGTTTCTGTTTTTCGAACGGACTCGCCGAGAGGTTAATCAATACCTCTGCCCCCTGATCGACCAGTTGCTGGATCGGATCCGCGTAAAGCTGTGGTTCTTCGTGATAATACGTCGACTCCGTCCCCCACCAGGCGTCCTCGCAGATATGCACGCCCAGTTTTCTTCCTTTGAACATCATCGGTTCGACACTGCGGGCCGCGCGGAAATAACGGTGCTCGTCGAAGACGTCGTAGTTGGGGAGCAGGGTTTTATGCGTGGTATCCTGAACTTTTCCCTGGTACAGCAGGCTGGCGGCATTGGCGAATCGTTTTCCCGCAAGGCCAACGGAACTCGGATGTCCGACCAGCACGCCGAGATCGGGAGGAAGCTGCGCGGCGAGTTCACTCACTTTCGCGTCGCACGCTTTGACGAACCCTTCCCGCAGCAGCAGGTCTTTCGGAGGATAGCCGCTCAGGATCAATTCCGAACAGATGAGCAATTCCGCTCCCTCGCGAACCGCTTGCGCCGCGGCTGCGAGTACGAGTTGACTGTTCCCGTGGATATCTCCCACGATTGGATTCAATTGGGCCAGAGCGATTTTCAACGTGCTGCCTTCTCTAACAAGAGCGAATTACCACCTCAATCTTCTATCAGCAGGATTCAGCCGGGGCGGAGTGGGTTCGCTCATGACGTCGGAAGTTCGGCCAGCGGACCGATTCCGACTGTTGATTGTTGCGACAACGGATATTTTGCGAGCAGGTCTTTGATCTGATCGGAAGTGATGCCACGTACCAGTTGCAGGTCATGTTCGACAGAATGATACTCCTGCCGATAAACCCAGTTGTTCCCCAGTGACGACAACCGCCCCATCGGGCGTTCCGAACGGAGCACCACCCGGGCGAGGACCTTGTTTTTCGCCTGTTCCAGTTCTGTTTCCGTAACGCCGTTCCGGTTGAGATCGTCGTAAATGTCGGCGATTCGCTTGAGGTTGTCCTGGACCTGTTCCGGTCGACAGCCCAGGTAGGTCAGCCATGTTCCGCTGCCGGCGTATTCATTGTATCCGAGTTCCGCGGCCTCGGCGTGTCCCGGATCGACGATCTCCCAGTAGAACCGACTTCCGCCATCGTCGCCGACAATGACCTGCAGCAGTTCGGCCGCGTACCGCAGATCGTCGAGCGCCGACGGCGCTTTTCCGAGCTGCATGATGTGCTGTTGCAGGCTGTCAGGCCTGGTTACCATGTTCGCGTTCATAGTTGGTTCGGCCTCACGCAAGTCCCTCGGCGATTTGCCCCCAGGCCACTTCGCGCAATGTTCTTCCGCGAGATCGAGAACTTCCTGCCAGTGAATGTTTCCCGCCACTGCCAGTACAATGTTCCCCGCCTTGTAATTCTCGGCATGATAGTCCCGCATCTGCGATGATGTCAGTGCCGTGATCGATTCGGGCGAACCGAGAATACTCTGGCCGAGCGGATGCCCTTGAAAATGCTGCTGCATCGCGAGTTCATACGCCTTGAAGGACGGTTGATCCTCGTACATGCCGATCTCTTCGAGGATGACGTTCTTCTCCATGTCGAAGTCGTCCTGTCGCAGCGTCGGATAAATGAGGGCCGTCAGAAGTTCAAATGCCTGCGGCAGGTACTCGGGAAGAATAGCGGCGTAATAGAGCGTGACTTCTTCGCTCGTCGACGCATTGTACTTAGCGCCGATCTCATCGAAGATGCGGTTGATGTCGTCCGCGGTGTACTTGTCGTTCCCTTTGAACGCCATGTGTTCGAGAAAATGACTGACACCCGAGACGGCATCGGTCTCGTCGCGCGAACCTGTATTGACGAAGAATCCAATCGCGACGCTATGGACGTTCGACGAAAGCTCACCGATGATCTGCAGTCCGTTGTCCAGTTTTGTTTCGTGAAATTTCATATCCGTTTTTCCAGCATTCGGGGGCCAATCGTCAGGATGGTAAAGTCCTCGGCAGGATGCGCTTTAATGAATGCCTCCACACGGGGAACAGTCAGGGCGTTAATCTGATCCAGAATCTCATCCAGCGTGGTCACGCGTCCCAGGTGATGCCAGTCGCGGGCGATACTCGATGAACGAGAGTAGGACGATTCCTGCTGCATGACGAGGGAACTTTTCGCCCGCGCCTTCACACGATCCAGTTCCGCCCCC
>PABD01000266.1 GCA_002702685.1 Planctomyces sp.
AATTTTGCAAACAATTGCAAAATCTTAGCGATGGCTACTGCCCCGAGATCATCGCAGTCGTCCCTTTCTCACTTCCTTGCCGGCCCGATCTCGCGGTGGTGGGGTGCGCTTTCAATGCTGCCAAAAACTTCCCATCTTGCAGCTTCAACTCGCGTCTGTTGATTTCCGAGCCGCTTGAGTTCTGGTAAATTGCAGGACCGCTTTGCGGGATATGCCTTCTTCTCTCCCCTCTTGCGATCACACCGGGCCCTGTCTTCATGAATGCGGGTGAAATCAGTCTCAGTCAGTTGTCTCAGCATTTGTGGGAGTCCGCGAATATCCTGCGGGGGCCGGTGGATGCGGCTGACTTTAAGACGTTCATCTTTCCGCTGTTGTTCTTCAAACGGATCTCGGACGTCTTCGATGAAGAACTGGCCGATGCTCTTGAGGAATCCGGGGGTGACCAGCAGTACGCCCTGTTTCCTGAGAACCACCGATTTCAGATCCCAGATGACTGCCACTGGGAGGATGTCCGAAAGAAGACGACGAACGTCGGTAAGGCCCTGCAGCGGGCCATGCGGGAGATTGAGAAGGCAAACCCCGATACACTCTATGGAATCTTCGGGGACGCTCAGTGGACGAACAAAGACCGATTGTCCGATGCCCTGCTGTGCGATCTGATCGAACACTTTTCGAAGCTCCCCCTGGGTAATAAGGGTGCCCGAGCCGATGTCCTGGGCCAGTCGTACGAGTACCTCATCAAAAAGTTCGCCGACGCGACCAACAAGAAGGCGGGTGAGTTCTACACGCCGCGGAGCGTCGTCAACCTGATGGTGCGGATTCTCGATCCGAGAGAGGGAGAATCGATCTACGATCCCGCCTGTGGGACCGGGGGCATGCTGATCGAGGCCATTCATCATGTGAATGAGTCCGGTGGGAATATCCGTACGTTGTGGGGGAAGCTGTTCGGGCAGGAGAAGAACCTGACGACCTCCGCGATCGCCCGGATGAACCTCTTCCTGCACGGTGTCGAGGACTTTCAGGTCGTGCGGGGGGATACGCTGCGGCAACCTGCTTTCCATACTGGGGACAATCTGGCGAAGTTTGACTGTGTGATTGCCAATCCTCCCTTTTCTCTGGAGAAATGGGGTGAGGATGTCTGGGCGAGCGATCCATATGGGCGGAATTTCGCGGGGATGCCGCCGGCGAAGAGTGGTGACTTTGCCTGGGTGCAGCACATGCTCAAGTCGATGGCGCCGAAATCAGGCCGGATGGTGGTCGTGTTGCCACATGGGGCCCTCTTCCGGATGGGAGCGGAAGGAAAAATTCGCCAAAAACTGTTGAACCAGGACAGCCTCGACGCCGTTATCGGTCTCGGACCGAATCTCTTCTACGGAACCGGCCTCGCCGCTTGCATTCTCGTCTTCCGGGACAAGAAGCCGGTCAAGCACCGGAAAAAAGTGCTGATCATAGATGCCTCCAGCGAGTTCAAAAAGGGCCGGGCCCAGAACGAACTGCTGCCGGAACACGTCGACCGCATCTTTGAGCTTTACAAAGCTCACCAGGATGTCGAAGGCCTCGCCCGGTTAGTGACACTCGATGAAATCAAGGAGAACGACTGGAATCTCAACATTCCGCGTTATGTCGAACCGGTGTTGGAAGAGGAGACGATTACCGTCGAGGAGGCGATCGCGAATTTGAAGAAGAGTCTGGATGAAGCGTATGCGGCTGAGGAACGTCTTAAGAACTTGCTAAGAATGAAAATTGAACATAGGAATTAATTGGATGGCTAGACTCAGCAGCAACGCATCAGGCAACGCAGGTGAAGCGGCATTTAACGCCTTTTTTCTTAGGGCTGGATTGAAAGTGGCAAAGCCATATTGGACAGAGGATATGAATGACCTTCTTGTCTTATACGATAACGGCACTCGTTTGATCGCTATTCCAATCCAAGTAAAGTCCGTTCAGAAAAAAAAAGATGACGAGGAAAAAATCCAACGACTTTGGAAGCGATACCTCGAAAAAACCAAATATCTTTGCTTGGCAATTTACTGTCCGGATCTCGACAAATTATGGTTTATCCCAAAGGCTGACAATATTGTAAAAGCTTATAAAGAATGGGCCTCCAAGCCAGCGAAGACAAAACCTCGCAAAAAATACGATGAGATCGACTCGGACAAAGGAGAAGTTCCGTTACGGGTAAATGTCACTCAGAACGGCGATGAGGAGTTTGATAAAAAGTGGCTTTTAAACACAGACGATGTTTATGGCATCGTGCAACAAATCAACATTCTAGCCAATGAAATTCAACAGGATAAGGATTACTCTCATTCCGTTGGATTCAGTTATATCGGCCAAGGGAGTTCTAGCATTTCGAGAGCCCAGAGTACCGAATGCACCATCGAACGATTTGACGATGACGATGAGGATATTGGACTTAATCTGGAAGATGAATGACTAAACGCATTACTCAATCCCAGCTTGAAAGTTACCTCTGGGGGGCCGCTGTCCTCTTGCGGGGGTACATCGATGCCGGGGACTACAAGCAGTTCATCTTTCCGCTGTTGTTCTATAAGCGGTTGTGCGATGTCTATGATGAGGAAGTCGCGCTGGCGCTTGAGGAATCGGGTGGGGATGAGGAGTATGCGCAGTTCGCGGAGAACCATCGGTTTCAAATTCCTGAGGAGGCTCACTGGACCAGTATCCGCCAGGTCGGGAAAAATGTGGGTAGGTCGCTGCAGGATGCTTTTCGGGCGATTGAGACGGCGAACCCGGAGCGGTTGTACGGGATCTTCGGCGATGCGCAGTGGACCAACAAGGATCGGTTACCCGATCATACGCTCAAGGAACTGATCGAGCATTTCAGCAAGCTGACGCTGTCAGTGGCGAACTGTCCTGAGGATGAGCTGGGGGTCGGGTATGAATACCTGATCAAGAAGTTCGCGGATGATTCGGGGCATACGGCGGCGGAGTTCTATACGAACCGGACCGTCGTCCATCTGATGACCGAGCTGCTGCAGCCGCAACCGGGGGATTCGATTTATGACCCGACCTGCGGTAGCGGGGGGATGCTGCTCTCGTGCGTGACGCATTTGCGGAATCAGAACAAGGAATGGCGGACGCTGCGGTTGTTTGGGCAGGAGCGAAACCTGATGACCTCGGCGATTGCCCGGATGAACTGTTTCCTGCACGGGATCGAGGACTTCGACGTTCTTCGCGGGGATACACTGGCCGATCCGAAGTTCGTGGAGGGGGATCGCCTGCAGCAGTTTGATGTCTGCCTGGCGAATCCGCCGTATTCGATCAAGCAGTGGGACCGGGAAGCGTTCAGTGCGGATCCATGGGGGCGAAACCTGTACGGGACACCGCCGCAGGGGCGGGCGGATTACGCGTTCTGGCAGCACATCGTCAAAAGCCTCGACCCGAAGACGGGCCGGTGTGCGATTCTCTTTCCGCACGGGGTGCTCTTCCGGAATGAAGAAGCGGAGATGCGGCGGAAGCTGGTCGAGCACGACATCGTCGACATTGTGCTCGGCCTGGGACCGAACCTGTTCTACAACTCGCCGATGGAAGCGTGCGTTGTGATCTGTTCGACGAAGAAACGTCGGGGTCGCAAGAACAAAATCCAGTTCGTCAACGCCGTCCACGAAGTGACCCGCGAACGGGCGCAGAGCTTCCTGACGGAAGAGCACATCAAGCGGATCGTGAAAGCGTGCAGTACGAACAAGGATCAGGAGAACTTTTCGCGGCTGGTCCCGCTCGAAGAGATTCGGAGCCAGGAATACAACTTGAGCATTCCGCTGTATGTAAGGGCGGAGTCGAATGGAGAGAATGGTGACGCCGAGGAGACGCCGAATCTGGAGGAAGCGATTGCGGCCTGGCAGGCGAGTTCGGTGGAGTTGAGGGAGTCGATGGATAACCTGTTCAAGACGCTGAAGGAGGCTGATCTTGGCTAAGAAGAAAGCGACGAAATCCTCTCTCAAAAAGACCTCGACCGGCCTGCCCGCGGATAATGGCCTGGTGGATGAGTTGCGCAGTTTGATTGAAGAGGCCCGTCTGCAAACCGCTCAGGCGGTGAATTCGGCGCTGACGCTGACGAAATGGCAGGTGGGTGACCGGATTCGTAGGGAGAGCCTGCAGGAAAAGCGGGCGGAGTACGGGGAGGAAATTGTCGCGACAGTGTCGCGAGAATTGGCGGCCGAGTTCGGGAGCGGGTTTTCGAAGTCAAATCTGTTGAGGATGATCCAGTTTGCAGAGCTTTTCCCCGATCAGGAGATTGTTGTGACAATTGAGTTGGAGCGTTTTCGCTGAACTCCTATCGATCTTTGATCGGACAATTTCCAGCATTTTTTATGTGAAACGATGCGAAAAAAGGCGATTGGTAAGGGCAGATGCGATTAGTGCGAACCCAACCGCCGAGGAGAACATCCCCTCAAAAGTGAGTGTCTCCGACTGGGAGTTTTTTTAAGTTGAGCGTCGTGAAGCGACAAACCGGTTCTGTCGTGGGCTGGGCAAAGGAGGAATTCGATGAATGAAGAACAATTCGAGCAGTCGAAGAAATACTACGACGAGAACTATGACATACTGGTGAGATATCCATTCCTTCACAAGACGAAAATTCAGATTCCTGAAAATCTTTCGCGCGAGCAACGCCTTTGCAGATTCTGCGGCAAAACCTCTCCAGAGACATCCTTTAGAAACAAAGCCCACGCGGTTCCAGAATTTCTCGGAAATCGTACCATCATTCTGTTGAACGAATGCGATGAATGCAACCGATCCTTCGCGTCTTGGTATGAAGACCATTTGGGGAAGTGGTCGCTTTTTGCGAGGAGCATGACGCAAACACTTAGCAAGAAAGGCCGCCCCACCTACAAAAACGAATCTGGAACTTTCTCTGCGCGATCAAACGGTCAAGGACTGGAACTCAGAATCGATGACAAAGAGCTTCAGCAACGCCTTGCAACGGCTGAGGCACCGTTTTCGTTCGGCTTACCTATGAAGGTTGAGTCTCAACCCTTCATCAAATTTAATGCCGCGAAAGCGATTCTGAAGGCAGCCTGTTCAGTTTGTCCCGATTCTGAGCTTAAAGATATACAACCGGTCATTGAAATGCTAATGAAACGTGCCCAAATGACTTTGTCATGCTTCCCGGTTCTGTCCCGTTTTACGCCCGGCCCAATTGATGATAGCGTCAGTGAGATCGTCATCCTAAAACGAAAAACCGATCTTCCGATTCCGACCTATTGGTGCATTATCCAGTACCGTAATCATAGGCTTCAGACGTTCCTACCTTTCGTAAGGTCTGATCAATCTTGGATGAAAAAGGAAGAGAACGTCAGTTTGAAGTTGATTCATTATCCCTCCAGATTCGGGCCGAATTGGGAATACGGTTTGGAAACGGGTAAGTACGAGGACTGGTCGTGTATCGAGTCGGAAACAATCTCGTACCAAGCTTCAATTCAGTTAAACCAATTTGTAAAAATGCCTCCTGCAGACAGTTCGGATTCAAGTACATGACAACTATGCAGGAAGAAAAACACATTCATTCGGGCAGTCGAAAGACAGTCAAATTCGGCGATGTCGTCCGCGACGTCAAAGAATCCGAGAAGAACCCGCTTGAGAACGGGCTGGATCGTTACGTCGGTCTCGAACACATTGAGCCGGAGAATCTGCGGTTGTCGCAGTGGGGGGATTTGACGCAGGATGAGGTCTCGTTCACGAAACGGTTCAGGAAGGGGCAGGTTCTGTTTGCTAAGCGGCGGGCGTATCAGCGGAAGGTGGCTGTTGCTGATTTCGACGGCATCTGTTCCAGCGATATCCTGACGTTCGAACCGAAAGGGGATGATCTGCTGCCGGAACTCCTGCCGTACATCGTGCAGTCGGATGCTTTCTTTGATCATGCCCTCGGCACTTCTTCCGGTTCGCTGTCGCCTCGCACGCGTTGGAGTCAATTGAAGGACTTTGAGTTCCCACTTCCGCCGAAAGAGGAGCAGCGGCGGATCGCGGAAGTGTTGGAAGCGGTTTCATTGGTACGTAGTACCTCGGCCGATACATTGCATTCGTTAAACGATGTCTTTCACTCGATCAGTGAAAATCATTTCAGATTAATGCGACGGAAAGATTGTCCTAAGAACTGGAAACGAGCATATCTCGGGGACTTTTTCGAGCATCGTAAAGAGACTGGCTTTTCTGAGCCAGAGATTTTAGCGGTGACAATATCGGGACAAATCGTCCCCAGACGGTCTCTTGAACGTAACGTAATAGACAAGACAGGTAATGAAAAGTACTTCCGCGTCGAGACTGGAGACATTGTCTACAACACAATGCGCATGTGGCAAGGGAGTTGTGGTGTGGTTCCGAACACTGGCCTCGTAAGCCCGGCGTACACTGTTTTATCTCCGAAAATGGATGCAAACTTAATCGAATATTGGAATATGGCTTTTCATTCATCTCGGCTTCTAGACGTTTTCAAAAGGTTCTCGGTCGGTGTAGCTGCAGATCGATGGCGGCTTTATTACCGAGACTTTTCAAAAATATGGATTAACGTCCCACCAGATCGCGAAAAAATAAGAATGCAAGAACTTCTATGTGAACTCAGATCGAAAAGTCAAAAGATTGAAGAAAAAGTGGCTTTAGAGCTGAAACTGATGAGATCACTTGGAGAACTTTTACTCCGTAAATGAAATGTTTTCTATGTTTAACGAATTCAACTCCGTCGAAAAAATGGTCCTCGATGCGTGTGTGTCGAATGGGTGGACCTATGCGGCCGGTCCGTCGCTGGATCGGCAGAGCGGAGAGGTGTTCGTAGAGTCGTCGCTGCGGGAGGCATTGATCCGGTTGAACCCGGAGATTGCTGAGCAACCGGACCGGGCGGATGAGGTGATCTACAAGCTGCGGGCGATTCTGCTGGCGGTGCAGAACGATGGGGTCGTGCGGTCGAACGAAGCGCTGACCGAATGGATCCGGGGGGAGAAGACGATGCCCTTCGGACCGAACGGGGAACATAGCTCCGTCCGCCTGATCGATTTCGAGGAACCGGAGAACAACGAGCTGATTGTCTGTAATCAGTGGACGTTCAAAGTCGGCACGCTGGAGAAGCGGTTTGATATCGTGCTGCTGGTCAACGGGCTGCCGGTAGTCATTGGGGAAGCAAAGACACCGACACGGCCTGCGGTGACCTGGGTCGACGGGGCGAGCCAGATTCACGACGATTACGAACAGAGCGTACCGGCGATGTTCGTTCCGAATGTGCTGGTCTTCGCGACGGAAGGGAAAGCGTACCGGTACGGTTCCATCCGGATGCCGCTGACGATCTGGGGCCCCTGGCGGGAAGCGGGGCATCAACAGGAAGGGTCGCTCGCCGATGTCCAGAAGACGGTCGAGAGTATGCTGAAACCGGAGGTGGTGCTCGACATCCTGCAAAACTTCACGCTGTTCGCCACCGACAAAAAACATCGCCGCATCAAGATCATCTGCCGCTACCAGCAGTACGAAGCGACCAACCTGCTGGTGAACCGGGTGGTTGAAGGGAAGATTCGCAAGGGACTGATCTGGCATTTCCAAGGTTCGGGCAAATCGCTGCTGATGGTCTTCAGTGCCCAGAAACTGCGGATGCACCCGGACCTGGGGAATCCGACGGTGCTGATTGTCGTCGACCGGATTGACCTCGATACGCAGATCACCGCGACCTTCAATGCGGCCGATGTGACCAACATGGTCAAAGCGGAGACGCGCGAGGCACTGCAGACGCTGCTGAAGCAGGATACCCGGAAGGTGATCATCACCACGATTCACAAGTTCGGGGAATGCGAGGGTGCCCTGAACACACGGGCGAACATCATCGCCCTGGTCGACGAAGCCCACCGAACGCAGGAAGGGAACCTGGGCCGGAAGATGCGTGATGCGTTGCCGAATGCGGCGCTGTTCGGTTTGACGGGCACACCAATCAACAGAGCGGACCGGAATACGTTTTATACTTTCGGTGCGGAAGAGGATACCGGCGGATATATGACGCGGTATTCGTTCCAGGAATCAATCCGGGACGGGGCGACCTTGCCGCTGCACTTCGAAGCACCGGATGTGAAGCTCAAGATTGACCAGGATGCGATTGACGAAGCGTATGCGGAGATCACCGGCCGGCTGAGCGAGCAGGATCGTGATGACCTGGCGAAACGGGCGGCGAAGATGGCGGTGCTGATCAAGTCGCCCGAGCGCGTGCAGTCGGTCTGCCAGCATATCGTCAACCATTTCCGGGAGAAGGTCGAACCGAATGACTTCAAGGGGATGGTGGTGACGTTCGATCGCGAATGCTGTGACCTGTATAAGCGGGCGATCGATCAGATTACGGAGGACCCGGAGTTCTCGGACGTGGTAATGTCGGTGGAGTCGGGCGAGAAGGAGTTCGAAGCTTATAAACGAGACCGCGATCAGGAAGAGAAGTTACTCGACCGGTTTCGCGATCCGGCCGATCCGCTCAAACTGCTGATTGTGACTTCGAAGCTGCTGACGGGGTTCGATGCCCCGATTCTCCAGGCACAGTATCTCGACAAACCGATGAAGGACCACAACCTGCTGCAGTGTATCTGTCGGACGAACCGGGTGCATGAGGAGAAAACGCACGGGTTGATCGTGGACTATATCGGCATTTTTGATGACGTCGCCAAGGCACTCGCGTTCGATGAACAGGCGGTGCAATCGGTTATCACCAACCTGGATGAACTCAAGAAAGAACTACCTGAGCGGGTACAGGGTTGTCTCGCTTTCTTTCCCGGAGTCGATCGTACCCTTGAGGGATACGAAGGACTGATGGCCGCTCAGGAGTGTTTGCCCGATAACGAGACTCGTGATAAGTTCGCTGCGGAATACTCAGCTCTGTCGCGATTGTGGGAGGCATTGTCACCCGATCCCTGCCTGACGGCGTTTGAGAATGATTATCGGTGGCTGACTCAGGTGTATCAATCCGTGAAGCCAGCCAGTGGGAACGGTAAGCTGCTGTGGCACGCACTCGGTTCCAAGACGATTGACTTGATCCATCAACATACGCATATTGACGGTGTCAGCGATGATCTCGATGCGTTAATCATGGACGCCGATTTGATCGAAGCAGTCGAGGAGGCCAAAGGGCGAGCGAACGCGATCGTGATGAAGCTGATCGCCCGGCTACGGAAACATGGGGGAGACCCGAAGTTCGTCGAACTGGGCGAACGGTTGGATAAGTTACGGGAGCGCCATGAAAAAGGACTCGATGACAGCCGGAAGTTCCTCAAGGAGATTCTGAGACTGGCCCGGGATGTGGTCGCCGCGGAAAAGGATACGACGCCCAGGGAAGATCAGGACCTGGCCAAAGCGGCATTGACGGAGCTCTTCGAAGAGATTCGGAACGAGAAGACCCCGATCATCGTGGAGCGGATCGTCAATGAGATCGACGAGATTGTCCGTATCGTCCGCTTCGACGGCTGGCAGAACACCAGCGGCGGGGAACGCGAGGTCAAAAAGGCACTGCGGAAGGTCCTCCTCAACTACAAACTCCACGGCGATCAGGAACTGTTCGACCGGGCCTACGGGTACATCGTGCAGTACTACTAAGCACTAAGCGTTGGATTTTGCAATTGATTGCAAAATTGGGGGTGAGGAACGTAACCTGAATACAGCTCCGCCTTTATTGCACGTTCTGCTCGTTAGGGCAAGAAGCTGATCGAACTCCCCCAGGACGAGTGCTACAATTCATGGATCCGAACCTCAGTAGCTCGGCCGAAATTCATCGGCGCGCAACAGAATTGGGCTCAAGATGTCGATATCAATGGGTAGAGGCACGTTTTCCGCCTGCTTTGATGTCGAAACCAACGGATTTGAGCCCTTTCAGGAATTGAACCCTCGTGGCTACAGCAGCACAAATGAAATCATTGTTACGCAGTTACAGCGAAGCGGATAGCGAACGCTTTCTCGCTGTCGCCACCCAGATTACTGCGCACGCTGCCCGCAGTGGGAAAACGAAGCTGGCCAGTGAGCTGAAAGAACTGCTGGAGGAGATCAAGCAGAAGCAGCAGAGCGATCGAATTGGTGGAGCCGTCCCAGTCGCCCGTCCACAGGGCGAGTTGCAGTTTCTGCTTTCGGTCAGCTACCCGAAAACACGGCTTTCGGAAATGGTGCTGGGGCAGGTTCAACAGGAATCTCTCGCCCGAGTACTGCACGAATACCGGCAACAGTCGAAGCTGAGGCACCATGGATTGAGCGCCCGTCGGAAGTTGTTGCTGGTCGGTCCCCCTGGCTGCGGAAAGACCATGACTTCCAAAGCTCTGGCCGGCGAATTGAAGCTGCCGCATTTCGCTGTCCAGCTGCATTCACTGATCACCAAGTTCATGGGAGAAACGGCTGCTAAACTGCACGCAATTTTCGAGGCGATGAATGAAACACGAGGAATCTACCTGTTCGACGAATTTGATGCGATTGGGGGCGAGCGGGGTTCCAAGAATGACGTGGGGGAAATTCGACGCGTATTGAACTCATTCCTGCAGTTCCTCGAACAGGACGACTCGGATAGCTTGATCGTGGCGGCAACGAACAATGTCCAGATTTTGGATGATGCGCTGTTTCGCCGGTTCGACGATGTCATCACTTATGAGTTTCCGAATGCCGCCGCCGTTCGTAAATTAATTTTGAACCGGCTGGCTCCTTTTTGCGTTCCCTCATTTGAGTGGTCAGGGCTGGAAGCTGCTGCCGAAACCCTCAGCCACGCAGACATCTGCCAGGCATGCGATAACGCCGCCAAAGATGCGGTACTGTCTGATCGCGATACGATTGACGAATCAGTGTTACAGCGATCCCTTCTGAACAGAAAACGCCACCGCTCCAGGAAATAGAAAACGCTCAAACGGATGCCTGAGTTCCCCCATTTCTATCTGCCGAATCACGGCACTCCTGAGAATTATACTTCGACGAACCGAGGACGTGGAAAGTTTGAGGCTCCACCTCGCGATCGTGTCCAGCACGCAAACAAGTTGCTGAACGAGCTTCGCCAGGCCCGGGACACGGCCGACGAGGAGCTGAAGAAGACTCCGGCCACCACCGACTTGCACCATATTCCCCTCGTCTTTGAAGAGGCGGCCGACAGTAAATTAAAAGTCGAAAGCTTAGAAGATAAACGACGCGGAATTCGAGTAGTCAATGTAAGGGTCCAGAACGGGCTCAAAGTCGCTACCGTTGCGGTTCCGAAAGGTAAGATCGATCACTTTGAAAATCGCATTCGCGATTATGCCGCACTAGACACCACTAAGGGTAGCCCCCGGCACGAGAAGTTGATTACCCCCATCAGCGCGATTCGGCTTGCAGTGTTGGCGGATTATTACACGGATGCTGATGGTAAACTGCCGAGGCAGGACGAGGAACTCTGGTGGGAGGTCTGGCTCGACACGGCGTCGGTGAAGAACGCAATCGAACTCTTTCGAGACGAGGCAAAGAAACAGGGGCTGTTGGTAAGTGACAACACGGTTGTCTTTCCGGAGGTAGCCGTGGTGCTCGCCCGAACGTCGCTGGACCGATGGGCACAGTTTCCTGCATTTCTCAATTTGCTTGCGGAATTGCGTCGAGCGAGCATCGTTGCCTCTGAATACACTGATCTTCCACCGAGTGACCAGTCCGAATTCGTGGACAACTTGATCACCCGCACGACCTATGCTCCTGAGACAGCTCCAGCCGTCTGCCTCCTTGATACCGGTGTTGACCGAGGCCATAAGCTACTTGCTCCTGCATTAAGTGAGGACGATACTCAATCGTGGAGGCCTGAGTGGACATCGGCCGATCGTCAAGGACATGGCACCGAACTGGCGGGTCTGGCTTTATTTGGTCCCTTGGAGGAGATTCTGCTGGATGGATCAGAGGTCACTCTTTTCCACCGGCTCGAATCGATAAAGATTCTGCCGGACGTCGGACAAAATGAAGCGCCGGACTACGGAGCAATTACCGAAGGCTCAATGTACATGGCCGAAGCACAGGCCCCGACCCGACCTCGCACGTTCTGTCTAGCGACAACCGCAGATGACCGCGATCAAGGACTCCCCACGCTGTGGTCTGCGGCGATCGATCAGGCGTGCGCAGGAGTCGGAGAGGAAGACGGGACCCGTCGTTTGCTCGTGGTGTCCGCGGGAAATATCTTCTCCAGGGCAGGGGTGAATTATCCGGATGCAAATCACGAGGCGAGCGTTCAAAATCCGGCACAATCCTGGAACAGCCTGACCGTGGGGGCATGCACCCATAAATGCTGGATTCAGGAAAAGGGTCTGGAAGGATATACGCCTATTGCTCTAAACGGTTTGCTTAATCCCGCCAGCACGACGTCGATCGGTTGGGAGGCTCAGGAATGGCCGATCAAACCGGATGTCGTTTTTGAAGGGGGCAACCACGCATGTGACGATACGGGATTCGTAACCAAGCCCGATGACCTCGGCTTGCTGACGACAATGCTTGAAGAGAATGGTGCTTTACTCGGTATCTCGGGCGACACGAGCGCCGCGACTGCCCAAGTGGCAAGATTGGCAGCGATTCTTCAAGCGGAGTACCCTCATTTTCGTCCAGAGACTGTAAAGGGACTGCTGGTTCACTCAGCGGAATGGACACCCGAAATGCTCGAGCAGTTTCCGAGAAAGGATCGGAATTTACGACTTCGCTGTTACGGTTGGGGGATCCCACATCTCGAACGGGCCCGGGAATGCGCAAAGAACATTGCGACGATTGTTATCGAGGATTCACTTTCTCCGTTTCGCAAGAGCGGAAACGACATAAAGACGCATCAAATGAAGCTCCATTCACTCCCTTTCCCAGCTTCGCTCCTACAGGAGTTGGGGGAAGAGGAAGTAACGATGCGTGTCACCTTGTCGTATTTCATTGAACCCAGTCCTGGAAGAAAAGGTTGGGGAGTCCGTCATCGCTATGCTTCCCACGGACTGCGTTTTGATGTCATTCGCCCGGAGGAGAATTTCAACGAATTCCTCGCCCGCCATACCCGAGATGCTTGGGAGAACGACAGCGCTCCGGAGGGTGGGACAATGCGCGAAAGCAGAAATTGGGAATTAGGACACATGCTGCGCAGCAAGGGATGCATCCATTCCGATCGTTGGACGGGCACGGCAGCAACTCTCGCATTATGTGACCAAATCGCGGTCATGCCAGTCACGGGCTGGTGGCGAGAACGACCAAGCCAAAACCGTTTTGATAGCGAAGCTCGCTATTCGTTGCTGATTTCGATCGCCACAAAAAACAGTGACATTTCGCTGTACAATGCCGTTGCCCAGGAGGTAACGGCGGAAGTGCCTTTAGCCGTTGATGTCGAGACTTGAGAGTCTCCAAGGCCTGCGTCGTCTCTTTTCACAAGCCAGTCTTGCCAGATGACTCTGTCTTATCCGGATTTCGAATTTTGCAATCGATTGCAAAATTGAGGTTCAGGAACGTTGCTGATTGAGTCGCATGCAGGGAGCGTGATATGGTGGACCCATCTCCTCCGTTAAATTCCGATGCCAAGGCTGTCCCGATGACTGCGATTGATCCTGAACAGTTTGCCCTCGGCAAAACACGCATCAAACAGATATTTGACTATCTGAAAGCGCTCAATGATTTGCGCAACCCGGCAGAACGCCAGATCGCCAAACAGGAATGGAGACTGTGGCTCGACGAATTGCCTGACCATACAGCGATCCGACGAGGAACGCCTCAGTCGCATAAAGAGGACTCCGACACCGACGAAGAGAGGGATATATCAGCCGAAGCGTATATCCTGAAAGTCCGCCGTCCCGAGGTGACGAACGCTCCCTCCCCGCCTGAGGGGCTTCTCCCGTATCGTAAAAATATTCAGCCGATGTTGAAAACCAATGATTCCAAGTGGTTGCACTGCTGACGAACGACGGATTTCGAACGAGATTCGGTTCCACGCCTGACGGGTGATGTCCAATTTCCCTCGAAAAGGACATGGTGGGCCGTATCGTAAAAATATTCAGACGAGGTTGAAAACGAGTGATTCCGAGTGGTTGCGTGGCTGACGGGCAACGGATTTCGGACGAGAATCGGTTCTCCAGCCTGGGACTTTTGTCGGATTCGATGCTAAAAGCACGATTCGAGCGCATCGGTAGCGGAGAATAGCGCGTGAGGGTTGGTCTGGAAGTGGTGCAGTTTCAAACAGCATCGCGGTAGTAATACTTGAGCAGACCGCCGAGACGTTCGCGGCATTCGATTTTACCGGCGATGCTTCCGACTTCCTCACCGGGATCAATCAACTGATTGTCGATTCCCTGATGGTTCCGCTCGGAATGGTAGTGAGCGACGTATTCTTTCAGCGCTCGTTCGAGGGAGTGCTGTCCGAAGAAGATCATCCTGTTCAGACACTCCGATTTCAGACTTCTCAT
>PABD01000267.1 GCA_002702685.1 Planctomyces sp.
AGATGGCCTCCTCATAGGTGAAACTGACCCAAGGCTGCTCCTCGCCGGTGCTTTCACGAACCGTCCCCCACTGCCTTTCGGCGAGGTAAGGCCCCCATCGTTTCCAGTTGGCTCCCGCTTCGTGCCGCTCCTCGGCGGCGAGACGTTCAATTTCCACTGTTGGCATATGCAGAGGTGCTTATTTTCCATGCGAGCTGCTCACACAAGCACCCATCCACCATGAATGCACTCGCTTGCGGCAGTCAATTGTTCGCGACATTGTAGCAGTCCACGACCGGTGCGAATATCGTTCCCGAGGCATTGGCTCGCGTAACGAGAGAGAAAGAGACCTTAACGAACTTTCAGGCGAACTCCTCAAGGATTCAAACACCGTCAAACTGAAAATCGGACGCGACATGGGGATACTCGACGCCGGATCCTGAAGGAATAACCATTTTTTTCGCACTCGGTCTCAACAGAGAAGTCCGTCGGTCACCTGTCGCGATCTTGACCGGTTAGTCTCTTTCAGATTTCGGCGCGAGGCATACAATGAGGACAATCGCCGTTTTTGAACCAGCTTTCGAGAGACCCTTATGCCCGCCACTCCCAGTTCCACTCATCCGGGTGCTCATTTTGCCATCACGCTGCAGGTCCGGCCGGGCCGGGAGGACGAGTTCGAAGAGATACTGACGCAGTTCGTGAAGCAGTCACTCGACTTCCCCGGAACGACGGGAGTCCACCTGATCAGACCGGCGCCCGGCACGAACAGTCGGGAGTACGGCATTCTGCGTTCCTTCCTGAGCGAGGAGCACAGCCGGGCGTTCTATGAATCGGACATGTTCCGTCAGTACAAAGCCGACAGCCACGAGCTGGTCGAAGGAGAAGCCAACATCCGCCCCCTGCACGGCCTCGAGGCTTTCTTTCGTGGCGGCAATACGGCGCCTCCCCGGTGGAAGATGGCAATCGTCACCTGGCTCGGCGTCTTCCCCGCCGTCCTCGTCTGGTCCTGGGTCACGGGGTATCTTCTCCCAGGCTGGCCATGGATTCTGTCCGTGATGATTTCGACAGCGCTTGTTACCCCCACCCTCACCTGGCTCGTCATGCCCGCGCTGACGATACTCTTCCGGCCGTGGCTGGTGAAGGCGAACAGCTGACGCCAGACCACAATCGACGCATCATTTACCGTTGTCTCTGTTCCCGGCCCAATCCCATGATCCAGCGATACAGTATTTCCTGACCGCGGGGGTCAACGACGTTGGTGGCGACGGGGGGCATCTTGCGGACACCGCGGTGACCGGCGCGGATAAAGAGTTCGGAGAGTAACGGCATTCCCGGATACACAACGGCGCCACCGGGGGGAGTCATTTGTCCCTGCAGTGGTTTCGCGTTGATCACATTCATTTTCTGGAGCGGCGTATGGAACTGCAGATTCATTCCGCCTGCCGCGATTCCGTTCGGCTGGTGACACATGGAACAGTTGGTATCCAGCCAGGCGCGGGCGTACGTTTCGGTCTGGTCCTGCGGTAGTTCGAGTTCACTCTCGACATGCTCCGGGTCACTGCTTCGATCGAGATTTCCGAAACCCCATTCCGGCCAGGCTTCCAGTTCGTCCGGCGATTTTGAGAGCGGTTCCTTGAAGACGTTCAGCTCCGACAGGTAGTCCAGTTGATTGACATTCTGCTCAGCATAATTGAGTTCATGGTTCATCTGCCGTGTGTTCATTCCCAGCACGAACCCGGCCTGCTCCGTGTGGCAGGCCATGCAATCGACGCGCGTCGGAAAATAATAGTGCTGAGTAACCGTCTCTTTTTCTGTTTTGATTTCCAGCGGACGCAGCAGCGAGCCCTTCAATAACTCCGCGTCGCTCTGGTCCTCGTTGTAAATGTAGGTGTAACCCTGCCAGCCAGAGGGAGAGCGCACGAGGAGGCGAGTCTCCAGGCGATGTGGTTCGGACAGATTCGTCCGATCGAGATGCATCCAGAAGGTCTTCACGAAGATCGTCCCCACTGGGAACTCCCATTTGTCCTGCTCTTTGAAGGTGACCTGACCTCCTTCTGGAAGTACGACATATCGATCCTTCACCGCATAGTCGGACCAGAATGGCATATTGATTTCGTAGGGAATCATCACGTCGGCGGGAACGTTGTCCGCTACTGATTTGAAGAGCCCTGTTTCTGACAGCAACTGCGGAAACTGTTTCACCTTTTCAAAGACATCCGCCGGTCGTCGCTGCAAACGATAAAGCTCGCCTTCAAACGTACACAGAATGAGTTCGCCATTCTGATCCGCACCGAACGCGGCGATCTCCAGTCCCGTGTTGGCGACTCGCTTGTTCTCGGTCGTCACTTGCCCTTCGTGCCGGAGCGCCCAGACGTTGCCGCTGACATAGTCTGCATAGAAATAGGCCCCCTGAAAATCTTCCAACTCTTTGCCACGATAGACCAATCCCCCCGTGACAGAGATCCCTTCATTCCGGAAGTATTCGGCCAGCGGATCGACGAGTTCGATCTCCGCGGCGGGGGACTGTGGTTCGAAACTGTGCCGCCCTTCACGCAGATTCCAACCGTAGTTCTTTCCCTTCTCGATGAGGTCGACCTCCTCAAACCGATTCTGCCCGACATCACCAGCATACAGGTTGCCGGTTTCGCGGTCGAAATTGAGGCGCCAGATATTGCGAACACCATACGCCCAGATTTCCCCGCGTGCATCCTGTCGATCGGCGAACGGATTGTCTTTCGGAATGGCGTAGTTAATCCCTTCATCCTGTTGGTCAACATCGATTCGGAGAATCGAACCGAGCAAAGTCTCGAGGTTCTGCGCATTTGCATGAGGATCATTGGCGAGCCCTCCATCGCCGAGACCAATATACAGGTAACCGTCCGGACCAAATTTGATGCTGCCGCCGTTGTGGTTGGAAAAAGGCTGTTCGATCTCGAGAATCTTTTCTTCTGACTCTCTGTTGGCTTTATTGGGATCGTCGGCGGTAACGGTGAACCGGGAGATGACCGACTTCCGTCCCGTCGGATCACCGCCGCGATCTTTACCCGTAGCGGCGGAATAATATACGAAGAACTGACCGTTCTCTTTGTATTGGGGATGAAACGCGAGTCCGAGCAACCCTTCTTCGTTGCCAGCGCGCAGGGTTGCCAATCGAATGTCGAGAAATGTCTGCGTCTGCGCGACATCATCTCTGTTTTCGAAGACTCGAATCATTCCCTGTTGTTCCACGACAAAGAGCCGGTTCGTTCCATCTTCCGGATAGGTCAACTCCACCGGTCGCTTGAACGAGAGATTCGGAAACGCGCGGGCCTTCTCGAGCGGTACGGGGTCAGGGTCGTACATGAACCGCGACGTATTCATCGCGTTGAGCGAAGAGGGAAGTGGGGCCTTCGCAGCGGTCGACTTCGTTCCCGCATCCTGGGCAGTGGCGATAAACGGAAAAGCCAGCAGACAGACCAGCGGAATCAGGAATCCGCGGATCGCGAATTGATATCTCAATGGGCCGTTTCCCTCTCCGGATTCCGATGAACTGAGGACTCTCTGTACGGGGCTGACAAATCGCATATTTATTTTCTTTGTATTGGAGAGGGGTGAAACCTCGAGTAATCAAGCTTGAGACCGGTTTCCCGGACAACTCAGGAGGCCGCCTTGGGCGTGGGAGCATTCTTCGCGATGAGCCCGTCCTGCTTCAGTTGTTCCCAGAACCCATCTGGGATCGAAACCGTCATCGACTTAATGTTGGCTTCGGCCTGACTGGCATTGCGGGCTCCCGGGATGACGGCCGAGACGACGTCGTGGGCTTCACAGAACTGGAGTGCCGCCGTCCGCAGATCGACTCCATGCTCGTCGGCGATCCTCGAAATTCGCTGACGTTTCTCATTAAACCCATCCGGAATGTTATTTGAATAGTTATACCGATCCCGTCCGGCAAGAAATCCCGAGTTGAGCGGAGCCCCCACGACGACGGAGATATTCCGTTCAGCCAGAGCGGGGAATGTATGATTCAACGCCTCTTCGTGCTCGATCAACGAGTACTGACAGGCGAGCAGGTGAATATCAGGATCGGCGACTTCTGTGGCTTTCAGGGCGGGCTCAGGACGATTCACACCGAAGCCCCATCCCTTAATGATTCCCTCTTCGCGCATCTTGGTCAGTTCCGGCATCGCGCCTTTACGGGCGACCTCGAAGTACTCTTTCCAGTTGTCTTTCATGTCCTCGTTATCCGGGGAGAGGTCATGAATGAATACGATATCAATTTCAGAAATCCCCATCCGCTGCAGGCTGTCTTCGATTGAGCGGCGGGTTCCCTCGGCGGAGTAATCGTACTCGTACTCGAAAGACGACGGTTGCTTCCAGAGCAGATCGGGCGGTGGAGAATCGGCCGCGTGCAGCAGACGGCCGATTTTCGTCGAGATGATATAGTCGTCCGGTTTCTGGTTATGTAGAAACCAGCCGAAACGACGTTCGCTCAAACCGAGTCCGTACCAGGGAGAGGTATCAAAATACCGCGCGCCCCCTTCCCAGGACGCCGCGAGGGCCGCCTGAGCATCTTCGTCGGACGTGGGCGCAAAAGCATTTCCAATCGCAACGCCACCCACGCCAAACCGCTTTTCGGGACGGAAGTGTCCCTGCGTGTTGTTCTGATTCCGCGGCAGCGGGTTCCCCGTCTGCTGACCCTCCGTGGGTAATACCGAACCGATATCTGTCCCTGCGAAGAGTGCCTGGTGCGACAGAGCGGCGGCTCCGCTCGCGGCTAACGTGGCGAGAAACTGGCGGCGGGACGACTGGAACATATGACTCTCCTTGGGATTATCAGGGCGCAGGGAACACGCGGCAACGACGTTCGGCGGAGGAGAGGTTCCGTCAATTGTTTCCCTGACCATCCGGAAGACAAGATAAACGGATGTCATCGGGAAAGGCCCCAGCTGAAATATGAGCTCATCAACGAGAGTCGTTTGACGCGGACGCCGGCCGACGAGGTGAACCGTTAAATGTCATATAACCCCTACAACCGAGTGGGGAGACCCGCAACGAACCAACTGAACTCTCATACCCAGAGGTATTTAACCGCAATACCCCCGGAAGATGGAAAGTGATTAAAAAACGAGTTGGACGTTTTAAATTGTGACATATTGTTCCTGAGCTAACTTGTGAACTTTCATTGCACCTCGGATGAACCTGCCGTAGCCTCGTCTTTACCCTTTCAACTGAAGGCCGGTACACCGTGTCCGCTCGCACCGCTCCCGAATTTGAAACCCAGTCCAGTCCTGCTGCGCGCCCCGATCGCGCCATGACCGCATTGCTGGTGACCATTTGGATCATCGGCGTCGGCCTGGCGCTGCGTCCTCTCTGGAAATACGAGATGACGCCGGGAGCCGACAACGCCCGGGCTGAACACTGGCCTGTTGACAGTGGACTCGTGCTGCAGGGCGACAAACCGACCCTGATACTGTTCGCGCACCCGCGGTGCCCCTGCACGCGCGCCACCATGGAGGAACTCGCCCGCCTCATGGCGAATTGTTCTGATCGCCTGCACGCGGAAGTTCATTTTTATCTCCCCCAGGACGCGAACGACGAATGGCGCATGTCCGACCTCTGGAAAGCTGTCCAACAGATCCCTGGTGTGGCCATTCATGAAGATATCAACGGCGAAGAAGCGTCGCGATTTGGAGCAATCAGTTCCGGGAGCACATTTCTCTACAGTCGCGCAGGCGACCTGGTGTTCGCAGGGGGGATTACCTCTTCGCGCGGACACGCCGGTAGCAATAAAGGACGCCAGGCGATCGAAGAATATGTCTTGAACGGCAAGGTTATCCAGTCCAACTCCTACGTATTCGGCTGTCCGATTCTCACATCAGACCAGAACGAAGAAGGGATCGCCTACTGATGAGTCATACAATCGCAGCAAAAATGAAGTATAACCAACACGCTCTCGTTGATGCCGACGCACTATTCGAGCAGGATTTGAACAAACAACACGCCTGCGTGGACCGGTTCTTTGCGGTCCTGATGGTATTGCAGTGGGTCGGCGGCATCATCGCCGCATTTGTGCTCTCGCCTTTCACCTGGAATGGCAACCAGAGCACTCCCCACCTGCATCTGCAGGCCGCGATCATCGCGGGGGGCATCATTATCGCGCTCCCCATTTACCTCGCACTGAAACGCCCCGGGGCGACGGTAACGCGGCATGTGATCGCCGTCGGGCAGATGTTGACCTCCGCCTTGTTGATTCATATCAGCGGGGGCCGGATCGAAACTCACTTTCATATCTTCGGTTCGCTCGCATTTCTGGCGTGTTACCGCGACTGGCGCGTGCTGATCACCGCTACGGTAGTAACGGCCGCCGACCATTTTCTACGCGGTATTTTCTACCCGGAGTCGGTGTTCGGTGTCCTGCAGGCGTCCCAATGGCGGGCGGCCGAACATGCGGCCTGGGTCGTCTTCGAAGACATTTTCCTGATCGTGACGATCCGACTCAGCTTGTCCGAAATGCGGGAGATGGCCTCTCAGCGGGCGCGTCTCGAACAGACTAACGTGCTCGTCGAAGAGAAAGTCATTCAGCGCACCGCCGAACTTCGAGCGGCCAACGCTGAGATTACGAAGATGAATGAGGAGTTGCAGGTGACGACGCTTGCGGTGCAGAAGCAGGCGGAAGCGCTGATGTTAGCCAGAAGAAAAGCCGACGAGCTTCGAACTCTCGGGCGTATCCTGGATCAATCCCTGAACGAAATCTTCCTGATCGATCTCGAGACCTTTAAATTCACGTACGCAAATCACGGTGCCTTGCAGAACAGCGGATACGCGCCGGAAGAACTGTACGAGATGACGCCCGCCGACCTGAACAGAGAGATCACCATCGACAAAATACGACGACTTCTCAGCCCCTTACTATGTGGAAAGACGGATTCGGTCGAGAAGCAAAGCGTGTTCACCCGTAAGAATGGGACTACTTATCCCGTGCAATTGCATCTGGAACTGGCGAAACAGGGGTCCCGCAAGGTCGTTATTGCCATCGCTCTCGATGTCACTGAACGAATAAAAATCCAAAAGGAACTTCACGATTCGCACGAACGTGCACTCGCCGCGGACCGATCCAAATCCGAATTCCTTGCCAACATGAGCCACGAAATCCGCACACCGATGACCGCAATCCTCGGTTTCGCGGAAACGCTGCTGGATCCTGACCTGGAACCACGCGATCACGTGAAGAGCGTCCAGACGATCATTCGTAATGGACAGCACCTGCTGCATATTATCAATGACATTCTCGACCTGTCGAAGATTGAAGCCGGTAAGATGCAACTCGAAGAGTTATCTACTGATCCAACTCTGATCATCGCAGACGCGGTTGAATTAATGAAGGTCCGGTTGGATGCCAAGGGACTTTCCATCCATTGCAACTTCGAAGGGCCGATTCCTTCACGCATCGTTACCGACCCTACACGTCTTCGACAGGTGCTCATCAACCTGATCGGGAACAGCGTCAAGTTCACGGAAGAAGGGGGGATCACGATACATGCGCGACTGAGTCGCGAAGCGCAACCTGCGTTCTTCGAGATCGATGTCGAGGATACCGGTTGCGGCATGGAATCAGACATTGTTCAAAGTCTGTTCCAACCCTTCCAACAGGCCGACAACTCCGTGACCCGCAAATTCGGTGGTTCGGGACTGGGCCTGACCATCAGTCGGAAATTCGCCGAACTGATGGGAGGCGAATTGCGTCTCGTTTCCTCCGAGAAAGGAAAAGGTAGCCGATTCCAGATCCGCATCCCGACCGGCGACCTGAGCCAGACCGAATTCAATGAACTACCGGAGCATCAGCTCCCGATTTCACCGAGACCTGTCGTTTTACCGCATCGTCACGATGATGAACTACTTGGCGTGGGTCGCCGAATTCTGCTTGTCGAAGATGGACCGGACAATCAGCGGCTGATTTCGTACCTACTCAAAAAGCAGGGATTCGAAGTCTCCATCGCTTCCAACGGTCAGGAAGGATATGAAACAGCTCTGGCTGCCGAGGACGCCGATAATCCGTTTGACATCATCCTGATGGACATGCAGATGCCGGTGATGGATGGATACGCCGCGACAACCGCGCTGCGGGATGCGTCCTACGACCGCCCCATCATCGCCCTGACCGCTCACGCCATGAAGGGCGATGCCGACCACTGCCTGAATGCGGGCTGCGATGCGTACGCGACCAAGCCGATCAACCGCGATTCCCTGTTCGAATTGCTGCGGACATTCCTGCCGCAGTCGAACCAGGTCGCTGAAGCTTCTATTGATGGATAGCGTCTCTCATCGATCTCAAACAAAAAAACGATCTCCCCGCAGTGCAAAACCGGGTGGCAGGTAATGCACTGCTGAGGGAGATCTGACCGGAGTGCCCTTCCGGTTTATCGTTCGACCGCCGCCATGGATGCGGACGGTTGAGTAGATTCCTTATGCAGGATTTCAATCGCACCCGACTTCACGTCGTAAAGTCCGCCGACGACCATGACCTGCCCTTCTTCGAGAGCCTCTCGAATAACGCGGCTGCGACGGATGATCTCATGCACGGTGCGGACGACGTTCTCGCGTGCGATGTCGTCTACAAAGTGTTCCTGATCTTCTTCGCTCATTCGCGCAAAGCTCGCCAGATCGGCGTTAGCCACACTCGGTTCGATTTCGCTCACGATCGACGGAAGATGCTGGCAGCCTGTCGCCGTTTCCACATCCTGCCCCTGCTGGATCAAATTGACGGACGAAGTCACCGCGCCACAGCGAGAATGTCCGAGTACCATTACGAGTTTGACGCCAGCAACTTTGACCGCGTATTCCATGCTGCCGAGCGACTTCGTGCCGGCGATATTGCCCGCGACACGCGTACTGAAGATGTCGCCGATGCCGAGGTCAAAGACGAGTTCCGCCGGCACACGGGAATCGATACAACTCAGCACCACAGCTAATGGGTTCTGGCCCGCCGCGGTCGCGTTGACCTGCCGTGTCAAATCGCGTAAGAGCCGACGTCCCGACTGGAATCGCTTATTCCCCTCGATGAGAATATCGAGAACCTGTTCCGGATTGATCCGGTCCTGAAGTTCGCGCGAGGTGAAGTCGGCGAACTGAATGTCGTCGTGCAGTTTGTATTTTTTCCTGAAGCCGCGCAGACTGACTCCGACTCCGCGACTCGGCCCGATCTCGTCCCTGAAATCACGGATGAGACTCAGAATATCCGGATCGATGTAATCGGTCGTCGAGGCATCGATCAGTACGTTCTGACCGGGCTGCAGATCGTTGAACAGTTTGTCGAGCGCCGCCTTGTTCAGAAAGCTGACCTGGTTCGCCAGTTCAACGTGGAGAATATCGCCATCGAGGTGAGTCTCCACGATCTGGCGAATCGGACGGCGCACGTTCGAAGTCAGGATGAAAACCAGGGCCGTTGCCAGTCCGATCAGAATCCCGATCAACAGGTCAGTGAAGACGATCGCGACCAACGTCACAATAAAAGGAATGAACTGGTAGCGACCTTCGTCCCACATCTGCTTGACCAGCTTGGGGCTCGCCAGTTTGATACCAGTCACCATGAGAATCGCCGCCAGTGAAGCGAGCGGAATCATATTGAGGTAATTCGCGAAGAACATCACGAAAACGAGCAACAGGGCTCCGTGGAAAAGCGCAGAGAGCTTGGTCTTCGCCCCCATATTGACGTTCACCGAGCTTCGCACAATCACGGAGGTGACCGGCAGCCCACCCACCAGTCCTGCGATCATATTCCCAGCACCCTGGGCAATCAGTTCTCGGTTTGCGGGTGATGAGCGTTTTTCCTGGTCGATTTTGTCGACCGCCTCGAGGTTCAACAGCGTTTCAAGTGAAGCGACAATCGCTACGGTTACCGCGGCAATATAAACTTGAGGGTTGGCCAACTCGTTGAACCGGGGAAATTTGAACGATTGGAAAAAGTCGCTCGCGGACTCAGCAACCGGCACCGCCACGAGGTGCGAATCCGCAATGAACCATTTTCCGCCGAGCTCGCGGAAGAACAGTTGTAGTCCGACACCCAGCAGAACGATGAAGAGCGGCGCCGGGAGCGGCACTTTTTTCATGAATCTGGCTTTGTCCCAGACGACCAGGAGGGCTACCGATGACAGACCAATGACCGTGGCTCCCAGAGAAATTTCATCAGTGAGCGTGGCCGCGATTTCGCTGAACGTATTTTCTTTGTCCGGTTGACTGAAGGACATTTCCCCTTCCGGGTCGGTATCGTGCCCGAAAAGGTGCGGAATCTGTTTGAGAATCAGAATCACCCCGATCGCCGCCAGCAGACCCTTAATTACGCTGGTGGGAAAGAAAGAGGAGAGGTTACCGGCGCGAATCACGCCAAGCCCGAGTTGCAGAATGCCGGCGATGAAGACTGCCAGCAGGAATGTTTCAAATGACCCCAGGGCCTGAATCTGGGCAATCACAATCGCCACCAGACCGGCCGCGGGACCGCTCACACTGGTATGGGAACCACTGATGGCTCCCACCACCAGGCCGCCGATGATACCGGCCAGCAAACCCGCAAAGGGATCGACTCCTGAGGCGACGGCGATGCCGAGACAGAGAGGCAATGCAACCAGAAAAACGACCACCCCGGCCGACAAATCTTTGGGCAAATTCGATAACGAATAGTTCGTCAGTCGCGTATTCGACATAAGTCTTGCTCGCATGGAATTAGAAAGTTGGGCACAATTAGATTCCGAAAACCCAACCGGATCGACGAGCCTCAGCTTTCGAACGGCAGATATTGAGCGGTGGGTTTTCGGAACAATTCGGACCAGTGGCGGTAGGGGACTCGATCGTGACTGCGCGCGAAACGCAAGTCATTCCAGACGTCGACCACTGGTCGCGAAGGTATGCGTGGCTGTATACAATTGAACTACTGGCCGTAAGCGCGCGGCCGTTTAATCGAATCGCACATCTGCCCGGTGAGAGATTGATTCGGAGAAACTCAGCCGGCAGTCCCAACGCGCAACATCAGGCGCGATTGAAAAATGGCAGGTAGAGCTCAGACATCTCGTGTGGCCTGAAAGAAGGGAGCAAGCGTACTCACCCATGTTCAGGCAGCGCAGGCAAAGCGCGGAAAGAGTTCTTCAGCAGCGAAAAGGAGCCACGTCACCTGTTATCAGCCGGTGACCGGCGAAGGCGGATTCAATTGAACCGCGGGGGACAACATCCCCATTGCCAGCATCATTGATTTCAATTTTTG